>NZ_QOZX01000006.1:0-181842 GCF_008368895.1 Bacillus sp. BB081
GAAAGTGCAATTCATATTGAGAGAAAAGGTAGAATCCAGACTTTTTTTGCGAAAATATGATATAGTGAAAAGAGTACGGTACACACAAAAAAGGAAAGAAAAGGATTTGTGTATATCTCAATTTTATGTTTTGTGCAGGAGGTATATCGATTGAAGAAATTATTGCGTATCGTAATGATTACATTTTTAATTTTAGCTGTTGATTTATACGGGAAATTACTCGTTTCACAATATATATTAACCCCATCTCAATCAAAGCAAGAAAATAAAATCGTGAAAAAGAAAAAACAAGTAAATGAAGACTCTTCCGATACTGTTTTAAATATGATTGGTGGGGACTCTGAAAATTTATTAGCAAAATGGGGCGAACCATCTCGAATAGAGCCATCTGCTTACGGATATGAATGGTGGGTATATAATCAAGATTTAACTAAGTATGTGCAATTTGGAGTTGCAGAACGAAAAGTTGTAACGGCGTATGTCGCTGGTGAGCAAGTTAAGGTGCCGCCTTATTATATAAATGAAAAGTATGAAGAAGTGTATAAAAAGAATCCACTCTCGCATGAGATTTCGTTAAAAAGAGGGAAAAATAGTTATCAATTTGAGTTATCTGACACGGAAGTGATGGAACAACCATTAATACCTGTAGAAGATGGCTGGGCACAATTATATTTTGATCATTTTACACATGAGCTTGTTGGTGTTCGTTATATGGATGATGAAACGTTATTACGCCAAAGACCGTATCAGCTTGTTTATTCGGGTGAATTACTAGCTGAACAACCATTGACTCCAGATAAAATGAAACAAATAGAGAATGGGAATATGCAACAAATTTTTGATTTAACAAATATTATTCGAAGTCGCCATAAGTTACCGCTGTTAGCTTGGGATCAACAAACAGCAGAGGTGGCTATAGGGCATAGTAAAGATATGAAGGATAATAATTACTTTTCACACGATTCACCTACACTAGGTACGTTAGGAGATCGTTTACAGCGCGGGAAAGTCGGGTTTCAACTTGCTGGTGAGAACATAGCGGCGCAACATAGTGATGGAATTGCGGCGGTGCAAGGTTGGTTAAATAGTGAAGGGCATAGAAAGAATGTATTAAATGAACAATTTACAGGATTAGGTGTTGGGGTATACGATAAGTTTTATACACAAAACTTTATTCGAAAATAAAGTGAAATTTTAAGTTGTGTAGGGGACACCTCACGTTTAAGTACTTCGTATTCACTGAAGTGTAGGTCGGAATCTTACCGTATGCAAATAGCAGGATAAAAAGGTGCATGAATCGTCTAAAAATAGGCGAACCATGTGCCTTTTTTTTCTTACTATATAGTAGATATACATGAAGAGGTGAGGATTATGCCAACAACAAAAGGGCCGTTACATCCATCGGTTCAACAGTTTAAAGAGTTTGTAAACCATCACCCTAAAATGGTTCATGAGGTTAGAAGTGGTCACAAAACTTGGCAACAGTTTTATGAAGAATGGTACTTACTTGGTGAAGAAGATCCGATATGGGCAACTTTTAGGCCTGATGGAGCACCAGCTTTTTCTTCGGTAAAAGAAAATAAACAAGAAAAAGAAAAAGAAAAAGAAAAAGAAAAAGATAATCGAACTGAAGAGGAAAAAACTGCTGATGTGATGGGACAAATGCTTTCTTTCTTTAAAAAGCTAGATGTGGAACAGATGCAACACCATTTAGCTAATGTGACGAGTGCTATTGGTAGTGTGCAACAAGTTTTTCAACAATTTCAAGGGAAGCCCGCGCGGCAAGAAGAAAGTACTTCCGAAAATAATCCATTTTTCTTTCAGAAGGATTAGGGGGAAAGCGGATGAGAGCAGAAATTATGGAGTTTATAAAGGCTGATGAGGATTTATCTCGCTATATTAGGGAGCAACCGTACTGGTATAGAAAACTAACGCGAAACCCTGAAGAAAAAGAGGCATTTGAGTTAGCGGCTATGCAGCATTTCAAAAAAACGATACCAGATAAAGTTGAGAAATTTCAAAACCAATTGGCAGTTGCCTCCATTATGATCGATATGTTTCAGTATATGAAGCAGCAAAATACAACATAATTGGAAGGGAAAACTATGTCCGTCATGCAGAACTTTTGATACAATAGAAGCGGATTATTTAAAAAGGAGTTGCAGCATGAGCATGACGGAAATTTGTTTAGTACGACATGGACAAACTGATTGGAATTTTCAAGAGATTATTCAGGGACGTGAAGATATTCCACTTAATGAAGTGGGAAAGAAGCAAGCAAGTCAAAGTGCAGTTGCTTTGCAAGCGGAAGCATGGGATGTAATTATAAGTAGCCCATTAATTAGAGCGCACGAAACAGCTAAGGAAATTGCAGGGGCTGCAGGATTGCAATCGATTTTATTAGATGAGCGATTTGTTGAACGTAATTTTGGGGAAGCTTCTGGGAAGCCGGTTGCGACTGTTAGGGAGCTAATTGCAGAAGGTAAAGTAGAAGGTATGGAGCAAGATGACGAGATTGTAACTCGTTGCTTTGCTGCTATAAAAGATGTTGCAGAAACTCATTCTGGCAAACGTATTATCATTGTAGCTCATTCACATGCGATAAAAGCAATTTTACATGCAATTGCACCGGAAGATATTTCCTTTAAGACACCATTAAAAAATGCATGTATTAGTTATGTGAAAGAAAATAGTGGGAAATGGGATGTTCTGAAATATAATATTGCGGAACATATTAATGTATAAGTATGTGCTAGGGTTATACGGAAAATAGTTAGAGTGATATCTTTCTGTTTAGTGAGACACTTCAATTAGTAGTTCTATTCTAAATGTGGTATGATGAATACTCGGAGGTGTCTCTCATGATTGTAGCGACGCTGGAAAGCGTATTGATATTAGATAAGGCAGAGCAGCTTGCAAAAGCGATTATCTGTTCAGATATAGCAGAAGACTATCGTAAGTGTTATAAAGAATTGCATGAAGATATGGAAGTTCAGACGTTAATTCAGCAATTTACAGCGATGAAAGAACGATATGAAGAAGTGCAACGTTTCGGTAAATACCATCCTGATTATACTTTCGTTTCGACGAAAATGAGGGAGTTAAAGCGTTCTGTAGACTTACATGATAAGGTTGCAGCTTTTAAACGAGTAGAAACAGCTTTGCAAAAGTTGTTAGATGAAGTTAGTGTAGCAATCGGTTCTGAGGTGTCTTCTTCCATCAAAGTTCCAACAGGAAATCCATTTTTTGATGCTGGTGGCTGTGGTGGCGGTTGTGGTACCGGCGGAGGTTGTGGCTGTAAAACGGGGTAAATTACCCCGTTTTTTAGAAGATAGAAGAAAACGTATACAGAGTTTGTCCTGTAATGTCATAAATTTCTGATTGGTTTTCATAAAATATAAAATATATGTTTTTAAAAGGAGAAGATGGAGAAGATTATGTTCGGGCAACGACAAAGTATGATTGTTTATTTACATTCATTGAAACATGCCAAGATTTTAAGGAAATATGGTAACATACATTACATATCAAAACGCTTAAAATACGCAGTAGTATATTGTGATATGGAACAAATTGAGCATATGATGCAAAAGTTGAACAAACTTCCTTTTGTGAAGAAGATAGAACAGTCGTACCGCCCGTATTTAAAAACGGAATTTGAAAATTCACGTCCTGATCGGGCAAAAGAATACGATTATAGTTAATAGAAAAAATCCCCTGCTAATTTTAGTAGGGGATTTTTTTACTTGAAATAACACTTTATTTCATTGGAGGAATGAAATTATTCATTCGTAAAATACCAATTAAATGATTGAAAAACAGTTCTTTTTCTGGGAAAGTTGTGGATGGTTTTACCGTAAAGGTAGTCACTTTTCTTCCTAGTTGTTCTGCCGTTTCTTCAAATAAAATGACGCGTTTACTTTTTTTATTTTCAAGTACAGGAATGCCTTCACGACATATGTATAATGGTTGGAAATCACCAGTAGTAGTTGGTTTTAATATTACAACAAGTGAGCACACTTTTTTTTCATTTTTAATCGTTTCAAATTGTAACATATGTGTTATACGTTCTTGATTTGCTTTGGCAATTTCAAGTAATTCATATAAATCAGAGTAGCCTTCTCCGAGTTCTATAAAGCGTTGAATCATATTTTTTCCTCCTCTTTCTTTTATTTACTGTACCATCTCACTTTTTAAATGAAAAGTAGACAAAGAAAAAAAACCCTGCAAAGCAGGGCCCTTCTTATACTAGCATGTACTAGTAAGAAGGCAAAGGGAGAGGAGAAACCGGAGGAAGAACTTATGGGGAAACGTAAGTCTTCTCCGCGGTTGGCAACAACATCGAAGGTGATGTTGTTATAATTATTTATGTCCAATCTAAATGAAGATATACATCATGAAATTAAATTTTATGTTTGGCTTTTTATTTTTCTTTTTTTTATTTTATGATAGGATAAAAAAGATAAAGTGAAACGAATATACATAATGGGTTCGTGTTAGCGCATAGTGAGATGAATACATAAAAATGCAGAGCGGTTATTTTAAGCCAAAGTTCTCCTATTGTTCGTTGAGAAATGAATGGAAAATTTCATGGAATAGTATAGTTTGGTAGCGGTTACCGAATGGAGAAAGGTTTTCTATAATTGCTCGATAGATTGAAATAAAGGTAGTGACAACAGATGAGAGTAGTTTCAGGAAAATGTAAAGGGCATCCACTAAAAGCGGTGCCAGGTAATACAACACGTCCAACGACAGATAAAGTAAAAGAATCAATCTTTAATATGATAGGTCCTTATTTTGATGGTGGTATCGCTCTTGATTTATTTGGCGGTAGTGGTGGTCTTGGAATCGAGGCTATAAGTAGAGGGATTGATAAAGCAATTTTTGTTGATCGAGATAATAAAGCGATAAAAGTAATCCATCAAAATTTAGAAAGTTGTCGAATACAGGAACAAGCTGAAGTATATCGAAATGATGCAGAACGTGCGGTAAAGGCTCTTATAAAACGTGAAATATCATTCGATCTTATATTAATTGATCCTCCATATAAAGATCAAAAAATTGTATCTTTAATTAGTGTGATGGATCAACATGGATTGCTACATAGAGATGGATTAATTATGTCAGAGCATGGTAATGATGTAGTTTTACCTGATTCTATAGGGAGTCTTGTAAAAGTAAGAGCTGAAAATTATGGGATTACAGCAATATCGATTTATAAGTATGAAGGTGAGGGGACGGAATGACTAGTATAGCTATTTCTTCGGGAAGTTTTGATCCAATTACCCTTGGGCATCTGGATATTATTAAAAGGGGAGCAAAAGTATTTGATGAGGTATACGTAGTAGTTTTAAACAACTCGTCAAAAAAACCGTTCTTTTCAGTTGAAGAGCGCTTAGATTTAATTCGAGAAGCAACAAAGGATATCCCGAATGTAAAAGTAGATTCACATAGTGGACTACTAGTGGAGTATGCGAAAATGCGTAATGCAAACGCGATTTTGCGTGGGTTACGAGCGGTTTCTGATTTTGAATATGAGATGCAAATTACTTCTATGAATCGAAAATTAGATGAAAGTATTGAAACCTTTTTTATTATGACAAATAACCAATATTCATTTTTAAGCTCGAGCATTGTAAAAGAAGTTGCGAGATATGGAGGAAGCGTAGTAGATCTTGTACCTCCTGTTGTAGAACGTGCTTTAAAAGAAAAGTTTCAAACCCCGTTAAAGTGAACGGGGTTTTTCTTTGTTGCTACGAAAAAATAATAAGATAACATATACATATAAACAAAATAAAGTAAAGATCGGTCCATAGTGTACAAAAGATGTCCAAATTTCTTGCAGTATAGAAGAATGATTCGATAAAAATACGGGGATATCTTTTTGCATAGGTGAAAAAGAGCTTACTTTTTCATAAAATGGTTTCCAAAATATAAAAGTAAAAATAGGAGCCAGAATACTTTGGATAATTCGTGCGAAAAAATAGGGCTTAAATCGGATGTCTGTTTCAGCTAATATGCTAGCAACTTGTGCCTGAATAGAAAGGCCGCTAAACGCTAAAATAAAGCTTGTTACCATAGCTTGCTGCAGGAGGGGTGTTTCATTTATTTGACTAATCATTTGGCTACCGAGTGTCATTTCAAAAATGCCTGATAAGATTGGAATACTAAATTCTGTAGTTAATTGGAAGAATGATAAAATATGTTGCATAATAAAAGAAAGTGCTGCTGTAATATGAAATACAGTAATCATTTTATTTAAAACAGAGAATAAAATAATAAATCCACCAATCATAAGTAACGTTTGAATAGAAGAAACGATAGCGTCCCCAAGTAATTTTCCTAATGGTCTTTTCTCTTGCATGCGCGTCTCGTGTAGGACTGAAAAAGGGTTTTGAAAAGGACGTTTTTTAGTAGGATGTTGATCCTTCGTGGAAATATTGTTATTGCCGTAAAAACGCATCAATAACCCGACGGCAAAGTTACTTAAATAATGTGCAGCAGCTAATACGATTCCTAATTTTGGATTATTGAAAAAACCGATAGAAACAGCTCCAAAAATAAAAAGTGGATTAGATGAGTTTGTAAAAGATACGAGGCGTTCTGCTTCGATTTGTGTTAGCTGATTACTTTTACGTAGTCTAGCGCTTAATTTGGCGCCAGCAGGGAATCCAGAAGCCATTCCCATTGCCCAAACAAATCCGCCTATCCCTGGAACGCGAAAAAGTGGTCGCATGAGTGGTTCTAATATAACACCTATAAATTTTACAACACCAATACTAATTAGAAGTTCCGCAATGATGAAAAACGGTAAAAGTGAAGGGAATACAACTTCCCACCATATATTTAACCCTCGAATGGAAGCTTGCAAAGCAGCTTGGGGGTGAAGTACAAGAGAAAAGGTTAAAAACAGTGTTGATATGGTAAGAAAAGCCGTTTTCCATTTTTCATACATGTAAGTAAATCCCCCTTTGTCCCAAAAAACGTTCATTTCAGTATACGTAGATATGTAGTGTATTTAGACCATAAGTATGAAAAAGGAATGAAAAAAATTAAAGGGTGAGAAAAATGAAAGAACCGAAAATTGGTTTAGCTCTTGGATCTGGGGGCGCAAAAGGGTTTGCGCATATTGGTGTTATAAAAGTTTTAAGAGAAAATGGTATACCGATTCATATGATTGCAGGAAGTAGTATGGGGGCTTTAGTAGGTACGTTTTATGCAGCTAGCTCAAACGTTGAAAGGTTGTATAAACTGGCAAATGTTTTTAAGAGGAAATATTATTTAGATTTTACAGTTCCGAAAATGGGATTTATTGCTGGAAAACGTGTCAAAGATATGATTAAAATGTTTACATATAATAAAAATTTAGAAGAGTTAGATATCCCGACGGCTGTTGTGGCTACTGACATCTTGAAGGGGGAAAAAGTAGTTTTTACAAGTGGTCCTGTTGCAGAGGCTGTGAGAGCTAGCATATCTGTACCTGGAGTGTTTGTACCAGAAAAAATAGATGGACGATTATTGGTGGATGGCGGAGTGATTGATCGCATTCCAGTATCGGTTGTGAAAGAGTTAGGTGCCGATATTGTTATTGCTGTTGATGTATCGCCGATTAAAGTGAATGGAGAGGTTACGTCTATTTATGATGTAATTATGCAGAGTATTGAAATTATGCAACATGAGCTGGTGATGAATCGACAAATTGCATCGGATTTAATGATGCGACCAGCTGTAGAACAATTTAGTTCACGTGCTTTTACAAACATTGAAGACATTATTCGAGTTGGAGAAGTAGAGGCGGAAAAACATGTTGCAAATATTTATTTATTAATTGAGCAGTGGAAGGAGAAACATAATGTTTAAGCGTTTTCGGTTTATATATGCAATTTTAATAGGGGTTATATTGGCGATGTTACTTGTTTACGTACGTTTACCATACTATGTAACAAAACCAGGAATGGCGGCCAAATTAGAGCCTTACGTTCAAGTTGAGGGTGGAACGAAAGAATCCGGTGATTTTATGCTTGTTACGGTTTCAATGGGACCAGCAAATGTGGTGAATTTAATAGCAGCACAGTTTAATAAATATACACATATTTCGAAAGCGGAAGAAATATTGCAAAAAGGTGAGAGTGATGAAGAATATCAATTTCGCCAAAATTATGCGATGAAAGATTCGCAAAATGCAGCAATCTATAATGCGTATAAACGTGCAAACCGTACTGTTTCTTTTGAAAATAAAGGTGTATTGGTTGCAGGAGTAGCGAAAGGGATGCCGTCAGAAGGAAAGCTTAAGCTTGGAGATGTCATCATAGCTGTCGACGGAAAAACATTTGAAAAGACGGAGCAATTTATTGAATATATGACAGGGAAAAAAGAAGGGGAAGCAGTAAATATTGAGTACAAGAGAAATGGAAAACAGTTAAAAGAAAATTTAAATGTAAAGACCATTCCGAATGGAAATGGGCGTGTTGGTATAGGGGTTTCTATCGTTACTGAAAGAGAATTAGTGGTAGATCCGAAAGTGAAAATTGATTCTCATGAAATAGGCGGACCATCGGCAGGCCTAATGTTTACATTAGAAATATATAATCAACTTGTGGAAGATGATTTAACAAGAGGGCATGAAATAGCTGGAACAGGGACGATAAATGAAAAGGGAGAAATTGGCCCGATTGGTGGTATTCAGCAAAAAGTGGTTGCTGCAAGTGATGCTGGTGCTGAAGTGTTCTTTGCGCCAAATGAAAAAGGTGCGGAGAAATCGAATTATAAAGATGCGCTTGAGGCTGCGAAAGATATTAAAACAAAAATGAAAGTTGTACCAGTTGATACGCTGGATGATGCATTGCTGTATTTGGAAAAAATGGGCGAGAAAAAATAAACCTCTCTGAAAAAGAGAGGTTTTTTTATAGAAATTTTGCAGTTGTTTCATCATAACGAATTGGATGGTGTGTTGCATCTTGTTTTAGTAGTTGTGTTCGTAATGGTTCTTGCATGATGGAGAAATATACAGAATTGGCTTTTCGCTCTATATGTAAAGTAGGATGGTCAAATGTTTTTGTATGGGTAAGGATAGGAAGTTCTATTTTTTTCTTGTTTTTTGAAAGGTAAGTTTGTCCTTTTTGTGACATGCCTAGTAGACGAATGTACGGTGCATGCTGCTCTATATTTGCGCTATGTATTTCTTCTTTTGTTGTATTTGTTAAAATGTGTGTACAAGCTCTTTGTAATCTAGTCCATGTATAACGTTTCGTTTTTAATGCTTCCATGAATGAATGGAAGGAGGAACTGTTTTGTATTTTTGATAAAATACGATGCTCTAAACCTTCTTCTATTTCATATATATGTCGTAAGTCTTCTGGAGACATCGTCATGAGTTTGTATTTGAAAAATGAAAAGTATTGTTCCCAATTATGTAATATCCCGTAGTTTTGTTTGTAACTTGCTAAAAGAGAAGCAGTCGCTTTTGGGATAAAAGGCTCAATTTCTGTAAAAGAACTATTTTCGCTAAAAAGTTGTTTACGAATACTAGTTGCGCTTGCAATATGTTGGTCGCTAAATGTTTCATCATGATAATGAGATGCGAATCTTTTTATCGTTTGTGCTTGCATAGAACTATTTTGTAAGAAAATTGATTTCATGTATTGGAATCCTAATATGTTATTCGGTTGTGACATGTCTATGTTTTTTTCGGATGGTAAAATGTGTAGGAAGGCTTCAGATGTAGCTTTTGCGTAACTGTTACCTGCATTCATAAATTGCTTTACAAGATGATTAAAAGTATCTTCTTCATTTTTTTGCACAGAGATGGTGTTATGAAAATTTTCAATCTGCCCATCTTCACTACCGAAACAAATTTCAGAAACACGCAGGGCGTTTAAAATAGAAATAGCGCCATTTGCAAAGGTTTCAGCCTTTTGTGTTGAGAAGGCGTATGGAAGCTCTACAACAAGGTCTACACCGCATGATAAGGCCATTTTGGTACGATACCATTTGGATATGAGTGCTGGCTCACCACGCTGTAAAAAAGGGCCACTCATAACAGCGATTGTAATATCGGCGTGTGTTAACTTTTTTGTTTGTTGCACATGATAATCATGACCGTTATGAAAAGGGTTATATTCAACAACAATACCACTGGCTTTTATGGTAATCTCTCCTTTCGATGTAGCATCTTTTTCAAAAACGTGATACTCTATATATTATTTACTATGATGACTTCATTATAGTGTAAAGAAAAAACATTGACAAATATAAAATGGCTAGCTATAATTTTGTTTGTTGCCTTGAGGTGATATGATATGAAATGGTCCATCCATCAATTGAATAAATTGAGAAATAAAGGATTGACATTGGATGAGATGGTAGATGTAAGTGAGCTACAAGAGGTCGAGAAAGATATTCGTGAAATTAATCCTGCTCATGTAACAGGAAGAGTTGATTTTGGCTCCGGTAAGTTTACGTTCCATCTACATATAACTGGAAGCATGGTTTTACCATGTTCTCGCTCTTTAGTAGATGTGACATTACCATTTGACATTAAAACAACTGAGGTGTTCCAAACTTCACAAGAAGAATTTGAAACTGAAGCTGAAATTCATTGTTTAGAAGGAGAAGTACTTGACTTACTGCCCGTAATCAAGGAAAATATACTTTTGGAGATTCCAATGCAAATTTTCAGTGATGATGTTTCTGGTGGAGCACCGATGCAAGGTCAAGACTGGCAAGTGATTTCGGAAGAAAACAAAGAAAAGACTGTTGATCCACGATTAGCAGGACTTGCAAAGTTTTTTGACAAATAATCGGAAGACTGGTTTAGGCCTTCATATGAAAATAACTATTTCTTTTAAGGAGGTGGGAAGAATGGCTGTACCTTTTAGAAGAACTTCTAAAACAGTAAAAAGAAAGCGTCGTACGCATTTCAAATTATCAGTACCTGGTATGGTAGAGTGCCCAAGCTGTGGTGAAGCGAAATTAGCTCACCGTGTATGTAAAGCATGCGGTACTTACAAAGGTAAAGAAGTAATCAGCAAGTAATTGCGGGAAAATAAACGTAGAAGATATCTTCTGCGTTTATTTTTTTTGTCTTATTCTTTATTTGTTGTATTCTATCTTTTCTAGTAACTGCATATGCTTAATAAAAAATGCATAGGGAGGACTAGAGAGATGGCGACAACAAGACAAGATGCTTGGACTGATGATGAAGATTTGCTTCTGGCAGAAGTAGTACTCCGGCATATTCGAGAAGGTGGAACGCAATTATCTGCCTTTAAAGAAGTGGGAAGACATTTATCTCGTACACCAGCAGCATGTGGCTTTAGATGGAATTCTTACGTTAGAAAGCAATACAAAGAACGTATTGAAGAAGCGAAGCAACTACGTAAAGTAGAAAATTATGAAGTAAAAGAGACAAAGGTAGTAGAGCATACGTCAATTACATTGAATGATGTTATTGATTTCTTGCAAAATTATAAAGATGAAAACTCTTTAATGGTGTTGCAACAGCAAATTGAATCGTTACAAACAGAGAGAGAGAGTCTTTTGGAGCGATTATCAGTATATGAGGAAGAGTATAGAACATTGCTTGATTATATCGACCAAAAAAGAAGTGTAATGGTAGCGGAAAGAAATAGCGCTCGTTCGAATGGGAAATTAGAAAAGTTAAAGAAATAAAAAAACAGCTGCTATGTAGCTGTTTTTTTATTTCTTATGCAGACTCTTCGTTTGTAACCGTATTCAAATTTGTTTCTGGGTTCCAAACATAAAAATCACCATCAGGTACTGATACAGGCTGGAAATTTAATTTATCCCAAAAACCAGCTGAATGGATACGTGCGATCGTTTTAATTGGGAACTGTAGCCCCTTCGCATAATTTACAAGCATTTCTCCGAATCCTTGTTTTTGGAAAGTTGGTAACACTTCAAGTTTATAGAGTTCTAGGTAAGTACCTGTAATTTCGAATGGTTCCCCGCCGTGCCTTTTCATATATAGACTCATACGTGCAATTAGTGATCCGCCATAATAAATACCGTAAAATGGAGATTCACTATCGTTTTCAATAATGTTTGCCTGTAATTCTTCTAACATGGATAGTTCTTGAGCTCCGCAACCTTTAAATTTTTTAAATTCGTCTAATGTTTTATAATTGATGAGCAAGCGCTCAACTTTTGGGAATCCCATAACATCACATCCTTTTCTTGTCTCGTTGAATGCAGAAAAGTAAAAATATTTATAATAATATTATAACTCATTTTTTTATTTTTATGAAGAAGATAGTATATTTCTTTTATTATTTTTTTGAGGATTTGCTAAACTAAGAGTAGAAGCATATTAATAGGTAGTATATACATATTGAAAGTAGAGGTTGCATTTGTTTGTTAAAGAGCAATGAAATTGTAAACTATGTTCATGGAATTGAGAAAGGTAAAGTGAAACTGTAATCGATGGGATTTGTTCACCTTTAGTTAATTATGATTCCGCACCAATCAGGCGTTTGCGGGATAAAAAGGGGGAGGGAAAGGGACTTGTGTAACGTATTTATATGAGTTCCTTGTGTGAAAATGAAAATCGGAGTTGTGGGACCAGGAGCTATCGGTCTGTTATATGCATTTTATTTACAAAAAAGTAATCAAGATGTTACGTTGTTTACAAGGACAGCTAAACAGGCTGAGGAATTGAATAGAACGGGTGTAACTTGTATGAGGGAGGAAAAACGTGAAACCGTATTCCCACCTGTTTTACCAATAGAAAGTATGCTAGACCAGAAGCTAGACTATATATTTATTGCTGTTAAGCAATATCATATAACTGACATACTACCTTTTGTGCGAGGGGAATCCTCATTAATCTTTTTGCAAAACGGAATGTCGCACCTTCATGCTATGCAGCAAATAAGGAATAAAAATATTGCGGTTGGGATTGTAGAGCATGGTGCAAAAAAAGAAGAAAGACATATCGTTTATCATACGGGGATAGGTGTAACGAAGTTTGGAATCGTGCACGGCCAGTCTATACATTTTAAAAAAATATTTAATTGCTTTCCATTTCCTCATTTTCCGATTCAAATAGAAGATGATTGGAAGGATGTCATGCACAAAAAATTAGTAGTTAATGTATGTATCAATCCATTGACAGCATTATTACAAGTCCAGAACGGAGAGTTGATTACGAACCCGTTTTTTTATCGATTGATGGAGCAAGTTTTTCAGGAAGTCGTTTTTCTTGTTAAAGAAGAAAAAGAAATGGTATGGAAAATGGTACATCGCGTATGTGAAAGAACGTCTCGTAATACATCATCTATGCTGGCAGATGTAAGGGCAAATAGACAAACGGAAATCGGTGCGATTGTTGGATATGTAATAGAAGAAGCTAAGAAACAGCAACGATCTGTTCCGACACTGCAATTTTTGTTCGATGCAATAAAAGGATTAGAAGAAAAAGAATAAGTGTAATTCTTTGCTTTTACGTGCAACATTGACTACAATGTGGATTGGTGAGAGAACAGGATACGAAAGGAAGAATTATATGGAGATAAAAGAAATCTCTGTTCCGCAACAAGGTGTTGTAGCGGACTATATGAACGGTAAAAAAGAGATACAGTCGTGTTTTGACTATATGTTAACAGAAGATGCTTTTAAACAGCGTGTACATGATTTGTGTGAGAGGGAGTTTTTCCGCCAAGATTTAGTAGCGCATTTATTAGAATATAATACAAAATTACAAGCGGGAGAAGCTACGATTCAAAATGTAAAAGCGCTTGGAGATGAAAATACATATGTTGTTATAGCTGGACAACAAGCTGGGTTATTAACTGGACCACTTTATACAATTCATAAAATTATTTCAGTTTTACAGCTTGCGAGGGAAAAGGAAGAAAGTTTAGGTGTTAAAGTCGTTCCTGTTTTCTGGATTGCTGGTGAAGACCATGATATGGATGAAATTAATCATACTTTTGTAACGAAGAATAAAAAAATAAAAAAGACTATTTTTCATGACCGTAATCCGAAAGTGGCGAGTGCTTCAGAGTCCGAGCTTTCTTTGGAAGACTGTAGAAAGTGGATTGAAGAAATTTTCAAAACATACCCTGAAACGAATTTTACAAAGGATGTACTGCAATTTATTGATGATTCTTTGGGGAAATCGAATACGTATGTAGATTTCTTTGCCCATCTTATTATGAAAATGTTCGTTAATTCTGGTTTAATTCTTGTTGATTCGCATCATCCTGAATTAAGAAAATTAGAAGTGCCGTTTTTCAAGCGAATTATAGGTAAGTATAAAGAAGTGCAAGAGGGGCTTCATAACCAACAGGAAGTAATTAAAGAATTAGGATATAAACCAATTATTGAAACAAAGTATAATGCAGTACATATATTCATGGAAATTGATAATGAGCGAGTATTACTTGAAGACGATCAAGGGAAGTTTGTAGGGAAGGATGGAGCGTATTCCTTTTCATATGAGGAATTGATGGAAGAGATGGAAAGAAGTCCGGAACGCTTTAGTAATAATGTTGTAACGCGCCCTCTTATGCAAGAGTATCTATTTCCTACGCTTGCGTTTATTGGAGGACCAGGGGAATTAGCTTACTGGAGTGAATTGCAACAAGTTTTCCATACGATTGGTTTCCAAATGCCGCCTGTCGTTCCGCGTATTACAATCACTTATGTAGAGAGGGATATAGCGACAGATTTATACGATTTGCAATTGCAAGACAGTGATCCGTTTTTAAATAACGTAGATAAGTTGCGTGAAGACTGGTTATCTAATCAAATAGAGGAACCGATAGATGATCGATTTGTAGAGGCGAAAAAAGAAATAATTGATATCCATACGTCATTACAACAGTTTGTGAAGAAAATAGATCCTGGATTAAGTGCGTTTGCAGGGAAAAATGAATTCAAAATTAATGAACAAATTGAACTGTTGGAAAGAATGTTGAAAAGAAATGTTGAGAAAAAACATGAAGTACAGCTAAATAAATTCCGTCGCATACAATTTGCACTTCGTCCATTAGGGGCGCCGCAAGAGCGTGTGTGGAATGTATGTTACTATTTAAATCAGTTCGGTTTGGATTTCGTTGATCGTGTAATGGAAAAACCGTTTTCTTGGGACGGAAAACATCATGTTATAAAACTATAGAATCTTGCTCTTAGGAGCAGGATTTTATTTTTGTTCTGTTGAATTTACTGTGAAGTGAATTTTTTCTGAATTATTAATTTAAAAACAGTGAATATCGTAATTATGCAGGATACTTAAATATATGACAAAATAGCACAAAATGTAAACGTATTATCATCTTTTTCGACAGTTTTTTATTTAAATTCCCGCAAAAGATGATAAAATTTAGTATATAATAAAAGAAAATAGCGATTTGTATAGTATGCTGCCTTTGTAGGCAAGTTAAATGAGTCGTTCTTTCATAGTATTTCGTTCTCTAATCGTGAAATATGCGTTTGGGGGAGGAGATGCATTCAACATAATTAATTGGAAAAAGAGTAGGTGCAACAATGTTTAAACATGTAACAGTGCTTTTGAAGGAAACAGTAGACGGCTTAGATATAAAGCCAGATGGTACATATGTAGATTGTACACTGGGGGGAGGAGGACATAGTTCTTATTTATTATCCCAATTAACTGAAGGTGGAAGATTAATCGCGTTTGATCAAGATGAGATAGCGATTCAAAATGCGAAAGAAAAATTCTCTTCATACGGTGAGCAGTTCATAACAGTAAAAAGTAATTTCCGTTATTTATCTGAAAAACTACAGGAATTAGGTATAACAGAAGTAGACGGTATTTTATTTGATTTAGGTGTTTCATCCCCACAATTAGATACACCAGAGCGTGGCTTTAGTTATCATCATGATGCACCGTTAGATATGCGGATGGATCAAGATGCCCCATTAACAGCATATGATGTTGTAAATAGCTGGTCATATGAACAACTTGTAAGAATTTTCTTCCAGTATGGTGAAGAGAAATTTTCAAAACAAATAGTAAGGAAAATTGAGGCGTATCGTGAGAATAAAGCTATTGAAACGACAGGAGAATTAGTAGAACTAATTAAAGAGGGTATTCCAGCTCCTGCTCGTAGAACGGGTGGACATCCTGCGAAGCGAGTGTTCCAAGCAATCCGTATTGCTGTAAATGATGAATTGAAAGTATTTGAAGAAGCGTTGGAATCTGCAATTGACATGGTCAAGCCAGGTGGAAGAGTTAGTGTTATAACATTCCATTCTTTAGAAGACCGTATTTGTAAAACGACGTTTAAGCGAAATAGTACAACGCCACAATTGCCACCAGGATTACCAATTATTCCTGATGAATTTAAGCCGAAATTAAAACTTATTACAAGAAAACCGATTTTACCTTCTGATATAGAGTTAGAAGAAAATAATCGAGCGCGTTCTGCGAAATTGAGAATCGCTGAAAAACGATAAAAAGGGGAGAGAGGTATGAGTAACTTAGCTGTAAAGTACAAACAACAAGCGCAAGAAGAGATACAGATTCAAACGCCCCCACAGCAGATGGTTCAGCCAAAAGCTAAAGCGAAGATTACAAGAATCGAAAAACTGTTGTATGTAGCATTTATTGGCTTTTTATTGTATGCCTGTGTAGCGTTTATTGGAAATAAAGCAGGCCTTTATCAAGTTAATGTAGAAGCAGCGACGATAGAACAAAAAATTGTACAGCAGCAAAAAGAAAATCAAGAGTTACAGGCTGAAGTAGAGAAGTTAAGTCGCTATGAACGAATCGCTGAAGTTGCAAAAAAACACGGGCTAGAAATTAATGCGAATAATGTGAAGGGCCTCAAATAAGGCAATAGGTGTGAAGGGAAAATGAAGAGAAATATGACTAAATTTCATACCAATAAGGGAGCAGGGTATTTTATGATTTTATTCCTCCTGCTCTTTTTGCTATTGTTAGCCCGATTTTTTTACATACAAGCAACAGGAACTGTTCATAATCAAGATTTGGATAAACTTGCTCAGCAAAAACATAGTAAAAAAGGAGTTCTAGAAGCAAATCGCGGGACGATTTACGATCAAAACGGTCATGTACTAGCGCAAGATGCAAACTCTTATAAACTTGTAGCGGAATTAAAAGGTGCGAATTATGTTGAAAATAAAGAGGATACTGCAAAGAAAATTGCGGGAGTACTCGGAAAAGATGAAGAGAAGATTTTAGCCACGTTAAATAAAAAAGATAAAAGTCAAGTCGAATTTGGAACACTAGGTAAAGATTTGACGAAAGAACAGAAGGAACAAATAGAAGCATTGAAATTGCCAGGCATATCTTTTATTACTGAGAATGCAAGAGTGTATCCGAACGGTGATTTTGCATCTTACGTTATAGGCCATGCTAAACCGAATGAAAAGGGGACTTCGGTAGGGCAATTTGGTTTAGAAAAAAGTTTAGATAAATATTTAAGTGCTTCTAACGGCAAAGTAGCTTATACAGGCGATCGTAAAGGAGTGTCTCTTGACGGTGGAAAAGTGAACGTAGAGGCACCTAAAAACGGAGATAACGCGTATTTAACGATAGATCAACGTATTCAAAGTTATTTAGAAGATGCGATGAAAGCTGCAAGTAAGCATTACGACCCAGAAAGTTTAATAGGGATTGTTGCGGATCCAAAAACAGGGAAAATATTAGCGATGTCTAGTAAACCTAGTTATGATCCAAATGATCGTCAAATTAAATATTTCTTCAATGATGCAATTGCAAATGCATTTGAACCTGGATCAACAATGAAAATTTTCACGTTAGCAGCAGCTATTAATGAAGGTGTGTATAAAGGACAAGATTATTATCAGTCTGGTACATATCAAGTCGGGAACCGAAAAATAAAAGATCATAACGGCGGCGCTGGATGGGGATCTATCACATTTGATGAAGGGGTAGAGCGTTCTTCCAACGTAGCGTTTGCAATTTTAGGGGATCAAAAACTTGGCCCCGAACGTTTCCGAAAGTATATTCATAGTTTTGGATTAGATGAAAAAACGAACATTGATTTACCTGGTGAAGGTTCAAATGCAATTGTATTTGATCAACAAATACAGCAAGTAACAACAGCTTTTGGACAAGGTTCTACTGTAACGCCAATTCAGCTTGTGCAAGCTGCAACTGCTATTGCAAATGATGGAAAAATGATGAAGCCTTATACAATTGATAAAATTGTAGATCCAATAACAGGCGAAGTAAAATTAGAACATAAGCCAGAGGAAGTGGGAAAACCTGTTACGAAAGAAACAGCAGCGCAAGTAAGACAGTTATTAGAACGTGTTGTTACATCGCCGAAAGGAACAGGAACTGCTTATAAAGTTGATGGGTATTCAGTTGGTGGTAAAACAGGGACAGCGCAAATTCCGGATGGAAAAGGTGGCTATATGACGGGAAGAGAGAATTATATATTCTCATTCTTAGGGATGGCACCTATGGACGATCCACAACTTGTTGTGTATGTAGCTGTAAAACAGCCGAAATTGAAAGATGATGAGAATGGCGCACAGCCTTTAGCTGATATTTTTAAATATGTAACTAAAAATAGTTTAGAGTATTTAAAGATTAAGCCAAATGAAATAAAAGACCCGAAAAAATATGTGAAAGAACAACAAACTGTCGTTCCGGATGTAACAGGGAAAACGATGGAAGAAGCGAAAAAAGCAATTGATAAAGCAAAACTTCGTCCAATCGTATTAGGTGAAGGGAAAGTGCAGCAACAAGTGCCAAAAGCAACTGAGCAAACATTAAAAGGTGACCGAGTCTTCTTAGTAGGAGATAAACCTACAATGCCAAATATACAAGGCTGGGCACTGCGTGATGTTATGAATTTAGCGAAAACATTAAAGCTTAACCTAAAACCTACTGGTACCGGATATGTAACTGAACAAAGTGTGGCAGAAGGAACATTGTTACAACCTGGTACAGAGTTAGGTGTAACACTTGTACCACCACTTGAACCACAACAAGAAGCAGAAAAACAGTAATGGTAAAAGAGAAGAAGTTCTAATTAAATAAGTACAAGCATATATTGGAACAAGCTAGGCGTAAGGGAGGCTTGTTCCAATATGCGTGTATCAAATGTAACAGTTAGAAAAAGACTTATTTTTATACTCATATCAGGTATACTTATTTTCACTATCATCGATATTCGTCTTGGATATGTGCAATTTTTTCTTGGGAATATGTTAACGGATCGTGCGAAAGATTCATGGAGTCGTAATATTACTTTTGAACCTGAACGTGGGAAGATTTTAGACCGGAATGGTGTGGAACTTGCTACGAATAAAAGTGCCCCAACTGTCTTTGTTGTACCGAGGCAAATTGAAAAACCAGCAGAGACTGCAGAGAAGTTAGCTGCAGTATTAGGTGTGGAAAAAGATGAGGTTTATAAGCGGATTACAAAAAAAGAATCGATTGTAAGGTTAGATAAAGGTGGAAGAAAAATATCACATGATAAAGCGAAAGAGGTACGAGGATTAAGTTTGAAAGGTGTTTATATCGCAGAGGACTCTATCCGGTACTATCCATTTGGCAACTTTTTATCACACGTATTAGGGTTTGCAGGTAGTGATAACCAAGGTCTTATGGGATTGGAAAAATATTATGATAAAGAGCTAAATGGTGATGAAGGTCATGTGCGTTTTTTTGCAGATGCAAAAGGCCAAAGGATGCCTAATGTTGGCGATGATTTCAAAAAACCAGAAGCTGGTTTGAATTTAGGTTTAACAATTGATGCACGTATTAATAGAATTATGGAAAGAGAAATGAATATTGCAGAGTCGACATATAATCCAGATGGTATGATTGCGATTGCAATGAATCCGAAAAATGGTGAAATTTTAGGTATGTCGAGTCGGCCGAGTTTTGATCCAGCAGATTTTCAAAGTGTTTCTCCAGAAGTGTATAATAGAAATTTACCAGTATGGAGTACGTATGAGCCTGGTTCAACATTTAAGATCATTACGTTAGCAGCAGCCTTGAATGAAAATTTAGTAGACTTAGAGAAAGATACGTTTTATGATGATGGAGCAGCTGAGGTGGGTGGAGCTAGATTGAAATGCTGGAAAGCGGGAGGCCATGGTAGCCAAACGTTTTTAGAAGTAGTTCAAAACTCATGTAACCCAGGATTTATTGAACTTGGTGATCGTCTTGGTAAAGACCGATTGTTTAAATACATTCGTAATTTCGGCTTTGGACAGAAAACCGGAATTGATTTGCAAGGTGAAGGTAGTGGGATTTTATTTAATTTAGATAAAGTCGGTCCAGTCGAGCAAGCAACTACTTCATTTGGTCAAGGAGTTTCTGTAACACCAATTCAACAAGTAGCAGCAGTAGCAGCGGCTGTAAATGGTGGGACATTGTATCAACCGTATATAGCTAAGGAATTTATTGATCCGAAAAATAATCAAGTTGTAAGTAAAAAGACACCTGTGGAAAAAAGAAAAGTTATTTCCAAGGAAACTTCAGAAAAAGTTCGGTATGCATTAGAGAATGTTGTAGCAAAGGGATCTGGTAAAGGTGCTTTCATTGATGGGTATCGTGTAGGTGGAAAAACAGGTACGGCTCAAAAGGTGAAAGATGGTAAATATTTAGAGAATAATTATATAGTATCTTTTATCGGTTTTGCTCCAGCAGATGATCCGGAAATTGTTGTCTATGTTGCTGTTGATAATCCGAAAGGTGTAACGCAATTTGGTGGAGTAGTAGCAGCTCCAATTGTTGGGAATATTCTTCGGGATGCACTTCCTGTTATGGGAGTGAAACCGAGAAAAGAACAAGTTGAGAGAGAATATAAATGGGGCGATACACCAACTGTGGAAGTTCCGAATTTAATTGGTATGAAAAAGAAAGACTTACAGACACAACTCGTCGATTTGAAGCTTGATATAAGTGGAGACGGAGAGAAAGTAATTAAACAATCCCCAGAAGCAGGAGCTAAAGTGAAAGAAGGCTCAAAAATTAGAATTTACTTCGGGAATTAAAGGTAACCTAGTACGTTTTATGGTACAATTGGTGGAAGTGAGTTCTTTATAGAAGAGTTACTTAATTTGAGGCTGTAAGAGCCCCAATTATAAATAAGTCTATTTATTAGACACAGTAGCACTTACCTCCTATTTTACATATTTAGGAGGTAACGTGTTGCTTATTAAAAAAGAGATAAATACACAATGTAGAGAGGGTTTAGTGAAATGAAGTTGCATACACTTTTATCATGTTTGCATGATTTTCCAGTTGTTCCAAAAGAAAATCCAGAAATCACATCTATAGAAGCTGATTCACGTAAAGTGAAAGAGGGAAGCTTATTTGTATGTATGAAAGGATATACGGTTGATAGCCATGATTTTGCTAAGCAAGCAGCGGCACAAGGAGCGGCTGCTATTGTTGCGGAAAGACCAATTGATGTTGACGTTCCAGTTGTACTTGTGAAAAACACTTTTCGTTCGTTAGCGGTTTTAGCTGATTATTTTTATGGTCAACCAACACACAAGTTACATTTAATCGGAATTACAGGTACAAATGGAAAGACAACAACATCGCATATTATGGATGAGATTATGCGCGCACATGGTCATAAAACGGGGCTAATTGGAACGATTAATATGAAAATCGGTGATGAAACATTTGAGGTGAAAAATACAACACCAGATGCACTAACACTTCAACAGACATTTTTAAAAATGGTTGAGCACGGTGTAGATAGTACAGTAATGGAAGTTTCGTCACATGCTTTAGATCTTGGTCGTGTACACGGATGTGATTACGATGTAGCAGTGTTTACAAATTTAACACAAGATCATTTAGACTATCATAAAACGATGGAAGAATATAAACATGCAAAAGGGTTGCTATTTGCACAACTTGGCAATAGTTATAACCATGATCGTGAAAAGTACGCGGTACTGAATAACGATGATGCTGTAACTGGGGAATATATGAGAAGTACTGCGGCAACTGTTGTAACGTATGGAATTGATACAACAAGTGATATTATGGCCAAAGATATCGTTATGACGAGTGGTGGAACTACATTTACGCTTGTAACACCGTATGAAAGTGTAAATGTTACGATGAAATTGATTGGGAAATTTAATGTATATAACGTACTAGCGGCAACAGCGGCAGGACTTGTTTCTGGTGTAAGTTTAGAAACGGTTATTGATGTAATAAAGCAACTAGCTGGAGTTCCAGGACGTTTTGAAGTAGTTGATGGTGGACAAAATTATACAGTTATTGTTGATTATGCACATACACCAGATAGCTTAGAGAATGTATTAAAAACAGCAAAACAGTTTGCAAAAGGCGATGTATATTGCATCGTCGGTTGTGGTGGAGATAGAGATCGAACAAAGAGACCAATCATGGCAAGTGTTGCAACAAAATATGCAACTCATGCAATTTACACTTCAGATAATCCAAGAAGTGAAGAGCCAGGGGCTATTTTAGATGATATGGTGCAGGGTGCAAATGGGAATAATTATGAAGTAATTATTGATAGAAAAGAAGCGATATACCATGCAATTGCTAACGCGAAAGCTGAAGATATCATCATTATTGCTGGTAAGGGTCATGAAACGTATCAAATTATTGGTAAAGACGTTCATCATTTTGACGATCGTGAAGTCGCTAAAGAAGCAATTACAGAGCGTTTAAACAACGAAGAGTAACAACGTGAGAGGAGGACTACATGTGCTTGAGCAAGGTTTATTAGTAACGGCTGGGGTAGCATTCTTAATTTCTGTTGCCCTTTCGCCATTGTTTATTCCATTTTTAAGGAAATTAAAGTTCGGACAGAGTATTCGTGATGAGGGACCAAAGTCACATCAAAAAAAATCAGGGACACCTACAATGGGTGGTATTGTCATATATGTATCTATGATGGTAACTTCACTTATTATGGCGATTAAGTTTAATCATTTAGGTGCAGAGGTTTCGTTATTATTATTAGTGACATTTGGCTACGGATTAATTGGGTTTTTAGATGACTACATAAAGGTAGTTAAGAAGAGAAATCTTGGTTTAACATCAAAACAAAAATTAGTAGGTCAGCTTGTTATTGCTATTGCGTTCTTTTTAATTGGAAAAGGGCAAGCGTTCCACACATACATCATGATTCCGGGAACAGATGTTAAGTTTGAACTAGGTTGGGCGTATTTTGTACTTGTATTATTTATGCTTATTGGTGGATCAAATGCAGTTAACTTAACTGACGGTTTAGATGGTTTATTATCAGGAACAGCTGCTATTGCATTTGGAGCGTTTAGTATT
Source organism: Bacillus sp. BB081 (assembly GCF_008368895.1). NCBI lineage: Bacteria > Bacillati > Bacillota > Bacilli > Caryophanales > Bacillaceae > Bacillus > Bacillus sp. BB081. Next base: position 23,273 of record NZ_QOZX01000006.1, read on the forward strand.
ATTGCAGTAGCGCAAGAGCAATTTGGAGTAGCGATATTCTGTATGGCAGTTGTAGGAGCTGTACTTGGATTTTTAGTATTCAATGCAAATCCAGCGAAAGTGTTTATGGGAGATACAGGTTCCTTAGCTTTAGGTGGAGCCATTGCAGCTGTAGCGATTTTATTAAAACAAGAATTACTACTTGTAATCATTGGTGGAGTATTCGTAATGGAAACTTTATCTGTTATTATTCAGGTCATTTCTTTTAAAACAACAGGAAAACGTGTCTTTAAAATGAGTCCATTACACCATCATTATGAATTATGTGGTTGGTCAGAGTGGCGTGTTGTTGTGACATTTTGGTCTGTAGGATTTTTATTAGCTGTGTTAGGAATTTATATCGGGGTGTGGATGTAATTGAAAACTGTAACTGAATTTCAAAATAAAAATATTCTTGTATTAGGCATTGCAAAAAGTGGTTATGCAGCAGCTACGCTGTTACAAAAATTAGGGGCAAATGTAATTGTAAATGACGGAAAGCCTTTAGCGGATAATGTACTTGCTGCAGAATTACAAGCAAAAGGAATGGACGTTGTATGCGGTGGTCATCCTTTAGAATTGTTAGAGAGGAATATTTCTCTTGTAGTAAAAAATCCAGGAATCCCGTATTCTAATCCAATATTAGTTGCTGCGAAAGAGAAGCAAATTCCAATTGTTACGGAAGTTGAATTAGCATATCGTATTTCAGAAGCGCCATTTGTTGGGATTACGGGGTCTAACGGTAAAACGACGACGACAATGCTTGCATTTGAAATGCTAAAAGAAGGACAAAAGCATCCTGTAATTGCAGGGAACATAGGAACTGTAGCGTGTGAAGTAGCACAGGATGCAAAAGAAAATGAAGTTGTAGTTACAGAACTTTCATCGTTCCAACTGATGGGAGTAGAATTATTCCAACCTAAAATTGCTGCGTTTTTAAATTTATTTGAGGCCCACTTAGATTATCACGGGACGAAGAAGGAATATGGTTTAGCAAAAGCAAATATTTTTAAAAACCAAACAGAAAATGATTATAGTGTAATAAATGCAGATGATGCAGATGTGATGGCTTTATCTGCTTATAGTAAAGGGCAAAAAGTACTATTCTCGACAACGAAAGAAATTGAAGATGGTGCGTGTATAAAAGAGAATGCTCTTTGTTTTAAAGGTGAAAAAGTTGTTGAAGTAGGCGATATCGTTTTACCTGGTCAACATAATTTAGAAAATATTTTAGCAGCGATGAGTATCGCAAAAATATTGGGTGTTTCTAATGAAGCGATTACGGTGGTATTAAAACGTTTTACAGGTGTAAAACATCGTTTAGAATATGTAACAACTATTAACAATCGTAAGGTTTATAATGACTCAAAAGCAACGAATATGTTAGCGACTGAGAAAGCTTTATCTGCGTTTACACAACCGATTGTGTTATTAGCAGGTGGGCTTGATCGTGGAAATGAATTCGATGATTTAATTCCATATTTCAAAAATGTAAAAGCAATTGTAACATTTGGACAAACAGCTCCAAAACTAGTAAGAGCTGCAGAAAAAGCGGGATTAGATACAATTGAAAGTGTCGATACTTTAGATGAAGCGGTAGTGAAAGCTTATGCTCATTCTACAGATGGCGATGTAATTCTTCTTTCTCCAGCATGTGCAAGCTGGGATCAATTTAAAACATTTGAAGAAAGAGGAGACATTTTTATACAAGCTGTGCATAAACTTATATAAAGTAAATCAAAACATCAGTAGGCTAACACCTACTGATGTTTTGTTACATAGGGCAAAAGTTTCTGCCTAAAGAGGTGGTGTTTATGGGTAATGAAGAAAACGCCTGATTTTATTCTCATCATCGTTACACTTGCGTTGTTAACAATCGGAATGGTTATGGTGTATAGTGCGAGTGCGGTTTGGGCCTCTTATAAAATGGGGGACTCATTCTTTTTTGCAAAAAGGCAATTGCTATTTGCAAGTATTGGTGTAGTGGCTATGTTTTTAATTATGAAAATTGATTATTGGGTGTGGCGTACGTATTCAAAAGTAATTTTGCTAGTTTGCTTCATTCTTCTTATTCTTGTTCTTATTCCTGGGGTAGGACTTGTTCGAGGAGGAGCGCGAAGTTGGATTGGAATCGGGGCATTTTCCATTCAACCGTCAGAATTTATGAAGTTTGCGATGATTATTTTCTTAGCAAAATTTTTAGCGGAACGACAAAAATTAATTACCTCTTTTAAACGTGGTTTACTACCAGCTCTTAGTTTTGTATTTCTTGCTTTTGGGATGATTATGTTACAGCCAGATCTTGGCACAGGAACTGTAATGGTTGGGACATGTATTATTATGATATTTATCTCGGGAGCAAGGGTATTTCACTTTGCAATGTTTGGTTTGCTTGGTGTAGCAGGATTTGTAGGGCTAATTGCATCAGCACCGTATCGAATGAAACGTATTACATCATATTTAGATCCGTGGTCAGATCCGCTTGGAAGTGGATTTCAAATTATTCAATCGTTACTCGCAATTGGACCTGGTGGATTATTCGGGCTTGGACTTGGACAAAGTAGACAAAAGTTTCTTTATTTACCTGAACCGCAAACAGACTTTATATTTGCGATCTTATCGGAGGAATTAGGTTTTATTGGTGGTTCATTTGTGTTATTATTATTTAGTCTATTATTATGGCGTGGGATTCGTATAGCTTTAGGAGCGCCAGATTTATATGGTACGTTTTTAGCAGTAGGTATTGTGGCGATGATTGCGATTCAAGTAATGATTAATGTTGGTGTTGTAACAGGATTGATGCCTGTAACAGGTATTACTTTGCCGTTTTTAAGTTATGGTGGATCAAGTTTGACATTAATGTTAATGGCAGTAGGTGTATTATTAAATATAAGTCGCCATTCTCGCTACTAAACCCTGTTTTATAAGACAGGGTTTTTCGTATGTGCGCGAAGAAACATGATGTATATAGAAATAAATACAACTGAAATAAGAAAAGAGAAGCGGAGGAGTTAGTAGTGCGTGTATTAGTAAGTGGTGGGGGCACTGGAGGTCATATTTATCCGGCTCTTGCTCTAATAAGAGAAATAAAAAAATTAAATCCGGAAGCAAGGTTTTTATATATTGGTACGGAGAGTGGATTAGAGAGCACAATCGTTCCAAAAGCAGGCATACCGTTTCAATCTATTGTTATAAGTGGATTTAAGCGTAAAATATCGTTAGATAACGTGAAAACGGTGATGCGTTTCCTAAAGGGTGTACAAGATAGTAAACGATATATTCGTCGTTTTAATCCGGATATTGTGATTGGAACGGGTGGATATGTATGTGGACCAGTTGTATATGCTGCAGCAAAATTAGGTATTCCAACCATTGTACATGAACAAAATAGTGTACCTGGTGTAACGAATAAATTTTTAAGCCGCTATGTTGATAAAGTTGCGGTTTGTTTTGAAGCGGCTGCAGAACATTTTCCACAGTCAAAAGTGGTGATGACAGGGAATCCAAGAGCATCAGAAGTAATGGATCAGAATGGAATGAAAGGAAAACGTTCAGTAGGTTTATCTCTTCCTAAAAAATCGGTACTTATTTTTGGTGGAAGTCGTGGGGCTAGACCGATTAACGATGCTTTCGTAGAGGCAATTGAACAGTTTGGAAATAAAAGTTACGAAATATTGTATGTAACAGGTGAAGTTCATTATGACAAAGTGATGGAAGCAGTGAAGCAAAAAGGGAATCCGAATAATGTTATTATTAAACCTTTCATTCATAATATGCCAGAGGTACTTACAGGTGTAGATCTTGTTGTTTCAAGAGCGGGGGCAACAACACTTGCAGAATTAACCGCGTTAGGTAAGCCAAGTGTGTTAATACCGAGTCCTTACGTAACAAATAACCATCAGGAAAAGAATGCACGTTCCGTTGTCGATAAAGGAGCAGCAAAAATGTTGCTTGAAAAAGATTTAACAGCAGAAACGCTTATTCGTGATATTGATGAGATTTTATTAGATGCACAAACATTACAAAATATGAAGCTGGCTGCGGGGCAATTAGGTATTCCAGATGCAGCAAATAAGCTGTATGAAGTAATGAATAAGCTTGTAAAAAAATAACGTTAGGTGAACGCCCTGCATACTACTGTAATAAGGATACTTAGTATGGGGGAGATTGTTTATGGAGCAATTAGTAAATGAGCTTATAGAAGCAAATGTTGGTCGCGTGTTAGTGAATGAAGCGTTAGCGCGTTATACCACTATGAAAATAGGTGGACCAGCTGATATTTTAATTGTGCCAAAGCATGTTGCCAGTATTGAAAAAACGTTGCAGTTAGTAAAAAAATATAAAACAAAGTGGACTGTAATTGGTCGAGGTTCGAACCTTCTTGTATCTGATCTAGGTATAGAAGGTGTCGTTATTCGTTTAGGAGAAGGATTAGACCACTTAGAAGTCGAAAAACATAGAGTAAGAGTTGGTGGTGGGTATCCCCTTATTAAATTATCAACTTTACTTAGTCGTCAAGGGTTATCCGGCCTGGAATTTGCCAGTGGTATTCCAGGAAGTGTTGGTGGTGCAGTGTATATGAATGCAGGAGCACATAAATCGGATATATCAAACATATTATCAAAAGCTCTTATTTTGTTTGAAAACGGAACAATTGATTGGTTAACACATGAAGAAATGGAGTTTTCCTATCGTACTTCTGTATTGCAAACGAAACGTCCTGGTATTGTTTTGGAAGCTGAGTTTCAATTGCAGGTAGGGGAGCGTGAGGGAATCGTAAGCGTCATGCAAAAGAATAAAGACTACCGTCGTGAAACACAGCCGTGGAATCATCCTTGTGCAGGAAGCATATTTCGGAATCCAATCCCATACTTTGCAGGAGACTTAATAGAAAAGGCGGGGCTTCGTGGTTATCAAATAGGCGGAGCTCAAATTTCTGAAATGCATGGGAATTTTATTATTAACACTGGGGGAGCCAGTGCGCAAGATGTCTTATCTTTAATTGCATTAATAAAACAAACAATCGAGGATAAATTTGGCGTAGAAATGCATACAGAAGTAGAAATCATTGGAAGATAACGGTTATTCGTTCCGCTCATTATCATTTATGTTATAATAAGAAGATAAGAACGGCATGAGGAACATGCCGTTTTTTATGTTACGTAGGGGGATCGTACATGAAAAATAGTAAAGTGATTAAACTACAGGATCGTGTACCAAAGTTAAAAAATCAACAGAAGAAAAACAAGAAAAATGTTAATCATCGGTTGATTTTATACATATCAATTTTATTTTTATTAGTGCTCTTTTTAATTTATTTTCGGTCTCCGCTAAGCAATATCAAAAAGATAAGTGTGTTTGGAAATCATTATATGACAGATGAACAAGTGATGAAGGAATCAGGTGTGACGTATGATACAAGTTATTTCCGAGTGACAGCACATAAAGCAGAAGAAAACCTAACGAAACGAAAAGAAATTAAAGCAGTAAATGTAAAAAAACGTTTTCCAAATAAAATTGATGTTCATATTGAAGAATATTTAACGATTGGTTATATAAACAAAGATGGGAAATTACAACCGTTACTAGAGAACGGGAAAACACTTGATGTACTTCCGAACGGAAAACTTCCTGTTGCAGCACCAATTTTTGAACCTTTTAAAGAGGAAAAAATGAAGGAGTTAATTGCTGAGCTTGAAAAATTAACACCAACTATTTTAAGGTCTATTTCTGAAATTCGTTATTCACCGACGAATGCGAATGAAGATCATCTTACTTTATATATGAACGAAGGGTACGAAGTGAGCACTACGATTCAAAATTTCGCAAAGCGTATGGAAGCTTATCCGCTTATCTTAAAAACAATTGAGCCGGGTAAAAAGGTATTAATTGATTTAGAAGTAGGGGCATATACGAAAGAATTAGGAGCGGAAGAAAAAAAAGAATAGAACGATAGTTTTTACTACGTTCCTGTAGAAAAAACGAAACGAATGTTCTGTTGAATGCATCTGAATTTACAAGAATGGTTCATTTGATGAAAAAGATGTAAAAATTCTTAGATTCATACTAGGATTGGTACAAGTTTCACTTTTCTATGAGTACATCTTAGTGTAGACTTATACTTGGCGGTAATCTTTACACTTGAAATAGAATTATTTCAAGATAAGCAGTTATTCACAGTTTACTGCGATATTCTTAAATGAATGTTAAATAAAAATAAGAAAAATATAGGGTTAAAAAAGGGAAACGTATAAAGACGTTGAATATTTTTCTTATAAATAGTAAAGTTGCGATTGTTGTTCCATATATTGAGTTGTATGGTATAAATAAAGAAGGAGGTGCCAAAGAATGAACAGCAATGAAATATATGTTAGTCTTGACATCGGTACATCCAATGTTAAAGTCATCATTGGTGAAATGGTTAATGACAGCTTAAACATTATTGGTGTTGGAAATGTAAAATCAAATGGTTTAAAGAAGGGATCGATAGTTGATATAGACGAGACTGTTCGATCAATTAAAAAAGCAATTGAACAAGCTGAGCGCATGGTGGGAATCCACATTGAGCAAGTTGTAGTAGGTGTCAATGCAAACCAGGTACAGCTACTTCCTTGTCACGGAGTAGTCGCTGTTTCAAATGAAGATCGTGAAATCGGGAATGAAGATGTCTTACGCGTTCTAGATGCAGCACAAGTTGTGTCAATTGCTCCAGAGCGTGAGTTTATTGATGTGGTACCTCGACAGTTCATCGTAGACGGTCTTGACGAGATTAACGATCCACGCGGGATGATCGGTGTAAGATTAGAAATGGAAGGTACACTTATAACAGGCTCGAGAACTTTACTACATAACCTACTTCGTTGTGTAGAAAAAGCAGGTCTTGAAATAGTTGATATTTGTCTTCAACCTTTAGCGGCTGCAACAGTTGCTATATCTTCAGATGAGAAACATAGAGGAGTAGCCCTTGTTGATATGGGGGGAGGATCTACAACTTTATCTATTTTTAAAGATGGAGAGTTACAAGCGACGAGCGTATTACCGTTAGGTGGAGACCATATAACGAAGGATATTGCGATTGGGTTGAAAACTTCAACAGACAATGCAGATCAAATAAAGTTGAAATATGGACATGCTTTTTATGATACAGCATCTGAAGAAGAGATGTTTACGGTTCCTATTATGGGAAGCGATCAAACAGAACAATATTCTCAGTTGGAATTATCGGATATAATAGAGGCTCGTGTAGAGGAAATTTTAATGTTTGTTCAAGATGAAGTGCGTAAGTTAGGAGTAAAGCAAGTAGCTTCTGGCTATGTACTAACTGGTGGAATTGCTTCTATGCCGGGTGTTCTTGATCTTGCATATGATATTTTACATGAAAATGTTCGTATAGCGACTCCTGATTATATTGGTGTGCGTGAGCCCCAATATACAAGTGGAGTAGGATTAATTAAACATTCTTATCAAAAAGCTAAATTACGTGGGAAAAATGTGCAGGAAAAGCAAGAACATTTTGAACCAGTACCAGCACCAGCACCAACGCCGGTACAACAGCAACCTGCGAAACAAAAAACTCGTAATCAAAACAATAATAATCAAAGTGATGAACGTATGATGTCAAAAGTAAAACGTGTATTCCGTTATTTATGGGATTAAAATTGGACACGAAAAATGAGGTTCTAGGGGGATTTCGACATGTTAGAGTTTGATACTACTCAAGATCAATTAGCGAATATAAAAGTTATCGGTGTCGGCGGTGGCGGAAACAATGCTGTAAACCGTATGATTGAACACGGTGTACAAGGTGTAGACTTTATCGCTGTGAATACTGATGCACAAGCATTAAATCTATCAAAAGCTGAAACAAAAATGCAAATTGGTGGAAAATTAACACGTGGACTTGGTGCAGGTGCAAACCCTGAAGTAGGGAAAAAAGCTGCAGAAGAAAGTAAAGAACAGATCCAAGAAGCACTTCGTGGTGCGGATATGGTCTTCGTAACTGCTGGTATGGGCGGCGGAACTGGAACTGGTGCAGCTCCAGTTGTTGCTCAAGTTGCAAAAGAATTAGGTGCATTAACAGTTGGTGTTGTGACACGTCCATTTACATTTGAAGGACGTAAACGTGCAACGCAAGCAGCATCTGGTATTGCGGCATTTAAAGAAAATGTAGATACGCTTATTGTAATTCCAAACGATCGCTTATTAGAGATTGTTGATAAAAATACGCCGATGTTAGAAGCATTCCGTGAAGCAGATAACGTATTACGTCAAGGTGTTCAAGGTATTTCTGATTTAATTGCAACACCAGGTTTAATTAACTTAGACTTCGCAGACGTAAAGACAATTATGTCTAATAGAGGTTCTGCTTTAATGGGTATTGGTTCTGGTAATGGAGAAAATCGTGCTGCTGAAGCTGCGAAAAAAGCGATTTCTAGTCCATTATTAGAAACATCTATTGATGGAGCTCAAGGTGTTATCATGAACATTACGGGTGGAGCTAACTTAAGCTTATATGAAGTACAAGAAGCGGCAGACATTGTAGCTTCAGCTTCAGATCCAGAAGTAAATATGATCTTCGGTTCTGTTATTAATGAAGGATTAAAAGATGATATCGTTGTAACTGTAATTGCAACTGGTTTTGATGATAGTGCTTCGACGCAGCCACCAAAACCAATTATCCGTCCGACTGCGAATCACACGCAACAACAGCAACAGCAAGTAGCTCAACCTTCAAAACAACGTGAAGTTAAGCGTGAAATGAAACGTGAAGAGCCGGTTGTGCATGAGCGTCATACAGATTCAGATGACATCGATATTCCAGCATTCTTACGTAACCGTCGTAGACGATAAAAGAAAAGGAGTTTTTATGCTCCTTTTTTGTTTTATATAGGGAAAAGATCTGCTAAGCAGGTCTTTTTTTATTTTATATATTTCGATTTATCCCGCTATTTGCTGGGCAGCCTGATTGGTGCGGGGTGATTAAAGTTTCACTTAATATATAAGTAAAAAGATATAGTATTCTATGAAACATATACTTTTATTTTTTACCGACAGATTTTGTCTAGAAAGCACAAAATAACAAAAAAACACCTCCGCAAATTGACACACTTTCCTATTGGATATGCATTATACTAGTCTCAACTTAAAAAAAGAGGTGAATTGTTTGGTTGTTTACGCCGACGTTGTTTGGTTGTTAAACGCCTGCATTGATTTTCTTTTACTTTTATTAACAGCAACCGTGTTAAAAAAGAAGATCAAAAGATGGAGGCTTGTGTTAGGGGCATTTATAGGTTCAACCATTGTTATTTTTGCCTTTACTCCTTTTGCTTCTATGATGACACATCCAATTATGAAACTACTGTACTCGTTACTTATTGTGTATACAGCATTTGGGTTTACAACGTTTAGAAACTATGCACAAACTGTTTTTACTTTTTACTTTGTAACCTTTATGGTTGGCGGAGGGTTAATTGGGACTCATTTCTTTTTGCAAACGAATGAAATGGTAAATGGATTGGTTCAATCTCAATCAATTTCTTACGGTGATCCAATTAGCTGGTTGTTTGTTGTTTTTGGTTTTCCAGTAATTTATTATTTTTCTAAAAAACGTATTGAAAGCGTAGAGGTTACAAAAATACACTATGACCAAATTGTGAAATTGAAAATTCAATTAGCTGAAGAGGAACTAGAACTCGCAGGTTTAATTGATAGTGGGAACCAACTTTACGACCCGTTAACAAAAACACCCGTTATGATTATGCATATTTCATCATTAGAGCATTGCTTGCCAGCTTGGTTAACAGAACAAATTTATTCCAAAACAGAGATTCCTCAAATACCAGAAAATGATTCTGGCTGGGCAACAAAATTACGCTTAATTCCTTTCAGAGCAGTAGGAGTAGAGAATCAATTTTTATGGGCAATTAAGCCAGACAGTGTGCAAATTTATCATGAAGGTAGTTCTATTGTAGTCAGCAAAGTATTGATTGGATTAAATACACAACAGTTGTCAACCAATGGAGAGTATCAATGTATTGTGCATCCGAAAATGTTAATTTCGCAAAAAATGGTAATTGCTTAATAATGGGAGGCGGGATAATATGATGAAATTAAAATTTTATTTAGTATACCTTTGGTATAAAGTATTGTTGAAATTAGGAATTAAGACCGATGAAATTTATTATATCGGTGGAAGTGAAGCGTTGCCACCACCGTTAACGAAAGAAGAAGAGGAAGTTCTTTTGAATAAATTGCCAAAAGGAGATCAGGCAGCAAGATCGTTACTGATTGAACGCAACTTACGCTTAGTTGTATATATAGCAAGAAAGTTTGAAAATACAGGGATAAATATTGAAGATTTGATTAGTATAGGAACAATCGGCCTTATTAAAGCAGTGAATACATTTAATCCGGAAAAGAAAATAAAATTAGCGACATATGCCTCACGTTGTATAGAAAATGAAATTTTAATGCATTTGCGTCGGAATAATAAAAATCGTTCAGAAGTTTCTTTTGACGAACCGCTTAACATCGATTGGGACGGGAATGAACTTTTGTTATCAGATGTATTAGGTACAGATGATGATATTATTACAAAAGATTTAGAAGCTACTGTAGATCGTCATCTTCTAATGAAAGCATTGCATCAATTAAATGATCGTGAAAAACAAATTATGGAACTTCGGTTTGGGCTTGCTGGAGAAGAGGAAAAGACGCAAAAAGATGTGGCGGATATGCTTGGGATTTCACAGTCATACATTTCGCGTTTAGAAAAAAGAATCATAAAAAGATTACGAAAAGAATTTAATAAAATGGTGTAAAGAATAAGACCAGCCGTTATCTAGGCTGGTCTTATTCTCTTTCGTTGTATGAGAAGAGACAACGAAAATGAAAAATGAAGAGAAAACCGCATGCATAAAATCCCCTTCAAAGGAAATACTTTACACTGTACAGCAACTCCCGATAGGAGGGAACACTTTGACGAGAAACAAAGTAGAAATTTGCGGTGTTGATACAGCTAAACTTCCCGTACTAAAAAATGATGAAATGCGTAAATTATTTCGTGAAATGCAAAGTGGAGAGATAAGCGCAAGAGAGAAATTAGTGAATGGAAACTTACGTCTTGTACTGAGCGTCATCCAAAGATTTAATAACAGAGGAGAATATGTTGACGATTTATTTCAAGTTGGTTGCATCGGACTTATGAAATCCATTGATAACTTTGATTTAGGCCAAAATGTAAAATTTTCAACGTATGCTGTGCCGATGATTATTGGGGAAATACGCAGATATTTGCGTGATAATAATCCGATTCGCGTATCTCGATCATTACGAGATATTGCGTATAAAGCGTTACAAGTAAGAGAGAAATTGATTGCAGAAAATTCAAAAGAACCAACAGCAATGGATATTGCAAAAGTGCTTGAAGTGACTCATGAAGAAATTGTTTTTGCATTAGATGCGATTCAAGATCCAGTTTCATTATTTGAACCGATTTATAACGATGGGGGAGATCCTATCTTTGTTATGGATCAGTTAAGTGATGAAAAACAAAAGGACGAGCAGTGGGTTGAAGAGTTAGCACTGAAAGAAGGGATGAAGCGTTTAAATGATCGTGAGAAAATGATTATTCGAAAACGTTTCTTTCAAGGAAAGACACAAATGGAAGTTGCAGAAGAAATTGGGATTTCTCAAGCACAAGTGTCACGTTTAGAGAAATCAGCTATTAAACAAATGAATAAGACGATTCAAGGATAAGGTTTCACCATTTATGGTGAAACCTTTTTATATGTAATATAGTTTGTCTTCGCTCATAGTAGGGAAGCTGTGTTCATATAATGAAAATAATATGGGATTAGTAGAGGGTGCTTCCTGTTAATTTGAGAAACAGTGTTTTTTCAATTCGTCATATATAAGGGAGAGGATGAAAATGATAAGAATTTCGGAGTTGCAGATGAAAGAGATAATAAATGTTTCAGATGGAAAAAGGCTTGGGAATATTGGAGATATTGAAATTGATATGAACACAGGGAAGATCGGGTCTATTATTATTTCCAAACAGGCACGTATGTTAGGGATCTTTGGGAAGGATGTAGAAATTGTAATTCCTTGGGAGGAAATTATGAAAATTGGGGAAGATGTCATACTTGTTAGAGTAAATCCTGTTAATTCTGTAACAGAATCAATACAAACACCGACAATTTCATAAAGAATATTACAAATTCCTCTTTTTTTTCTGTTGGCATTATGAAAAAATAAAAGTATGGTAAAATAGACAGGAAGTACCATGCTTTTTTATGTTATTTTAATTAAAAGGAGTCACTTTATGAGACAACCATTTAAATATGTGGACGGTATACTGTATTTACAAGCGTGGAAAGAACTTGGAAACATTACTGCTGGATTTACGACAAAAGATGGTGGGGTAAGTACGGGCTCCTTTCATGCGATGAATTTAGGATTACATGTGAATGATATCGTGGAGAACGTTCATGAAAACAGACGCATTTTAGCAAATAAGTTACAAAAACCATTAGAAAACTGGATTTGCTCTGAACAAGTTCATGATCATCATGTTGAAAAAGTAGGACAACAGGAAAAAGGAAGTGGCGTCTATTCATATGAAGACGGCATTTCAAAAACAGATGGCATTTATACGACTAATAATGATGTTCTTCTAACATCATGTTACGCGGATTGTGTTCCACTCTATTTTTATGCACCATCACATGGTATGATAGGACTTGCGCATGCTGGATGGAAAGGGACTGTAAAAGAGATTGCAAAGGAAATGATTCAAAAATGGAATGCAGAAGGGATTTCAAGTGATGAAATTCATGTTGCAATTGGACCAGCAATTGGATCTTGTTGTTACGTTGTTGATGATCGAGTGTTAACAGCAGCAGAGCAAGTAGTAAACGGCTCTGTCCCTTATAAAAAAATTTCTGATGGGCAGTACGCAATTAATTTAAAAGAAATTAATCGTATATTATGTGTACAATCAGGCATAAAAGAAGAGAATATTGTAATGTCATCTCTTTGTACAAGCTGTGAAGAACAACTATTTTTCTCTCATCGTCGTGATCAAGGTAAGACAGGAAGAATGTTGAGTTTCATAGGTTTTAAGGAGGAAGAAAGCAAGTGACAGTACAAAAAAATTTAACAACTGTAAATGAAGCAATTAAACAATCTTGCGTACGAGCGGGACGTTCGTTGCAAGATATTAAACTCGTTGCGGTTACAAAAACGGTAGGAATTGAAAAAACAAACGAAGTAATTGAAGCTGGAATTATCGATTTAGGTGAAAATAGAAATGAAAGTTTCTTACAGAAGTACGAACATTTCGGTTCAAAAGTGAATTGGCATTTTATTGGATCATTACAAACGAGAAAAGTAAAAGAAATCATTAATGAAATTGATTATTTACATTCGTTAGATCGTCTTTCACTTGCAAAAGAAATTCAAAAACGTGCTGATAAGAAAGTGAAATGTTTTGTTCAAGTGAAAACATCATCTGAAGAATCAAAGCAAGGATTGGCAATAGAAGAAACCGTTTCTTTTATTCAAAGTTTGCAAGAATTGGATAAGATTGAAGTGGTAGGACTAATGACAATGGCTCCGTTTACAGAAGAAGAGGAAGAAATCAGACGCTGTTTTAAGGAGTTGTGTATGCTACAAACAGAGGTGCAGGAGCTAGAATTATTACATGCGCCATGTAAAGAATTATCAATGGGAATGTCTAATGATTACACGATTGCAATTGAAGAAGGTGCTACATATATTCGTTTGGGGACGATTTTAGTAGGAAAAGCGTAAAAGGAAGGAGAATCTTATTATGAGTTGGTCAAAAGTAAAATACTTCTTTTTTGATACACCGGAAGAAAAAGAAGCAGCTCAATATAGTTATGAAAAGGAGCAAACAGACATGAAGAAGCAGCAAGATCCGCCAGAACAACAAGATGTTGCGTTTCCAAAAGCGCAACCGAAACAAAATGTTGTGAGCATTGAAACGGCAAAGCAATCTTCAAAAGTTGTTTTATTAGAACCACGCACATATTCGGAAGCACAAGGGATTTCGGACCATTTAAAAGGTAGACGAGCTGTTGTGATTAATTTACAACGAATGTCTACTGATCAAGCTGTACGTATCGTTGACTTTTTAAGTGGTACTGTATACGCTATAGGCGGGGACATTCAAAAAATAGGACCGAAAACATTTATGTGTACCCCTGAAAATGTAGATATTGTTGGTGCAATTTCAGAGTTATTCGGTGAAGAAGAAGACACAAATATAAAGAGGTGGTAATACGCCATGGTAACAGTTTTAAACGTTTTAATTACTGCTATCGAGATCTACTCGTGGGCACTTATTATTTACATTCTTCTATCATGGTTCCCTGGTGCAAAGGAATCAACTTTTGGAGAAATTCTTGCGCGTATTTGTGAACCGTATTTAGAACCATTTCGCAGATTTATTCCGCCGCTTGGTATGATTGATATCTCTCCACTCGTTGCGATTTTCACGTTAAAGCTTGCTACGAATGGTTTAATAAGTATATTCAACTATTTCTTATAGTAAGAGGTTAAATACATGAGCATCTATGAACATTTCAGACCCGATGAAGAGGTCTTTGTGGATAAGGTGTTAGAGTGGAAGCGAGCAGCGGAGTACCATCAAGTGAAGTTAACAGACTTCCTTGATCCAAGACAACAACAAATTGTCACTATGGTAATAGGACAAGGGGATGTTGCTGTACAGTTTGATGGTGCAACGCCTCATGCAGAGCGTAAGAGAGCACTCATTTATCCGGACTATCTAGTAGTGAATGAAGAGGAATTTCAAGTAGAAGTATTGGAAATTGACTATCCTTCCAAGTTTTATACGCTAGAACATAGGCAAATATTAGGTACATTTATGTCTCTTGGTTTAACGAGAGAAAAATGTGGTGATATTTTGCTTCAAGAAGATCGTGCCCAAATTGTAGTCGCGAAAGAAGTTGTATCTTATATTGAGATGAACTTACAATCTATAGGGAAAGTGAAAGTCTCCTTATCACCAGTGCAAGGAGAAAAAATTCTACAGATGCAAGAAACGTGGGGAGAGAAATCTGGAACGGTTTCTTCACTTCGTTTAGATGTTATGTTAGCTGAAATGTTACATATATCCAGACAAAAAGTACAACCTTTCATAAAAAATGGTTTAGTAAAAGTTAATTGGAAAACAGTGGAGCAAACTTCTTATGAATGTTATCCAGGAGATGTTTTTTCAGTGAGAGGATATGGACGAAGTAAATTGTTTTCTGTAGAAGGTAGAACAAAGCGCGACAAATGGAGAATTTTGTATGGTATACTAAAATGATTGGTTTTTTAGAAGGAAATCCTCCTATTTTGTCGAAGAAAAGATATAATTGAAATAGGAAATTTAGATAACTACTTGGAGGTGGCGTTGTGCCGTTAACACCATTAGATATTCATAACAAAGAATTTGGTCGCGGATTCCGTGGCTATGATGAAGATCAAGTAAATGAGTTTCTTGATCAAATTATCAAAGATTATGAATTAGTCATTCGTGAGAAAAAAGCTTTAGAAGAAAAAGTTGCGCAATTAGAAGGGAAGTTAGATCATTTCTCTAATATTGAAGATACGTTAAACAAATCTATCATCGTTGCACAAGAAGCAGCGGAAGAAGTAAAACGTAATGCGCAAAAAGAAGCAAAATTAATCGTACGTGAAGCTGAAAAGAATGCAGACCGTATTATTAACGAAGCGTTAGTAAAATCAAGAAAAGTTGCCTTTGATATTGAAGAGCTAAAGAAACAAGCGAAAGTATTCCGCACTCGTTTCCGTATGTTATTAGAAACACAGCTTGAAATGTTAAACAACGATGATTGGGATAAACTAATTGAGTTAGAAGACGAAGTAGATGAACTGTTGAAAAAAGAAGAAACAGTGTAAGCTTGACGTTTTTCTCATTATTACATATAATTTTAAACAACATATTTATTAAGAAAAACGAAGATAGGGATAAGTACCTTTTTCATACCTTATATAGCGAACTGAGGATGGTGTAAGCTCAGGATAAGGAGATAATGGGAATATCACCCTGGAGTTCCGCGCTGAACAAATAGAGTAAGCGTAGGCGTATATTCGCGTTAAGAATATAAAGAGGATTGTATACATACGTATAGGATCTACTAGGGTGGTACCGCGGGAGACTTTCTCGTCCCTTTTTGGGATGAGAAGGTCTCTTTTTTATTCCGTTTTTTAAGTGTTTCTTTTATACATGTAAGGAGGAATTGAGCATGGAGTACAAAAATACATTACTAATGCCAAAAACAGAGTTCCCAATGCGTGGGAATTTACCAAAACGTGAGCCTGCAATGCAAGAACAGTGGGCTGAAATGAATATTTATGAAAAGGTACAAGAACATACGAAAGGTCGTCCTTTATTTGTACTGCATGATGGACCTCCATATGCGAATGGTGACATTCATATGGGACATGCATTAAATAAAGTGCTAAAAGACTTTATTGTTCGTTATAAATCAATGACAGGTTACTGCGCACCATATGTACCGGGTTGGGATACACACGGTTTACCAATTGAGCAAGCTTTAACAAATAAAGGTGTAAAGCGTAAAGAAATGACAGTTGCTGAGTTCCGTAAGTTATGTGCAGAGTATGCATATGAACAAGTAGAACGTCAACGTGAACAATTTAAGCGTTTAGGTGTACGTGCAGATTGGGATAACCCATATATTACTTTAGAGCCGGCTTATGAAGCGCAACAAATTAAAGTGTTCGGTGATATGGCGAAAAAAGGTTATATCTATAAAGGACAGAAACCAGTTTACTGGTCTCCAACGAGTGAATCAGCTTTAGCAGAAGCTGAAATTGAATACCAAGATAAAAAATCAGCATCTATTTACGTAGCATTCCCTGTAAAAGACGGAAAGAACGTATTAGAAGGTGATGAGAAATTTATTATCTGGACAACAACACCTTGGACGTTACCTGCAAACTTAGGTATTTCTGTTCACCCAGAACTTGAATACGCTATTGTAAAAGTAAATGATGAAAAATATATTATTGCTTCTGAACTATTTGAGACAGTTGCAAAAACGTTAGAGTGGGAAAATGCTGAAGTTGTGAAAACGGTAAAAGGTAGCGAACTTGAGTATACAGTTGCAAAACATCCATTCTACGATCGTGATTCATTAGTTATGCTAGGAGATCACGTAACAACAGATGCAGGTACAGGTTGTGTTCATACAGCACCAGGACACGGGGAAGATGACTTCGTTGTTGGTAAAAAGTATGGATTAGAAGTACTTTGCCCAGTTGATGATAAAGGTGTATTAACAAATGAAGCACCTGGATTTGAAGGCTTATTCTATGATAAAGCTAACAAGCCAATTACAGAAAAATTAGAAGAAGTAGGCGCGTTACTGAAACTAACATTCATTACGCATTCATACCCGCATGATTGGAGAACGAAAAAACCAATTATTTTCCGTGCGACAGCACAGTGGTTTGCATCTATTGAAGCGTTCCGTAAAGAATTATTAGAAGCTGTTGCGGAAACAAAATGGGTACCAGCATGGGGAGAAACTCGTCTTCATAATATGGTTCGTGACCGTGGTGACTGGTGTATTTCTCGTCAGCGTGCATGGGGTGTGCCAATCCCTGTATTCTATGCAGAGAATGGTGATCCAATTATTACAGATGAAACAATTAACCATGTAGCAGATTTATTCCGTGAGCACGGTTCTAACGTATGGTTTGAGCGTGAAGCGAAAGATCTATTACCAGAAGGATTTACACATACAGGTAGCCCAAATGGTGAATTCCGTAAAGAAACAGACATCATGGATGTATGGTTCGATTCAGGTTCTTCTCACCAAGCAGTATTAGAAGAGCGCGAAGACTTACAACGTCCAGCTGATTTATATTTAGAAGGATCTGACCAGTATCGTGGTTGGTTTAACTCTTCATTATCAACAGCAGTTGCTGTAACAGGTAAAGCTCCATATAAAGGCGTACTAAGCCATGGTTTCGTATTAGATGGTGAAGGACGTAAAATGAGTAAGTCGATTGGAAACATCGTCGTACCGAAGAAAATTATGGATCAATTAGGTGGAGATATTTTACGCTTATGGGTATCTTCTGTTGACTATCAATCTGATGTACGTATTTCAGATGATATTTTAAAACAAGTAGCAGAAGTGTATCGTAAAATCCGTAACACATTCCGTTTCTTATTAGGAAACTTAGATGACTTTAAGCCAAGTGAAAATACAGTAGCTGTAGCTGAACTTCGTGAAGTAGATCGTTACATGTTAGTGAAATTAAATGACTTAATTACAAAAGTAAAAGAAGCATATGAAACATACGACTTCGCTGCTGTGTATCATGCAATTCATAACTTCTGTACAATTGATTTAAGTTCATTCTACTTAGACTTTGCAAAAGACATTTTATACATTGAAGGTGCAAACCATGAAGATCGTCGTGCAATTCAAACTGTATTATATGATGTTCTTGTTGCATTGACGAAACTTGTAACACCAATCTTACCGCATACAGCTGATGAAGTATGGCCATACATTCCGGGTGTAACAGAAGAAAGTGTACAATTAACTAATATGCCAGAAGCTGTACAATTAGATGGTGCGGAAGCATTAAAAATAAAATGGGATGCATTTATGACGCTGCGTGATGACGTATTAAAAGCGTTAGAAGTAGCTCGTAATGAGAAAGTAATCGGTAAGTCATTAAATGCAAGTATTACGCTATATCCGACTGTAGAAATGAAAACTATGTTAGAGTCTATTAGCGAAGACTTAAAGCAATTATTCATCGTTTCTGAGTATAAACTGGGTGGTATGATGGAAGAAGCGCCAGCAGATGCGCCGAAGTATGAGCATACAGCGGTTGTTGTTGCTCAAGCAACTGGTGAAACATGTGAACGTTGTTGGGTAGTTTCAGAAACAATTGGTAAAGACGCTGAACATGAAACATTATGTGATCGTTGTGCAACAGTTGTTAAAGAAAACTATGTAAAATAATAAAAAAACTGACTGTGCGTAAGTACAGTCAGTTTTTTTATTGATGATATATTAAAATAACTTTCACTCTCTTTCCTATGAAGGAAAAATGTGTGTGAGGTAAGCATAGAAATTTCGGACACACTAATCGTACATTGCAGCTGGGAGGAATGTACACGTGAATGAAATGTATATGGAAATCAAAGAAGAATTGCAATTGATGCGAAAAGAGTTACAAGAGAGGCTAGCTAAAGAGGTCATGCACAAATATGATACAGAGTTTAGCGAAGAGCTTGGATATGAAATTAAGGAAGAGATAAAGAAAAAACTCCTATTACATGATATAAAAGAGGACTTAAAAGATGTAGAACGTGCATTATTTAAAATGGAAATAGATATGTATGGTATTTGTGAAGAAACGGGGAGAGCAATTTCGGTAAAACAAATGAAGACGATGCCGACTGCCCGTACCATTCATGAATTTTTCTATGAAAAAGTAAATGTATGAATGCGCACAACGATATTATGTTACCTTTTTTTAATTTATTTTATTCTTCTATAAAGGTTCATTGTGAAAAGGTTGCAGCTATGCTAAAATTTTGAGGTACACTGTCTTTGTGGGGGAAATGAAAATGATATATTATGTAATAGCGTTATTTGTCATTGCCATCGATCAAATATCGAAATGGCTAATTGTAAAGAACATGGAATTGGGTACGAGCATTCCGATTATCGATAATGTATTATACATAACATCACATCGAAATAGAGGAGCTGCCTGGGGGATTTTAGAAAATAAAATGTGGTTTTTCTACATTATTACAGTCGTTTTTGTAGTATTTATCGTAATTTATATGCAAAAATATGCGAAAACAGACAAACTTCTAGGGATTTCATTAGGTCTAATATTAGGCGGAGCAATTGGTAATTTCATTGATCGTGTATTTAGACAAGAAGTAGTGGATTTCATTCACGTGTATATTTTCTCGTACAACTATCCAGTATTCAATATAGCTGATTCAGCATTATGTATTGGTGTTGTATTAATTATTATTCAAACATTATTAGAAGGCAAGAAAACGAAGGAGTAATTGAATGAGTGAAGTAGTACAAGTAACAGTTGCAGAAGAACAAAAAAGTGAGCGAATTGATAAATTCGTTGCAGAAATAAACAGTGAATGGTCACGTTCACAAGTACAACAATGGATTAAAGATGATGTCGTTACAGTTAATGGAAAATCGGTAAAAGTGAATTATAAAGTTAAAGAAAACGATGAAATTACAGTAACGATTCCTGATCCAGAAGAGTTAGATATCCAAGCAGAAGATATGGGCTTAGAAATTTATTATGAAGATGCAGATGTACTCGTTGTAAATAAGCCACGTGGTATGGTTGTACATCCAGCTCCAGGGCATACAAGCGGTACGCTTGTAAACGGACTTATGCACCATTGTACAGACCTGTCAGGTATTAACGGTGTAATGCGTCCTGGTATTGTGCATCGTATTGATAAAGATACATCTGGACTATTAATGGTTGCTAAAAATGATGTGGCGCATGAGTCACTTGTAAATCAACTTGTAGCAAAAACAGTAACAAGACGTTACAAAGCGATTGTACACGGTGTGATTCCGCATGATAAAGGAACGATCGATGCGCCAATTGGTCGCGATAAGAAAGAACGTCAAAGCATGACAGTTGATGAAAATGGTAAGAATGCTGTTACACACTTCCAGGTGTTAGAACGCTTTAAAGATTTTACACTTGTAGAATGTCGCTTAGAAACGGGACGTACGCACCAAATTCGTGTTCATATGAAATATATTGGCTATCCACTTGCAGGAGATCCGAAGTATGGTCCGAAGAAAACATTAGACATGAATGGACAAGCACTTCACGCAGGTATTTTAGGGTTTGACCATCCTCGTACTGGTGAATATATTCAGTTTGAGGCACCGATTCCAGAAGTGTTTGAAGACGCATTAAATATTTTACGGAAATAGTATTGACAAATCATAAGAAAACTGAGATACTGACAACAGTTAAATAATGATCCTTTAACACAGCCCCGTGAGGTTGAGAAGGTAACGGTTTGAAATACATAGGGTATGCTGTACCCTTTTTTCAAAAGTCCTCTCGCACACGCTGAGAGGACTTTTTTTATACCATTACTCTCACGCAAGAAAAAAGCTTGGAGGTGTAGAGCATGCAAGAGAAAGCTGTCGTTTTAGATGACCAAATGATTCGCCGCGCTTTAACACGAATTAGTCATGAAATCGTGGAACGAAATAAAGGTGTCGATAATTGTGTTCTTGTCGGAATTAAAACTCGTGGAATTTTTATTGCACAACGTTTGGCAGAACGAATTGGTCAAATTGAAGGAAAAGAAATGGAAGTTGGAGAGCTAGATATTACGTTATATCGTGATGATCTAACACTACAATCGAAAAATGAAGAACCACTTGTAAAAGGTTCTGATATCCCTGTAGATATTACGAAGAAAAAAGTTATCCTTGTGGATGATGTATTATATACAGGAAGAACAGTTCGAGCGGCAATGGATGCTCTTATGGATTTAGGTAGACCATCACAAATCCAACTGGCGGTTCTTGTTGATAGAGGTCATCGTGAACTACCAATTCGCGCTGATTATGTAGGAAAGAACATTCCAACATCAAGTGAAGAGCGTATCGAAGTTGATTTGCAAGAGACAGATCAACAAGATCGAGTAAGCATATACGATAAGTAAAGCCCTTTTAAATGTAGTCCTGTGAGGCTGCCAAAGGGTCTTGGCTTTCATATGTCAAATTTGGCATACGAAAGTGTAGGACTCTTTGTGCACAGGCACAAAGAGTTTTTTTATTGCAAAGATTTAAACTGAAGGAGGATGTAACAATGGAACAAAAGCCAGTGTTAGACGTTAATGAAGTACCGAAACCGGGAAAATGGTTATTTTTAAGTATACAACATTTGTTCGCGATGTTTGGATCAACAGTGCTTGTTCCGTTTTTAACAGGATTGAATCCGTCAGTAGCATTAATATCAAGTGGATTAGGAACGCTAGCGTTTCTTCTTATAACGAAAGGTCAAGTACCTGCCTATCTAGGATCATCATTCGCCTTTATCGCACCGATTATAACAGCGAAAACAGCAGGTGGACCTGGAGCAGCAATGCTCGGTGGTTTGTTTGCAGGACTTGTGTACATCTTAATCTCACTCGGAATTAAGAAGTCAGGATCAGAGTGGATTATGAAATTACTTCCGCCAATCGTAGTTGGTCCAGTCGTAATGGTAATCGGTCTAGCTTTAGCACATACAGCAGTTAACATGGCGATGAACGGTGTGGATGGCAAATATAGCTTTACACACTTTTCAGTAGCATTAGTAACATTAGCAATTACAATTATCTGCTCTATATTCGGAAGAGGATTTTTCAGTATCATACCAGTGTTACTGGGCATTATCGGCGGATATATCTTTGCTTACTTCCAAGGGCTAGTAAACTTAAAGCCGGTAGCTGAGGCAAAATGGTTTGTTGTACCAGATTTCACAGTACCATTTGTAACATATACTCCGGAGTTTTCGTGGAAGATTGTACTCTTGATGGTACCAGTTGCACTAGTAACAATTTCAGAACATATCGGACATCAAATTGTACTTGGAAATGTTATTAAAAGAGATTTAATTGAAAAACCAGGTTTACATCGCTCAATCTTCGGTGATGGAATAGCAACATTGATTGCATCACTAATAGGTGGACCACCGAATACAACGTATGGTGAAAATATCGGTGTGCTAGCAATTACGAGAGCTTACAGCGTATACTTATTCATCGGATCAGCAGTATTCGCAATTATGTTTGGTTTTATCGGTAAGATTTCCGCGCTGATTCACTCCATACCAACACCGGTTATGGGCGGAGTATCAATCTTACTATTCGGTGTAATCGCATCAAGCGGATTACGCATGATGGTAGATGATAAAACAGACCTAAGTGACAAACGAAACTTAATGATTGCATCAGTAATACTAGTAATCGGTATTGGTGGAGCGGTACTTCATGTAGGAGAATCGTTCCAAGTAGAAGGAATGGCACTAGCAGCAATTGTAGGTGTACTGTTAAATCTACTACTACCGGAAACGAAACAAATAAAACAAGCTAAGCAGATTGCTTCATAATAACAACCTTTTAATTCAGTCCTGTGAGACCGGAAAGGGTGGCTTCTTCCTTGCACCCTAGTCTCACACGACTAGGGTATTTTTATGCGAAAGTTGTTATAAAAATACAAAAGTGGTAACATAAAAATCAGAAAGATGAGGGATGACGATGAGCCATTTGTTAACGATGAGTGAATTATCGGAAGTAGAAATTTCAGAAATCCTAAAAGACGCAGAAGATTTCGCGAATGGAAAAGAGAGCAAAACGACAGAGCAAACTTTTGTTGCGAACTTGTTCTTTGAGAATAGTACGAGAACGAGATTTAGCTTTGAAGTTGCTGAGAAGAGATTAGGACTTGAAGTTTTAAACTTTTCAGCGGATGCATCTAGCGTACAAAAAGGAGAAACTTTATACGATACGATAAGAACACTAGAATCAATCGGAACAAAAGCGGTGATCGTCCGCCATGAGCAAGATCGCTACTTCGATGAACTAAAAGAACAGGTAAATATCCCAATCTTAAACGCTGGAGATGGATGTGGAAACCATCCAACGCAGTGCCTACTCGATCTTCTTACAATTAAACAAGAGTTTGGAAGATTTGAAGGATTAAAGATTGCGATAGTAGGAGATGTTCGTCATAGCCGAGTAGCACGTTCTAATGCAGAAGCATTAACGAAACTGGGTGCAACAATTTACTTTGCAAGTCCAGAAGAGTGGAAAGATGAAGACAGCACGTTTGGAACATACAAACCATTAGATGAACTTGTTCCAGAAGTGGATGTAATGATGTTACTTCGTGTACAACATGAGCGTCATGATCATTATGAAACAGACATTATGAAAGAGTATCATGAGAAACACGGATTAACAGTGGAAAGAGAAAAGCGTATGAAAGAAGGAAGCATTATTATGCATCCAGCTCCTGTAAACCGTGATGTTGAAATTGCAAGTGAACTTGTTGAGTGTGAGCGTTCACGCATATTTAAACAAATGGAAAATGGAGTTTACGTAAGAATGGCTGTACTAAAACGCGCCTTACCAAATGTATTAGGAGGAATGAAACATGAATTACTTGTTTAAAAATGGTCGTTATATGAATGAAGAAGGAAAAATCGTAGCAACAGATCTTCTCGTACAAGACGGTAAAATCGCTAAGGTAGCAGAAAATATTACGGCAGATAATGCTGAAGTAATCGATGTGAACGGAAAGTTAATCGCACCTGGATTAGTAGATGTACACGTACATCTTCGTGAACCAGGTGGTGAACATAAAGAAACAATTGAAACAGGTACACTAGCAGCGGCAAAAGGTGGATTCACTACAATTTGTGCAATGCCAAATACACGCCCAGTACCAGATTGCAGAGAACATATGGAAGACTTGCAAAATCGTATTAAAGAAAAAGCGCATGTCAACGTACTACCATACGGAGCAATTACAGTACGCCAAGCTGGTTCTGAAATGACAGATTTCGAAACATTAAAAGAACTTGGAGCATTTGCTTTCACTGATGACGGTGTAGGCGTACAAGATGCTAGCATGATGTTAGCTGCTATGAAGCGTGCAGCGAAATTAAATATGGCAGTAGTTGCGCACTGTGAAGAGAATACTCTTATTAATAAAGGTTGTGTACATGAAGGGAAGTTTTCTGAGAAACACGGATTAAACGGTATCCCATCAGTATGTGAATCTGTACATATTGCAAGGGATATACTGCTTGCTGAAGCGGCAGATTGTCACTATCACGTATGTCACGTAAGTACGAAAGGTTCTGTACGCGTAATTCGAGATGCGAAACGCGCTGGAATTAAAGTAACAGCAGAAGTAACACCTCATCACTTAGTGTTATGTGAAGAGGATATCCCATCAGCTGATCCTAACTTTAAAATGAACCCACCGCTTCGTGGAAAAGAAGATCACGCAGCACTAATTGAAGGATTACTAGATGGAACGATCGATATGATCGCAACTGACCATGCACCGCATACAGCGGAAGAGAAAGCGCAAGGAATTGAAAGAGCACCATTCGGAATTACTGGTTTTGAAACAGCATTCCCACTTCTATACACAAACCTTGTGAAAAAAGGAATTATTACATTAGAGCAGTTAATTCAATTCTTAACAGAAAAACCAGCTGATACATTCGGCTTAGAAGCAGGTCGCCTGAAAGAAGGTAGAACAGCTGATATTACAATCATTGATTTAGAACAAGAAGAAGAGATTGACCCAACAACATTCTTATCAAAAGGAAAAAATACACCATTCGCAGGTTGGAAATGCCAAGGATGGCCGGTAATGACAATCGTTGGTGGTAAGATCGCATGGCAAAAGGAGAGTGCATTAGTATGAAAAGACAACTTATCTTAGAAGATGGAACAGTATTAATTGGAAAAGGTTTCGGAGGAGAAATTGAAAAGTCAGGTGAGGTTGTATTTACAACAGGAATGACTGGATATCAAGAAACATTATCTGATCCATCATATTGCGGTCAAATCGTAACATTCACGTACCCATTAATCGGAAACTACGGCATCAACCGTGACGATTTTGAATCGATTCACCCATCTGTAAATGGTTTAATCGTAAACGAAATTTGTGATCATCCATCAAACTTCCGTAATGAAATTTCGTTAAATGATTACTTAAAAGAAAGAAATATCCCAGGGTTAGCAGGAATTGATACAAGAAAATTAACGAGAAAAATTCGTCAATACGGTACATTACGTGGACGTCTATGTAACATGGATGCAGATGTAGAATACATCGTGAGCCAATTAAAAGCGACAGTATTTACAGATCACGTGAAACGCGTATCAACGAAAGATCCATACCCAAGCCCAGGCCGTGGACACCGAGTTGTACTTGTAGACTTCGGAATGAAACATGGTATTTTACGAGAATTAAATAAACGTGACTGTGATGTAATTGTAGTACCTTACAATACAACAGCAGAAGAAATTTTACGTCTTAGCCCAGATGGAATTATGTTAAGTAACGGACCTGGAGATCCAAAAGATGTACCAGAAGCAATTGAAATGTTAAAAAACATTATCGGTAAAGTTCCTTTATTCGGAATTTGCTTAGGACATCAACTATTCGCTCTAGCATCTGGTGCGAATACAAGTAAGTTAAAATTCGGTCACCGTGGTTTAAACCATCCGGTAAAACATCTTGCAACTGGAAAAGTAGCAATTACATCTCAAAATCATGGTTACGCAGTAGAAGAAGAATCAGTTAAAAATACAGAACTTGAAATTACACATGTTGCTTTAAATGATGGAACAGTAGAAGGTCTTCGTCATACGAAGTTCCCAGCATTTACAGTACAATACCATCCAGAAGCTTCTGCAGGACCAGAAGATGCAAACGATTTGTTCGAAGATTTCTTAGCAATGATTGAAAACTTCAAGAAAGAAGGGGAAGAGTTATGCCAAAACGCCTAGACATTAACACAATTTTAGTAATCGGATCAGGACCAATTGTAATTGGGCAAGCAGCAGAGTTTGACTACTCTGGTACACAAGCTTGTCAATCTCTTAGAGAAGAAGGTTACAAAGTAATCCTTGTTAACTCTAACCCAGCAACAATTATGACAGATACTGCAACGGCAGATAAAGTATATATAGAACCATTAACACTAGAATTCGTAAGCCGTATCATTCGTAAAGAACGTCCAGATGCAATCTTACCAACATTAGGTGGTCAAACAGGCCTGAATATGGCTGTTGAACTTGCGAAATCAGGCATACTTGAAGAGTGCGGAGTTGAAAT
Source organism: Bacillus sp. BB081 (assembly GCF_008368895.1). Classification (NCBI taxonomy): domain Bacteria; kingdom Bacillati; phylum Bacillota; class Bacilli; order Caryophanales; family Bacillaceae; genus Bacillus; species Bacillus sp. BB081. The sequence goes on from NZ_QOZX01000006.1 coordinate 50,272, forward strand.
TTTAGGAACAAAATTATCAGCAATCGAGCAAGCGGAGGATCGTGATTTATTCCGTACCTTAATGCAGGAATTAAATGAACCAATTCCATCTAGTACCATTATTCATACGCTAGAAGAAGCACATGAATTTGTAAAAGAAATTGGATATCCAGTTATTGTTCGCCCAGCATTTACAATGGGGGGGACAGGTGGCGGAATCTGTAGTAATGAAGAAGAACTAATTGAAATCGTATCAGGTGGATTAAAACATAGTCCGGTAACACAATGTTTATTAGAAAAGAGCATTGCTGGTTGTAAGGAAATTGAATATGAAGTAATGCGTGATTCAAATGATAACGCGATTGTAGTATGTAACATGGAAAATATCGATCCAGTTGGGGTTCACACAGGTGATTCTATCGTTGTAGCACCGAGCCAAACATTAAGTGACCGTGAATATCAAATGTTACGAAACACTTCATTACGAATTATTCGTGCATTAGGAATTGAAGGTGGATGTAACGTTCAGCTTGCACTTGATCCACATAGCTTCCAATACTATGTAATCGAAGTAAACCCGCGTGTAAGTCGTTCATCTGCACTAGCATCTAAAGCAACTGGATATCCAATTGCGAAGCTAGCGGCAAAAATTGCAGTCGGTTTAACATTAGATGAAATTATAAACCCAGTAACACAAAAAACATACGCTTGTTTCGAACCAGCATTAGACTATGTTGTTTCAAAAATTCCGCGCTGGCCATTTGATAAGTTTGAATCAGCAAACAGAACACTGGGTACACAAATGAAGGCAACTGGTGAAGTTATGTCAATCGGACGTAATTTAGAGCAATCATTATTAAAAGCGATTCGTTCTTTAGAACTTGGTGTTTATCACTTAGAGTTAGAGCATTTAAAAGAGCTTGATAAAGAGACAATGAAAAAACGCATTATAAAAGCTGATGATGAGCGACTGTTTATTGTAGCAGAAGCAATTCGTCAAGGTGTAACGAAAGAAGAAATCAACAATTGGTGTGAAATGGACTTCTTCTTCTTACAAAAAGTTGAAAATATCGTAAATATGGAACGCGAAGTAAAAGCAAATGTAGGAAATATGGAAGTATTACAATCAGCGAAAGAAATGGGCTTCAGTGACCATTACATCGCCAATGCTTGGAACAAAACAGAGCGTGAAATTTACGATATGCGTAAAGAAAGCAATATAACTCCTGTTTATAAAATGGTAGATACTTGTGCGGCAGAGTTTGAATCTGCAACACCATACTACTACAGCACATATGGTGACGAGAATGAATCGGTTAGAACAGATCGTAAGAGTGTAGTAGTTCTAGGATCTGGTCCAATCCGTATCGGTCAAGGTGTTGAGTTTGACTATGCAACAGTTCACTCTGTATGGGCAATTAAAGAAGCGGGATATGAGGCAATCATTGTTAATAACAATCCAGAAACAGTTTCAACAGACTTTAGTATTTCTGACAAATTATACTTTGAACCATTAACAATCGAAGATGTAATGCACATTATCGATTTAGAAAAGCCAGAAGGTGTGATCGTCCAATTCGGTGGACAAACGGCAATTAACTTAGCTGCTAAATTAGAGGCTCACGGTGTGAAAATCTTAGGAACATCACTTGAAGATTTAGACCGTGCAGAAGATCGTGATAAGTTTGAAGCAGCACTAACACAACTTGGTATCCCGCAACCAGTTGGTAAAACAGCAACGACTGTAGAGCAAGCGGTAGCAATCGCTGACAAAATTGGTTACCCAGTATTAGTAAGACCATCTTACGTACTAGGTGGACGCGCGATGGAAATCGTATATCGTCAAGAAGAACTGCTGCACTACATGAAAAATGCGGTTAAAGTTCACGCAGATCACCCAGTATTAATCGATCGTTACATGGTTGGTAAAGAAATTGAAGTAGATGCAATTTCAGACGGTGAGAATGTATTCATTCCAGGTATTATGGAACATATTGAACGCGCTGGAGTTCACTCTGGTGACTCAATCGGAGTATATCCACCGCAAAGCTTATCTGCAAAACTGAAAGAACAAATTATTGAACATACAATTGCACTTGGAAAAGGTTTAAACATTGTTGGATTACTAAACATTCAGTTTGTAGTATTCAAAGATGAAGTGTATGTAATTGAAGTAAATCCACGTGCGAGCCGTACAGTACCATTCTTAAGTAAAATTACAGGCGTACCTATGGCGAATGTTGCAACGAAAGTTATTTTAGGTCAAGATCTTGTAGAACAAGGATATGGAACTGGTTATCACCCAGAAGAGAAAGAAGTGTATGTAAAAGCACCGGTATTCTCATTTGCGAAGCTACGTTCAGTTGATACAACATTAGGACCTGAAATGAAATCAACAGGGGAAGTAATGGGTAAAGACTTAACACTTGAAAAAGCATTATACAAAGGGTTAGTTGCTTCAGGAATTAACATCCCAACGCACGGATCAGTAATCATCACTGTAGCGGATAAAGATAAAGAAGAAGCAATGGAAATTGCAAAACGTTTCCACGAAATCGGCTATAACTTATTAGCAACAGCTGGAACAGCACAGTCGTTAGCAGAGCAAAACATTCCAGTGCAAGTTGTAAATAAAATTGATTCTGAAGAATACAACTTACTTGATATTATCCGTCAAGGAAAAGCACAGTTTGTAATCAATACATTAACAAAAGGCAAACAACCAGCGCGTGATGGTTTCCGCATTCGCCGTGAATCAGTAGAAAATGGTGTGGCTTGCTTAACATCACTTGATACAACGAGAGCAATCTTACGAGTACTAGAATCTATGACATTCTCAGCTCATTCAATGAAAGAAATTACGCAAACGAAGCGTCACGAGGTGGTACATGCATGATGCAAAAGCAAAATATGATCGTCGTTAACCAAAAAGAAATCGCAAAAAACATTTACGAATTAGTGCTTCAAGGGGATCTAGTGCAGCAAATGAACGATCCAGGGCAGTTTGTACACATTAAGGTAGCAGAGGGCATTACGCCCCTTCTGCGCCGCCCAATTAGTATTTGTAATGTCGATCAAGACAAGAACGAATTTACAATGCTATATCGTGCGGAAGGACAAGGAACAAAAACATTAGCGAAAAGAAAACAAGGCGAACTTGTAGATGTGTTAGGACCACTTGGACATGGTTTTCCTGTAGAAGAAGCGGAAGGTGGACAAACGGCTCTATTAGTTGGAGGGGGAATTGGTGTACCACCACTATATGAATTGTCACAGCGTCTTGTAGCAAAGGGAGTACGCGTTATTCACATCTTAGGTTTCCAAACGAAAGATGTTGTCTTCTATGAAGAGAAATTCTCAGAGCTTGGTGATACGTATGTTGCAACAGTTGATGGTACGCATGGTACAGAAGGCTTTGTAACAGATGTAATTGATAGCTATGGAATCGACTTTGACATTCTATACTCATGTGGACCTTTAGCGATGCTTCGTGCATTAGAAGGACGCTATAAAGAGAGAAAAGCCTACATTTCATTAGAAGAGCGTATGGGCTGTGGCATTGGAGCATGTTTCGCATGTGTATGCCATTTACAAGCAGATCCGAGTGGACATTCTTACAAGAAGGTGTGTAGCGACGGACCAGTATTTCCAATCGGGGAGGTTGTACTATGAACAGATTGCAAGTTGAATTACCAGGGTTATCATTAAAAAATCCAATCATCCCAGCATCTGGTTGCTTCGGATTTGGTCGTGAGTATGCACAGTTCTATGATTTAAGTGTACTTGGATCAATTATGATTAAAGCGACAACAGAACAGCCTCGTTACGGAAACCCAACGCCTCGTGTTGCGGAAACACCAGGCGGAATGCTAAATGCAATCGGGCTTCAAAATCCTGGATTAGAAAAGGTAATGAATTCTGAATTACCTTTTCTCGAGCAATTTGATCTTCCGATTATTGCGAATGTTGCTGGCTCACAAGCTGAGGATTATGTAGCAGTTGCGAAAGAAATTTCAAAGGCACCTAATGTTCATGCGCTAGAATTAAATATTTCTTGTCCAAACGTAAAAACGGGTGGTATCGCTTTTGGTACGAATCCTGAAATTGCTGCTGATTTAACGAAGCGAGTAAAAGAGGTTTCTGAAGTACCGGTATATGTGAAATTGTCACCGAACGTGGCAAACATTGTGGAGATTGCAAAAGCAATTGAAAATGCGGGTGCGGACGGTTTAACGATGATTAATACATTGCTTGGTATGCGTCTAGATTTAAAAACAGCTAAACCAATTTTAGCAAACCGTACAGGCGGATTATCAGGTCCTGCGATTAAGCCAGTAGCAATTCGTATGGTACATGAAGTAAGCCAAGCGGTTAACATTCCGATTATCGGAATGGGTGGTATTGAAACTGCGGAAGATGTAATTGAATTCTTCTATGCTGGCGCAAGCGCGGTTGCAGTTGGAACAGCGAACTTTATCGATCCATTCGTATGTCCGACAATTATTGAAGAATTACCAGCATTACTAGATGAATTAGGATTTGATCACATTTCGGAATGTCAAGGAAGGAGCTGGAAGCAAACATGTCACAGTCGTTAATCGTTGCACTAGATTTTCCAGGGAAACAAGATGTAGAACAATTCTTACACCACTTTGAAGGGGAAGAGTTATTTGTCAAAGTTGGTATGGAGTTATTCTACAAAGAAGGACCTGCGATTATTACGTACTTAAAAGAAAAAGGGCATAAGATCTTCCTAGATTTAAAACTTCATGATATTCCGAATACAGTAAAAAGCGCTATGCGTAGCCTAGCTAGTCTAGATGTTGATATGGTAAATGTTCATGCTGCTGGGGGAAGCAGTATGATGAAAGCTGCGATTGAGGGATTAGAGGAAGGTAAGCAAGAAGGAAAAGAGAGACCGATTTGTATTGCAGTTACACAACTAACAAGCACTTCGGAAGCTATGATGAAAAAAGAGATTGGCATTGAGAAAACGTTAGAAGAAGCGGTTGCTCATTATGCAAAACTAACGAAAGAAAGTGGACTTGATGGTGTTGTTTGTTCAACACTTGAAGTTCCGAAATTACGTGAAGTATGCGGAAATGAATTTGTAACAGTAACACCGGGGATTCGTCTTGCAAGCGATGATGTAAATGACCAGGTGCGCGTAGCAACACCGAAACGTGCGAGGGAACTTGGCTCAAGCTACATCGTAGTTGGACGTAGTATTACAAAAGCGGAAAATCCGCTTGAAGCGTATAAAACAGTAAAACAACAGTGGGAAGGTGTAACAGTATGAAAAAAGAAATCGCATCGCATTTATTAGAAATTGGAGCAGTATTTTTACAACCGAATGATCCATTCACTTGGTCTTCAGGTATGAAATCACCAATTTATTGTGATAATCGTTTAACTTTATCTTATCCAAAAGTACGTCAAGCGATTGCAGCTGGATTAGAAGAGTTAATTAAAGAGCACTTCCCAACTGTAGAAGTTATTGCAGGAACAGCAACTGCTGGTATTGCGCACGCTGCATGGGTAAGTGATCGTATGGATTTACCAATGTGCTACGTACGTAGTAAAGCAAAAGGTCACGGTAAAGGGAATCAAATCGAAGGAAAAGCTGAAAAAGGTCAAAAAGTTGTAGTAGTAGAAGACTTAATTTCAACTGGCGGTAGTGCAATTACATGTGTAGAAGCACTTCGCGAAGCTGGCTGTGAAGTATTAGGAATCGTATCAATCTTCACATACGAGCTAGAAGCAGGAAAAGAAAAGCTAGAAGCGGCGAACGTAGCATCATATTCTTTAAGTGATTACAGTGCATTAACTGAAGTTGCAGCAGAAAAGGGTATGATCGGACAAGCTGAAACGAAGAAATTACAAGAGTGGCGTAAAAATCCAGCTAACGAAGCTTGGATCACAGCGTAGCACGAAAAAAGACGGCCGCGGGGGAACGCGGTCGTTTTTTTTATAGTATTGTTAAAACTTCATGTAAAGTCCTATCGATATCAAAAAAAATCATATTATAATCTCTTTACTAAATACTACTTAGTGCTTTCTGCAATCTCATATCCTCTCACAAACAATAGAGTCATATAAGAAACAATAAATGAGAAGATGCTGTACATACCAACCCAAAAGAAAAATTTTGGAGTAAAGGCGATAACACCTATTATTAAAAAAGTAGCAAACGTTACAATAGGCATTACGTAATACGTTTTCGTCTTGCGCGTTCCAATAACAGAAACGATAAAGATAAGTAATGGACAAATTAATAAGAAGAAAATCAATTCATTCATAGTTATGTCCCCTTTTCTAATGGAAGTAATCTGTTTCTCGTAAACGTTTTGGAATAAATACTCTCTTAATATAATTTCGCTAACATATACATAACTCCTTTTGAAAGCCAGTAATTCATGATGAATTTTACAATAAAAAAACATAAGCAAGAGAACACTTGCTTATGTTATAGGATAAACATCGCAACGATTGTGGTGACAATTAAGCCAATCACAACCGGTAAAAAATTTCGTCTTGCAAGTTCAAATGGATCCACTTTACAAATGGCAGCGGCAGGAATAAGCGCCCAAGGAATTAAAGTCCCGCCTCCGGTCCAGATTGCAGCAATTTGCCCGAGTGCTGTTAATGTAGCTGTTCCATGCCCAAGTGCTGTTCCAAAAAGGTTAGCAATCGAACCAGCAAGTGAAATGCCGGAAAATCCAGATCCATCTAAACCAGTAATGACACCAACGATAGTTAATGTTCCCGCCGATACATATTGGTTTAAAGGAACAGTTTGAGATAAGGCGATCCCTAAGTCGTTAATGATTCCATGTGAACCTTTCGGTAAATAGTCTCCGATAATTTTTACAAAACCGCTATCTCCTAAATAAAAGAGTGCGGCAATTGGAATAACTGGGCCGAAAATTTTAAATCCAAATTGGAGCCCTTCTATAAAATAATCGGTCGTTTTATTCAGTCCATTTCCTTTGTAAGCGATGAGGGAAATAATGATAATCATAATAACAGTCGTCCCGCCGATAAGTGCAGTTGCGTCGCTTCCTTGTAGTTTAAATTGCATCATGCAAAGGATATCGATGGCATATACGATCGGAATACAAATAGCGAGCCATTTTTTTGTCCGAGGAGATAATGAAGTGAGTGTTTTAGAAGACTCAGTTGATGGGATAGATTCTTGTATAGATAAGCCTGTATGGAATTCTTTTCGTAAGAAGAAAAATGCGACGGAAGTTGTCACAATGCCCATAACGATAACGAGGGGAACACTGGCAGAAACAACGCTGGAAACAGGGAGACCAGCAGCATCCGCTGTTAATTTCGGTGCACCTTGAATAACGAAGTCACCAGATAAGGCGATGCCGTGTCCGAACAAGTTCATAGCAATGGCAACTCCAATTGGCGGAAGGCCGACGCGTACAGCCACGGGTAATAAAATAGCTCCCATTAAAGCGACAGCTGGAGAAGGCCAAAAGAAGAAAGAAATTGTCATCATTAAAAGGCCGATAATCCAGTAGGCGAGGGTAGGGGTACGAATCATCTTTGTAAATGGTGAAATCATCGTATCATTTATGCCAGTATGAACGAGTAGATTGCTCATTGATACGATAATGGAGATGATTAATATAGTTGGTAATAGCTCAGTAATGGCGTAAATGAAACTTTGAAAAATACCGCTAACGGCAAGAGGGATAGAACTTGTAGCAGTTAATGCTAATAAAAAGATAAAAACGATACAAATAATCGTCGTATCTTTCCGGAGAATAAAAAAAGTAATAATAGTGAGTAAACAAAGAATATAGAGAGCATGCAACAGCGTTAATTCAACTCCCATAACATTCACATCCTTTAGGCATTCATGTAGTTTATTGTATGAAAGCAGTAAAAGTATGTGAGTATAGGAAAAAGAAAAAAAGTGAAATTTCATGTACTGTAATGGTAAGAAGTAGAAATGGATGTTACAATACAATTAATCCTAAAAATGGAATTTATGGAGGGCTTATGCGCAAAAAAATTGGGTTTTGGGGATTCATTATATCTTGTAGTCTATTAATCATTTTAAATCTGTTTACAAACAATGAATGGATAAGTATCATACCTGTTTTCGGGTTTGTTTTTGTACTGTTGTATAACTGGGATGATATGAAACAATATAGTAAGAAAAGTATCGGATGTATGATAGGCAGCATTATTGTTATTTGTTCATTTGTCGCAGGGATTATTTTAATAGAGGGGCAGAAGCAAATGGAGAAAATGTCTATTTTTCAAGAATGGATGTCATCTGCGAAGGGTCTTTATATTGTAATTGTAGTTGTTATTTTACTAAGATTTGTTATAAGCATAGTAAGTTACATATTAAAGGAGAAGTAGAATGGGGAGTACGAATGAGAGAGAAAATAGGGTATTATGGTGTGCTCGTTTGTTTACTATTATCAGTTATTTCAGGGCAATTTCTTAAAAGTGAATGGGTACCAATTATATTATGTATAGGAGTATTCATATTTGCTCCTATGTATCGCTGGGATGAATGGAAAGCATATAGCAGAAAAAAGAAAATTGTTTTCAGCATCGAGTTTGTCATTATAATTAGCACGATTCCTTTTTTGTTATTGAAAGGAAATGAGATAATAGATGGAATTGTAATGTTTCAAGGGTGGTTATTTATCGCGAAATTACTATATTTAATATGTATTTTAATGCCGATAGCGGTAGTCGCTAAAAAAGTAAACGAAAAGTTATTCGTTAATGAATAAAAGAAAATGCCACCTTATTCGGTGGCATTTTCTCATTTTACTGAATGAGATTTTTGCATCTTTTTAACTAAACGAATTTGTCCGCGATGATTGATTTCATCTTCAAATACGTGAAACCACTTAAAATAGTTATTCGCTCGTTTGTCATACCAAAATTCTGTCGTTTTAAATAGCCATTCATCAGGTAACGATTGAAAAGTCTCGATCGTTTTGGAACGTACTTTTTGTAATGTGTTTATGTAAAATTCTATAGGGTTTCCTTTTATTTTCTCGCGTCCAATATTTCCTAACTCAATAGCAGGTAACCACTGTTCTAATTCAGCCTCCGTTGGTTCACGGTCTTCAAAAGTATGAATTTGGTAGTAAAATTCAATAGCGGCCATATGGTACAAAAGCATGCCAATTGAATTTGCTTCCTCATCATATAAATAATCAAGTTCTTCAATTGTTAAACCTTCCACCGCCTGCATTGTTGTATAGCGAGCGTAATTCATCATGGAAACAAGTTTTGAAAATTCAACTTGTAAACCATCTATTTTATCAATTACAAAATTCAATTAAAATTCCCCCTCTTTAAACGATGACTCCAGAGAAAGAATTCTATGTGCAGAGAAAAACTCCTTTTAAAAAAGGTCATGATTTTAACAAGGAATAACAATTAGTTCCCGATTTGATTTTGTAATAACTTCATATCCGTCTTTTGTAATGACAATATCATCTTCAATTCTACAACCGCCCCAGTTTGGTATATAAATGCCTGGTTCCACTGTAACGACCATACCTTCTTCTAAAGTAGCTTTACTTTCTTGGGATAAGCGGAGAGGTTCATGTATTTCTAACCCAAGACCATGACCAGTAGAGTGTCCAAAATATTGGCCGTATCCATGCTCAGTAATGTAATCTCTCGTTATATCATCGATACTTTTCGCAGTTTCCCCAGGTTTAATTGCTTCCGTCCCACGTTTTAACGCTTCTCGTACAACATTGTATATCTTTTTGAATTCTTCTGATGGTTCCCCAATTGCTACAGTACGTGTTATATCGGAACAATATCCGTCGTAAAGTGCACCGAAATCTAATGTAACGACGTCGCCTCGCTCGATTATTTTATTTGATGCAACTCCATGAGGAAGTGAAGAGCGAACTCCAGAAGCTACAATGATTTGAAATGAGGAGGAGGTAGCCCCTTTTTTACGCATGAAAAATTCTAACTCATCTCGTACATCATTTTCACTTATTCCTGGTTTTAGAAACGTAAGGATGTGGTGAAATGCTTCGTCAGCAATATTAGCTGCAATTTTCATTGTTTCTATTTCAGGCGTGTCTTTAATAATACGAATATTTTCGATGATTTCGCACACTTGAATCATTTCCACATGTACGTATTTTTGTAAGTTTTTATATTGTTGCAATGTCATGTTGTTTTCTTCAATTCCGAGTTTTTGAATGTTTAATTTCGATACTTGATTTGCAATTTCTTTTTCTAAATTTCCATTATGCATAATAATTTCAGCATCTTTTATTTGTGATTTCGCTTGATCTACATAGCGAAAATCAGTTATAAAAACAGCTTTATCCGCAGAGATTAAGACGACGCCAGCACTACCTGTAAAGCCTGTTGCATATTGGCGATTTTCTTTTTTTGTAATCAGTAATCCGTCAATTTCATAGTTTTGTAGTTGATTTTGGATTTTATTAATTTTTAAAGTCATGTTAATTCCCCCTATTCACAGTATTGAATAAAGCAAATAGTGTGCCAAAATATATATTTGAAGAAAAGATAGTAGGAACAACATATATTTTAGGGGAGATAAAAAATAGCTCGCTATTTGTGGGAGACGGTTTGTTCATAAAATCCAGATTGCTTCAATAAATAGCAGGGGGATGAAAAAATATTGATTGGAGTTGCACTTTATTTACATGCTGTAAAAAATTTTATACAACTGTGAAATGACACTGTCAATTTTTTTGACAATATTGAAAGGGAGAAAGATGTTTTGAGTTATTGAATGGATATAGGAACTAAATTGAAAAAATATAAAAAATGCGTTGCTTATAAGCAACGCATTTTTTATTTACGCTTTTAATTTCATTACAGTATCAGCATCAGGTGTTACATATACGGTTTGCTGATTGTCGTACGTAACAAAACCAAGTTTTGCACCACTCGGTTTTTTGACATGGCGTATTTTGGTGAAATCTACAGGAACAGAACTAGAATCTTTTGCTTTACTGAAATAGGCAGCGATTTTAGCAGCTTCTAACACGGTTTCTTCGGTAGGTTCAAGAGAACGAATGACAACATGAGACCCAGGGATATCTTTCGTATGTAACCAAATTTCATCACGACGGGCAAACTTCGTTGTTAAATAATCGTTTTGCTTGTTGTTTTTACCGACGAAAATTTCTGTTCCGTCACTAGCTAAATATTTGTCTAATACCGGTTTAGTTGGTTTCTTCTTAGCATTTTTTGCTTTACGATTGCGCATATAACCTTCTTCAGCTAATTCCTCGCGAATTTCTTCAATATCTTTTGAAGAAGCAGCTTCCATTTGTTGAAGTAAGCTATCAAAATAAAGAATTTCTTCATTTGTTTTTTCGATTTGTTCTTCTACAACAACAACTGAATTTTTCGCTTTTTGGTACTTTTGGAAATAGCGTTGTGCATTGTCAGATGGTGTTTTTAAAGGATCTAATGTAATTTTTACAGTTCCGCCATTTTCGTCGTAATAGTTAACGACTTCAATATCTTTATCACCTTTTTTCAAAGCGTACATATTGGCTGTAAGTAGTTCTCCAAATAGTTGATATTTATCTGCTTTTCCGGCATCTTGTAATGTTTTTTCTAGTTTAATGAGTTTCTTCTCATTTTTATTTTTTTCGTTTTGCATAAAGCGCTCTAAATCATAAGCTTGCTGTTTTACACGGTCTCGCTCTGCTTTTCCGAAAAAGAAACGGTCTAGCAATTCACTAACAGATGAGAATGTCTTGTCTTCTCCTTGCAAGTGTGCAAGAGGGAAAAGATAAAAGAATTCTTTCCCATTTGAAGTAGTCATTGTTGGTGAATATGTATGAGTTAGTAATGGTTTTTGTATGGAGAAAAATGCGTCCGCTAATGCTTTTTCATTTACCATACCTGCTTTTTTCACTACTTCTTTTGCGAATAACGGCGAAATTCCCGTAAAGGTGCCGACAAGTTGTTTATCCATGTTTCCAGATAGAAAGTCTAGCGGTCTAATAAATTCATCATTTGTTTCAATCTGGAGTGGGTTAATTTTATGTTGTGCTGGTGGTGCAATGTACTCCGCTCCAGCATATACAGTTCGATGTCGGTTTACCGCTAAAGAAACGTGTTTTAAGCTATCTAAAATATTGTTTGTTTTTGTATCTACTAAAATGATGTTACTATGTCGTCCCATTATTTCAATTACTAATGTTTTTAGCGATTCGTCACCAATTTCATTTCTGCTACGAACTGTAATTTGAATAATGCGCTCTAAATCAATTTGTTCAATTTTTTCAATGAACCCACCTTCTAAATGCTTACGAAGAAGCATACAAAACATTGGCGGAAGTGCAGGTGAATCGTAATTTTGATTTGTTAAGTGTAAACGTGCATATGTCGGATGAGCGGAAAGAATTAGTTTTTGATTTTTTCCGTTTGCTCGAATATGTAATAAAATCTCGTATTTTGAAGGTTGATATATTTTGGAAATTCTTCCTGTGTAAAGAGAATTTGCAATTTCATGTGTAATTGCTCTTGTAAATAATCCATCGAATGCCATAAATGAACACTCCTTTCTAACTAAAAGTTAATTATAGCATTTTTTTGGACGAGGCTGAATAAGCTTTCAATAGAGTATGTCTGGAATCAGGAGGTCGATAGCGGGATGAACTGGTATGGAATGCGCGCACACGAAGTGGAAGAAAGAACGAATACGAATGTGAAGGTGGGGCTTACAGAGAAGGAAGCAGAAGGGCGAATAAAAAAATTTGGTACAAATGAATTAGATGAAGCCAAAAGGCCTTCTGCACTGATGGTATTTTTGGCGCAGTTTAAAGATTTTATGGTACTTGTTTTATTTGGTGCAACAATAGTTTCAGCTTTTTTAGGTGAATACATTGATTCTATTGCGATTGTTGCGATTGTTATTATCAATGGTATTCTTGGCTTTTTTCAAGAAAGAAAGGCTGAAAAGTCACTGGAAGCTTTAAAAGAGCTAGCCGCCCCGCAAGTTACTGTAATGCGGAATGGAAATTGGGTAAAAGCACCGTCTAAAGCACTTGTTTTAGGTGATATCATTAAATTTTCTAGTGGTGATCGTATTGGGGCGGATGTACGTCTTGTTGAGGCATCAAGTTTATATATCGAAGAATCAGCTTTGACAGGAGAGTCAGTACCGGTGCAGAAGAAGGTAGAAGCTCTGCAGGGGCAAGATGTTTCAATTGGTGATCAAAAAAATATGGCTTTTATGGGTACGATGATTACACGAGGAGCTGGAACAGGGGTCGTTGTAGCAACTGGTATGAATACAGCGATGGGCCAAATTGCAAATATGTTACAAAATGCAGAGCAAATGGAAACACCACTGCAAAGAAGATTAGAGCAACTCGGGAAAATATTAATTATTGTGGCTCTTATTTTGACAGCGCTTGTTGTATTAGCCGGTGTGTATCAAGGGAATGAAGTGTATCATATGTTTTTAGCAGGCGTGTCGCTAGCTGTTGCTGCTATTCCTGAAGGATTACCAGCAATTGTTACAGTAGCTTTATCGCTTGGTGTACAGCGTATGATTAAAAAGAGAGCAATTGTAAGGAAGTTACCAGCGGTAGAAACGTTAGGATGCGCTTCTGTTATATGCTCTGATAAAACAGGAACAATGACGCAAAACAAAATGATGGTAACACATATGTGGTCAGGTGGGGAATTATGGAAAGTTACGGGTCAAGGATATGAACCTAATGGCTCTTTTTTGAAAGGTGAAAAAGAATGCGATCCAGCTAAAACAAAAGCACTGTATCAACTACTAACATTTGGTTCACTTTGTAATAACGCAAATATTATTCAAAAGAAAAAGGCGTATGTATTAGATGGAGATCCAACTGAGGGAGCACTTGTAGCTGCAGCAATGAAAGCGGGGATAACGCGTGAGGCACTGAAAGGGAAATTTGAAATTATTCGTGAATTTCCATTCGATTCAACTCGAAAAATGATGAGTGTTATTGTGCGAGATAGAGAGGGGAAAAAGTTTCTTGTTACGAAGGGAGCACCAGATGTCCTCCTGCAAATGAGTCAAACGATTTTATGGGGGGATAAGCAACAACCGTTAAGTGAGTTGTATAGAAAAGAAGTACAGGCGGCTATTCATAGTTTAGGTAGTCAAGCGCTCCGAACAATTGCAGTTGCATTTAAGCCATTAAAAGTAACAGATTCTATTGAACATGAAAGAGACGTTGAAAAAGATTTTATGTTGGTCGGGATACAGGGAATGATTGATCCGCCAAGACCAGAGGTAGAACAGGCTGTAAAAGAGTGCAGAGAAGCTGGTATTCGAACAGTGATGATTACAGGAGATCATAAAGTGACAGCAATGGCAATTGCGGAACAATTAGGGGTTTTACCACCTGGTGGACGTGTTGTTGAAGGAGTAGAACTCGCGAATATGGATGTAGAGGAACTAGAAAGTGTTGTAGAAGATACGTATGTATTTGCTCGAGTATCACCTGAACATAAATTGAAGATTGTTAAGGCGTTGCAAAATAAAGGGCATATAGTAGCGATGACAGGTGATGGAGTAAACGATGCTCCGGCTATAAAAACAGCGGATATTGGGATAGCGATGGGAATTACAGGGACAGACGTTGCGAAAGAAGCTTCTTCTCTTGTTTTGCTAGATGATAATTTTGCTACGATTAAATCAGCAATTAAAGAAGGCAGAAATATATACGAGAATATACGTAAGTTTATTCGTTATTTATTAGCATCGAACGTAGGAGAAATTTTAGTCATGTTATTTGCAATGTTACTTGCATTACCGCTGCCGATGGTTCCCATTCAAATTTTATGGGTGAACTTAGTGACTGACGGATTACCGGCGATGGCATTAGGATTGGATAAGGCGGAAGGAGACGTTATGAAGAGAACGCCGCGTCATCCGAAAGAAGGGGTATTTGCTAGAGGGCTTGCCTGGAAAATTATAAGCCGTGGCTTTCTAATTGGAGCAGTGACGTTAGTGGCGTTTATTATTGCATATAATCAACATCCAAATGAACTGAAATATGCACAAACTGTGGCGTTTGCGACGTTGGTACTTGCACAACTTATTCATGTATTTGATTGCCGAAGTGAACATTCTATCTTCCACC
Organism: Bacillus sp. BB081; assembly: GCF_008368895.1. Classification (NCBI taxonomy): domain Bacteria; kingdom Bacillati; phylum Bacillota; class Bacilli; order Caryophanales; family Bacillaceae; genus Bacillus; species Bacillus sp. BB081. The sequence goes on from NZ_QOZX01000006.1 coordinate 65,388, forward strand.
GTAATCCGTTTGGGAACGTGTATTTAGTAGGAGCGGTTATTATTTCTTTACTGTTAATGTTAGTGGTTATATATTACCCACCGCTACAACCGATCTTTAGTACAATGCCAATACAAGCGAGAGATTGGTTGTTAATTGGAGGTTTGTCATCAATTCCGACCTTCTTATTAGTAGGTTCTTTATTAACAGGGAAAAAGGGGAAGAAGGAAAAGCCAGTATTATATAAGAAGGGATTAAACTTGAAATAGTCAATGATATGAAAATGTGATATAATTTACAGAAGGTAGTAGAGCCTTGTCTCTATTACCTTTTTCATTGAGTTATTTCATGGCTTGGATGTGATAAAAATGATTTGTAGTATGACAGGATTTGGAAGATCGAAAGTGGAAAATGATACTTTTCAAATTACAGTAGAAATGAAATCGGTGAACCACCGTTTTCTAGAGATGAGTATTCGACTTCCGAAGCAAATGATGATATTTGAAGAAAAAATTCGTAAAATAATTGCAGAACAAGTTCGGCGTGGACGCATTGAAGTGTCTATTAGTATAACGGGTGAAGGGCTTGTTGAAAGAAAATTAAGTGTGAATTGGTCGCTTCTTGAGCAGTACCAATCGATTATGGAAGATATAAAAGGAAAATTTCAATTACAAGATTCTATTACACTTCAGCAATTAATGGAAATGCCAGAAGTAACAGCGATTGAAGAAGTAGAAAATGTAAATGAACAATTTGAGAACGGTTTATATGAGGCTGTTCGCCAAGCTGCTCATATGTTAAAAACGATGAGAGATGGCGAAGGAGAACGATTACATAAAGATATAGCGTATCGTTTACAAGAGATTCACAATTGTGTAAATGCAATTATTCCGCATGTACCGATTGTTACACAAAAATATCGTGAACGATTAGAAAATCGCTTAAAAGAATTACATAATCAAGATCTAGATGAACAAAGATTGTTAACAGAAGTCGCAATCTTTGCAGAGCGTTGTGATATTCACGAAGAGTTAGTTCGTTTGCAAAGTCATTTAGAGCAATTTCGTGAAACACTGCAGATTGAAGAGCCTGTTGGAAGGAAAATGGATTTCATCGTGCAAGAGATGCATAGAGAAATTAATACGATTGGTTCTAAGGCAAATGACTTAACAATTTCAAAATATGTTGTAGAAATGAAAAATAACCTTGAAAAAATTCGTGAACAAGTACAAAATATTGAGTAGCTTTCAAAAAATATATAAAGTTATACGTGGTGGAGAAATCGGATAGACTTACTAGGAGGCGCAAACTATGGCCATGCGGTTTTTAAATATTGGATACGGAAATATTGTATCTGCTCATCGAATTATTGCTATTGTAAGTCCGGAGTCAGCTCCTATTAAACGAACAGTACAGGAAGCACGCGAACATAATGCTTTGCTTGATGCTACGTATGGGAGAAAAACAAGGGCGGTTATTGTTATGGATGATGGGCATGTGGTATTAAGTCCAATTCAGCCAGAGACGATTGCACATCGTTTGAATAATAAAGAAGATTTAAGTGAGGAAGGGTAGGTTTTACATATTTATGAGAAGTAGAAGAGGATTGCTCATCGTTCTTTCAGGACCTTCTGGGGTTGGTAAAGGAACGGTTCGAAAAGAGCTGTTTAGTCATGAGGATACACGTTTTCAGTACTCCATTTCAGTAACGACACGTAAGCCACGTGAAGGTGAAGTAGATGGTGTGGATTATTTCTTTAAAGAGAGAGAAGAATTTGAGGAAATGATTCGTAATGAAAAATTACTGGAGTGGGCTGAGTTCGTAGGTAATTATTACGGAACACCGATTGACTATGTTGAAAAAACATTACAAGAAGGAAAAGATGTATTCTTAGAAATTGAAGTGCAAGGAGCAATTCAAGTTAAGAAAGCTTTCCCAGAAGGTGTATTTATTTTCTTAGCACCTCCAAGTTTATCTGAACTAAAGAACCGTATTATCGGCCGTGGTACAGAAACTGAAGATGTTATTGAAAATCGTTTAACGGTAGCGAAAGAAGAAATCGAAATGATGGACGCTTACGACTATGTTGTAGAAAACGATCAAGTTGAATTAGCTTGTGAAAGAATTAAAGCAATTGTGGTTGGTGAACATTGCCGCCGCGAAAGAGTAGCAAAATATTATAAAGAAATGACGGAGGGTCTATAATTATGTTAAATCCATCAATTGATTCATTATTAACAAAAATCGATTCTAAATATACACTTGTAACAGTAGCTGCAAAACGTGCGCGTGAAATGCAACTTGCTGATAACTGTGTTATCGAGCAACCTGTTTCTCATAAATGTGTAGGTAAATCATTAGAAGAAATCGATGCAGAAGTATTAAAATATGTACCAAGCGAAGGCAAAATCATCGATTAAGACATTCTTTTCGACAAATTAAAACATAGACTTTATAATTTTCTATGTAACGGTAACAACCTATTTACAAGTAGGTTGTTATTTTTTTACGATAGGGAAGAAATATTGGTACTGATGAGATGGGAATTCTGTTTCAGTATTATAAGTTTGAAAAAGAAAGAGGACGAGCCATATGCTAAAAGGGAAAAAGATACTTCTATGTGTAACAGGAGGCATTGCGGTCTTTAAAGCGGCTGCGTTAACTAGTAAATTGACACAGGCTGGTGCTATTGTAAAAGTAATGATGAGTGAGTCGGCAATGAAGTTTGTTACGCCTCTTACATTTCAAGCACTTTCTCGCCATGACGTATATACAGATACATTCGATGAGAAAGACTCGGCTGTTATTGCACATATCGATTTAGCAGATTGGGCAGATGTAGTACTTGTTGCGCCTGCTACTGCCAATTGTATTGGGAAGTTAGCTGGTGGTATTGCAGACGATATGATTACAACTACTTTGTTAGCTACTACAGCCCCAGTGTGGATTGCACCTGCTATGAATGTGCATATGTATGAAAACAAAATTGTACAAAAAAATATGATGACGTTGAAAACGTTAGGATATACATTTATTGAGCCTGGAGAAGGTTTTTTAGCGTGTGGTTATGTTGCGAAGGGAAGACTAGAAGAACCGGAAGCAATTATTGCACGGTTAGAAGAGGCTTTTTCCGAACAAAAACCGTTGCAAGGAAAAAAAATATTAATAACTGCTGGCCCAACTCGCGAAAAGATTGATCCAGTGCGTTTTATGACCAATTTTTCTTCCGGGAAAATGGGATATGCAATTGCGGAAGTGGCAGCGAACTTAGGTGCTGATGTCATACTTGTTTCGGGACCGACAGCATTAAACCCACCATTACATGTAAATACGGTACAAGTGGAATCTGCACAAGATATGTTAGAAGTAGTTCTGCAACAGTATCAAAACGTAGATGTTGTCATTAAAACAGCAGCAGTTGCAGATTATCGCCCGAAATATGTTCATGATAATAAAATGAAAAAGAAAAATGGTGATGCTGTAATCGAACTCGAGAGAACAGTAGATATTTTAAAAACGTTAGGTGAGATGAAGGATAAACAGTTACTTATCGGTTTTGCGGCTGAAACGACAAAGGTAGAGGAATACGCAACAAAAAAATTACGTGAGAAAAATGCGAATATGATTGTTGCGAACGATGTAAAGGCACAAGGAGCTGGATTTGGTACAGATACAAACATTGTAACAATGTATAGAAAAGATGGAGAAGTTATCGAGTTACCACTTTTAACGAAGAAAGAGGTTGCTCGTGAAATATTAAAGCAAATTGAAATGATGTTAGAAGATGATCGTCTATGAAATTTGCAAGTGTAATTGTTGATGTACCTGCACGTCAGACAGATCGACCATTTGATTATATTATCCCTAAAAAGTGGGAAGATATTGTTCAGACAGGCATGCGTGTAGTAGTTCCATTTGGCCCAAGGAAATTGCAAGGCTTTATTATTGGGATCAAAGATTCGGCTGAAGTAGAAAGTAAGAAGCTAAAGACAATCCATGAAATATTAGATGTAACACCAGTTTTAAACGAGGAATTATTAAAGCTTGGATATTGGCTTACAAGCGAAACGTTATGTTATATGATTTCAGCCTTTCAAGTCATGCTTCCAACGGCGATAAAAGCTACGTATAAAAAGCGTCTACAACTTCGTAAACAAGAAAAAGTAGCACCTGAACTACTGTTTTTATTTCAGGACAAAGAAGCGATAGATTGGGAAGCTATTGAGACGCAGCCGCATCTATACCGCACGATTCAACAAGAAATTAAAAATGGCACGATTGAAGTTGTTTATCAGGTAAAAGATAAAGTGCAAAAGAAGAAACAAAGAGTCGTTCAACCGGAGTTGTCAGAAGATAAATTGGAATTAGCAGCATTTGAACTGAAAAGTAAAAAACAACAAGATGTACTCTATTATTTTGTGGAAAATTATAAAAGTGTGCCGTTGAAAGTGATAACAGAAGAGTTGCAAATAACAGACGCTCCGATTAAAGCACTTGTTAAAAAGGGGCTAATTTCAGAAAAGTATGTGGAAGTGTACCGAAATCCGTATGACGATGATGATTTTGAACAAACGAAACCATTCCCACTTACGGAGGAACAAAAGCAAGTTATTGCACCGATTTTATCATCAATTACAAATGAAACTTACAATCCATTTTTACTATATGGTGTTACAGGAAGCGGAAAAACAGAAGTATATTTACAATCTATAGCAGCGGTGCTCGCGAAAGGGAAAGAAGCTATTGTACTTGTTCCTGAAATTGCACTAACGCCTCAAATGGTAGATCGTTTTAAAGGCAGATTTGGCTCGCAAGTTGCGGTTCTTCATAGTGCGCTGTCTGTTGGAGAAAAATATGATGAATGGCGTAAGATTTTAAGAAAAGAAGTGAAAGTTGTAGTTGGTGCACGTTCAGCTGTATTTGCTCCTTTTGAAAATTTAGGGATTATTATTATTGATGAGGAGCATGAATCGAGCTATAAGCAAGAAGATAATCCGAGGTATCATGCAAGGGATGTAGCTGTCTGGAGGGGGCAATATCATAAATGTCCTATCGTTCTTGGTAGTGCAACACCGACACTTGAATCGTTTGCAAGAGCGAAAAAAGGTGTGTATGAATTACTAACGATGGAAAAACGTATGAATAAACAAGCGTTACCAACAGTAGAGATTGTTGATATGCGTGAGGAACTTCGTGACGGGAATCGTTCCATGTTTTCGAAGGCATTGCATGAAAAAATAGCAGATCGATTAGAAAAGAAAGAACAGATGGTGCTCTTTTTAAATAGAAGAGGTCATTCTACATTTGTTATGTGCCGTGATTGTGGGTATGTTGTACAATGTCCGCATTGTGATATCTCGCTGACATATCATAAAATGAACCATCGTTTAAAATGTCATTACTGCAGTCACGAAGAGAATATGCCGACTGCGTGTCCTGCTTGTCAAAGTACATATATTCGTTTCTTTGGTACAGGTACACAAAAGGTAGAAGAAGAAATTACAAAACTATTTCCAGAGGCACGAGTCATTCGAATGGATGTAGATACGACAAGTCGCAAAGGAATGCATGAAAAATTATTAAAGGCGTTCGGGGAAGAAAAAGCAGATATACTACTTGGAACACAAATGATTGCGAAAGGATTAGATTTTCCTAAAGTAACGCTTGTCGGGGTTTTAACTGCAGATACGATGCTTCACTTGCCTGATTTTCGAGCGAGTGAAAAGACGTATCAGTTATTGACGCAAGTAAGTGGACGAGCAGGCAGACATGAATTGCCAGGGGAAGTTATAATTCAAACGTATACGCCAGAACATTACAGTATAGAGTTAGCAAAGAACCAACAATATGATGTGTTTTTTGACCAAGAAATGCAAATGAGACGAACAAGACAATATCCACCTTATTACTATGTTGTGCTTGTAACAGTATCTCATCCAGAATTATTAAAGGCAGTGCAAGTGACGGAAAAAATTGTCGGTCATTTACGGGCGCATTGCACAGAGCAAACGATGGTGTTAGGACCGGTTGCTTCAGCAATTCCAAGGATAAAAGATAGATATCGTTATCAATGCATGATAAAATACAAACGGGAACCAAACTTAAAGAACGTGCTCAAAATGGTAAATGAACATTATCAAGCAGAAATGCAAAAAGAGCTACAAATCTCAATTGATTTTAATCCAACAATGTTAATGTAGCGGAGGGAAATATGGCAGTTTTAGAAATAGTAAAGCATCCAAATGAAGTGTTAGAAACACCATGCGAAAGAGTAATTAACTTTGATAAAAAGTTAGTGAAATTGTTGAAAGATATGCATGAAACAATGTTAATTGCGGACGGAGTCGGTTTAGCTGCACCTCAAGTAGGTGTAAGCTTGCAAGTTGCGGTAGTTGATATCGGTGATGATACGGGGAAAATCGAGTTAATCAATCCATCGATACTAGAAAAACGTGGTGAACAAGTAGGTCCCGAAGGCTGTCTAAGCTTCCCGGGACTTTATGGTGAAGTGGAACGTGCGGATTATATTAAAGTACGTGCGCAAAATCGCCGAGGTAAAGTATTTTTACTAGAAGCAGAAGGATTTTTAGCACGTGCAATTCAACATGAAATCGATCATTTACACGGTGTGTTATTTACATCGAAAGTGACAAGATATTATGAGGAAAACGAATTAGAATAGGTATTAAAAGGAGCGGTTTTTGAATGATAAAAGTAGTATTTATGGGAACACCGGACTTTTCAGTGCCGGTGCTTCGTCGTCTTATCGAAGATGGCTATGATGTAATAGGTGTTGTGACGCAGCCTGATCGTCCGGTAGGTAGAAAAAAAGTATTAACACCTACACCTGTTAAAGTTGAAGCAGAAAAACATGGTATTCCGGTGTTACAACCGTTAAGAATTCGTGAAAAAGACGAATATGAACAAGTCTTGGCATTAGAGCCAGATTTAATTGTAACAGCTGCTTTCGGTCAGATTGTACCAAATGAAATTTTAGAAGCACCGAAGTATGGATGTATTAACGTCCACGCGTCTTTACTACCTGAACTTCGTGGTGGTGCACCAATCCATTATGCAGTTATGGAAGGTAAAGAAAAAACGGGTATTACAATTATGTATATGGTAGAGAAATTGGATGCTGGTGATATCTTAACACAAGTAGAAGTCGAGATTGAAGAGCGTGAAACGACAGGCTCTTTATTCGATAAGTTAAGTGAAGCAGGGGCACACCTTCTATCTAAAACAGTACCTTTATTAATTCAAGGTAAGTTAGAACCAATTAAACAAAACGAAGAAGAAGTAACGTTTGCATATAATATAAAACGTGAGCAAGAGAAGATTGATTGGACAAAAACAGGTGAAGAAGTATACAATCACATTCGCGGATTGAATCCATGGCCAGTCGCTTATACGACTTTGGCAGGACAAGTTATTAAAGTATGGTGGGGAGAGAAGGTCTCTATTACAGAGAAAGCTGAACCAGGTACAATAGTAGCTCTTGAAGAAGATGGATTTGTTGTTGCAACAGGGAATGAGACAGGTGTTAAAATCACTGAATTGCAACCTTCTGGTAAAAAACGTATGAGTTGTTCGCAATTTTTACGTGGCACAAAACCTGAAATTGGAACGAAGTTAGGAGAAAATGCATGAGACAAAATGTTCGTGAGTTAGCTCTTGATGGCTTAATTCAAGTAGAAAAAAGTGGTGCATACAGTAACTTACTTTTAAATAATCTAATTGAAAAAAATGCAATTGATAGAAAAGATATTGGTTTGTTAACTGAAATTGTATATGGAACGATTCAACGTCGTGACACATTAGATTATTATTTACAGCCTTTTTTAAAAAAGAAGGTTGAGGCGTGGGTAAGAGTATTACTTCGCTTATCTTTATATCAAATGATTTATTTAGACCGAGTGCCAGAAAGAGCGGCTATTCATGAAGCAGTTGAAATTGCAAAGCGTCGCGGGCATAAAGGGATTGCTGGTATGGTAAACGGGGTATTACGTTCGATTCAGAGAGAAGGGGTACCTTCTGTAGATGAAATCAAGGATCCAATAGAACGTTTGGCAATTGCAACAAGTCATCCAATGTGGCTTGTGCAAGACTGGGCTTCTGAATATGGTTTAGAGACAGCAGAGAAAATGTGTGAAGTGAACATGTTACCCCCGGTACCAACAGCGCGTGTAAATGTTGATAAAATAACAGTAGAAGAAGCAATTGAGTTGTTGGCTGGTGAAGGTATAGAAGCGAAGCGCGGCGATTTATCAGAGGATGCAATTCAAATTGAAAGAGGGAATGTAGCGCATACAGATGCGTTCAAAAAAGGTTTTCTTTCTATTCAAGATGAAAGTTCTATGCTTGTAGCACGCGCTTTAGAACCGAATGAGGGAGATGAAGTTCTTGATAGTTGTGCTGCTCCGGGCGGAAAGACAACGCACATTGCAGAGCGATTAAAAGGAACAGGTCAAGTTATGTCTCTTGATTTACATGCACACAAAGTACGTTTAATTAAACAACAAGCGGAGAGACTTGGTCTAGAAAATGTCGAAACAAAAGCACTAGATGCTAGAAAAGTACAAGAACACTTCGCGAATGAAACATTTGATAAAATATTAGTAGATGCACCATGTTCTGGATTTGGTGTGATTAGACGTAAACCTGATATTAAGTTAGGTAAAAATAAAGGCGATAGTGAAAGATTATCGACGATTCAACTTGCAATACTAGAAAAAATAGCACCGTTATTAAAACAAGGTGGTCGCCTTGTTTATAGTACGTGCACAATAGAAAAAATAGAAAATGAACAAGTAATAAAGCAATTTTTACAAGAGCATCCTGAATTTGAATGGGATACTACGATAAAAGATCGCATGCCAGAAAAGTTAAATCCGTATATTGATGAAGGTCAAGTACGAATTTTACCGCATTATTTTGCAACAGATGGCTTTTATATTGCTTGTTTAAGGAAGAAGGTGTAGCATCGTGGAAACGACTGTGAGAAAACAAAAGAAAAATCTAGAAACGAAGAAACCATCAATTTATTCTTTACAACTTCATGAAATGCAAGATTGGTTAAAGGAACAAGGAGAACCTAAATTCCGTGCAGGACAAATCTTTGATTGGCTATATAAAAAACGTGTAAAAAATTATGACGACATGTCGAATCTTTCTAAAGGATTACGCGATAAATTGTCGAATTCCTTTGATATTACTACTTTAAATACATTGGTAAAACAAACATCTTCTGATGGAACAATTAAATTTTTATTCCAATTATATGATGGTTATTCTATTGAAACAGTGTTAATGCGACACGAATATGGAAATTCTATTTGTGTAACAACACAGGTTGGATGCCGTATTGGTTGTACGTTCTGTGCATCTACACTTGGTGGGTTAAAACGAAACTTAGAGGCTGGAGAGATTGTAGCGCAAGTAGTAGAAGTGCAACGTGCACTTGATGAAACAGAAGAACGTGTAAGTTCGCTTGTTGTTATGGGAATTGGAGAGCCGTTTGATAATTACGACAACTTAATGTCATTCTTACGCATTGTAAACCATGAAAAAGGAATTCATATTGGTGCAAGACATATGACAGTTTCAACAAGTGGAATTGTTCCAAAAATTTATAAGTTCGCTGAAGAAGATATGCAAATTAATTTTGCGATTTCATTGCATTCTGCAAATACAGAGTTACGTTCAAAATTAATGCCGATTAACCGTGCTTATAAGCTACCAGACTTAATGGAAGCTGTTAAATACTATGTAAATAGAACAGGGCGTCGTATTACGTTTGAATATGGCTTATTTGGAGGAGAAAATGACCAAGTTGAGCAAGCTGAAGAACTTGCTGCGCTTTTAAAAGGTGTAAAATGTCATGTAAACTTAATTCCGGTAAACTACGTACCTGAACGTGATTATGTACGTACGCCACGTGAACAAATTTTCTTATTTGAAAAAACGTTAAAAGATCGTGGAGTGAATGTAACAATTCGCCGTGAACAAGGTCATGATATTGATGCAGCCTGCGGTCAGTTACGTGCGAAGGAGCGTAAAGAAGAGACGAGGTGACGAGATGAAAGCCGTGTTTCTATCAGATAAAGGAAAAGTTCGCCAACATAATGAAGATAGTGCAGGAGTTTTTCACAATTTAGATGGAAATATTTTAGCGGTAGTAGCAGATGGAATGGGAGGTCATCGAGCTGGTGATGTAGCTAGCTCGATGACCATTCAATTATTCCATGATTATTGGAAGCAAACGCATAATATGAATGAACCCAAAAAAGTAGAAGAGTGGTTACATACGAGTGTTGGGATTATTAATGAGCGTATATATGAGTACTCTAAGCAACATGTAGAATGTAATGGTATGGGAACAACACTTATAATAGCGATTTGTACGCCAAACTTTGTGACAATAGGTCATATAGGAGATAGTCGTTGTTATATGGTATCAGAGGGAGAAATCTCGCTTGTAACGGAAGATCACTCACTTGTAAATGAACTTGTGAGACATGGTGAAATTTCAAAAGAAGACGCAGAATATCACCCGAAAAAGAATGTTTTGTTAAGGGCATTAGGAACAGAAGAAAAGGTCGGATTAGATGTTAAAACATTGGTGCTTGAGGAAGATGATCAGTTACTTCTTTGCTCTGATGGGTTATCTAACAAAGTTTCTATTGCTGATATGCAACAAATTTTACAGTTAAATGAACAGCTTGAAACTAAGGGACAACGTCTCATTCAATTGGCGAATGATCGTGGCGGGGAAGATAATATCACCCTTGTTCTTATTGATTATGCGGGTTCGACAAACGAAAGTAGGTGAAGTGCAACGTGCTGATTGGAAAACGCTTAAATGACCGTTATAAGCTGCTGAAAATGATTGGTGGTGGTGGAATGGCCAATGTGTATTTAGCTCATGATGATATACTTGGCCGAGATGTAGCGGTAAAAATATTAAGACTCGACTATTCAAATAACGAAGAGTTTATTAAACGTTTCCATCGAGAAGCGCAGTCTGTTACAACGTTGTCGCATCCAAATATTGTGAATATGTATGATGTCGGAGAAGAAGATGGTATATATTATCTTGTAATGGAGTATGTACCAGGACAAACATTGAAGCAATACATAATTGAGCGAGGGATGTTACCTATAGGAGAAGCTCTTGATATTATGGAGCAGTTAACATCCGCCATGGCACACGCCCATCATTTTGAAATTGTGCACCGTGATATTAAACCGCACAATATTTTAATTCGAGCTGATGGAGTAATAAAAGTAACAGATTTTGGAATTGCGACAGCTACAAGTGCAACAACAATTACACATACAAATTCGGTACTCGGTTCGGTGCATTACTTATCACCAGAACAAGCACGCGGCGGGATAGCAAATAAACAATCAGATATTTATTCCCTAGGGATCGTTATGTTTGAGTTGTTAACAGGAAGACAACCGTTTTCTGGCGAATCTGCTGTTGCTATAGCTTTAAAACATTTACAAAGTGAAATTCCGTCTCCAAAGAGATGGAATGAAAATATTCCGCAAAGTGTCGAAAATATTATATTAAAGGCAACTGCGAAAGATCCGTTTCACCGATATCAATCTGCCAATGCGATGAAACGAGATATTGAAACTGCGCTATATCCAGAGAGGATAAATGAGCAGCCATTTTACATACCGGAAGATATGGAAGCGACAAAAGCGATTCCGATTATTCAACAAGAACAATTATTCGAAAATGTAACTGATGAAACAATTGTTTTAAAAGGAAGTAAAATGGATGAACAGAAAAGAAAAGAAGAAACGGAATTAAATAAGAAGAAAAAACGAAGTAATAAATGGATCAAAGTTTTAATTACGACATTTTTACTTTTAGCAATTGGAATAACGTTAGCGCTTACTGTTATTCCGGGATTCTTTATTCCAAAAGATGTAAAAGTCCCTGATGTGGCTGGTATGAAGTATACGACAGCAGTAAATAAATTAGTTGAAAAGGGTTTTGAGGTTACGGAACCTAACATTGTATATACAGATGATGTTGAAGCAGGTGATGTGATAAAAACAGACCCTGTGGCAGGTAGAGTCGTGAAAGAAAACTCTAAAATTACTATCTATCAATCAGGTGGAAAAAAGAAAAGTAAGATGAGTGATCTCACAGGAAAAGATTTTGAGAGTATAAGGAATGAATTAGAAGAAAAATATAAGCAAGTTACAATAAATTATATTGAAAATGATAGGCCGAAAGGTGAAATCGTAGAGCAAATTCCGACGCCTGATCAAATGGTAGTAGAGGCGGAACAAGAACTGAAAATTTGGGTAAGTAAAGGTCCTTATCAAATTAGACCAGGTGATTTTTCAGGATGGACTGAAAATAGCGTAAATGGTTATTTGAATGAGAGAAAACTAACTCCAGATATAAAACGAGAGTATTCCGATACTGTTGATAAAGGACTTGTAATTTCGCAATCTCCAAAACCAGGAACGCCGTTAAAAGAAGGAGATAAAGTGACGATTATCATCTCAGAGGGGCCTAAGCCGAAAGTAACGAAAACAGTGAAAGTGGATAATATTTCTATTCCGTATGAGTCTTCTATAATTGGTGAGAAAAAACCGCAAACGATAGAAATTTATAAAGAAGATATGCAACAAAAAATGGATAGACCAATTGAAACTAGAACAATTTCAGAGTCGGCAACTATTTCTTTAGAATTTGTAATTCAAGAAGGTACAAAAGGACACTATAAAATTGTACGAGATGGTGTAACGATTATCGACAAAGAAGTACCATACCCAACTCAATAATAATGACTTCCATTTTCTTTCTAGAGGGGATGGAATGTATTACTCTTGCCTGTTATGCTGTCTACATATAGTGGACTGTATAACAGGCAAAAATATATGATTCAAAAAGCTATAAAAGTGATACTGTTATAAATAATATTTTAAATTTGATGGTAGATTAAATATATTAACTTGTATATATGACGGGTTTTGAAATAAGTATTTAAAGAATTTTAAACCATTTAATATTAATGACAGCTTCACTTTATACAAAATAAAGGAGAATTATATGCCAGAAGGAAAAATTGTAAAAGCTCTAAGTGGATTTTATTATGTGCAGCATGAAGAAGGGATTACACAATGCCGTGGGCGTGGTGTGTTCAGAAAAAATAAAATTACGCCACTGGTAGGAGACCAAGTTGTCTTTCAAGCAGATAATCCAACTGAAGGATATGTGCTTGAAGTATTTGATCGGAAAAATGAACTTGTTAGGCCTCCTATTGCTAATGTTGATCAAGCAATTCTCGTTTTCTCTGCAGTAGAACCAGATTTTAATCCGGGACTATTAGATCGATTTTTAGTGCTGATTGAATATCATAACATTAAGCCGATTATTTGCATTAGTAAGATGGATTTAGTGGATGAAAAAATGAGAGAGACTGTTGAATCTTATGCAAATGACTATCGTGAAATGGGATATGATGTATTATTTACTTCTATAAATACATCGGAAAGTATTGATATTTTAAAACCATTCTTAGAAGGTTGTATTTCTGTCGTTGCAGGGCAATCTGGTGTTGGAAAATCTTCTATGCTTAACGTTTTACGTCCAGAGTTAGAACTGAAAACGAATGATATTTCCTCGCATTTAGGACGTGGGAAACATACGACAAGACACGTGGAATTAATTGCGGTTGGAAGCGGACTAGTTGCAGATACGCCTGGTTTTAGTTCACTTGATTTCATAGATATAGAGGTAGAAGATCTTACATATTGTTTTCCAGAGTTGAAAGAAGCGAGCCAATACTGTAAATTTAGAGGGTGTACACATCTTTCTGAACCGAAATGTGCTGTGAAGACAGCAGTTGAAGAAGGGAAGATTACAGAATATCGTTATAAAAATTACAAACAGTTCGTAGAAGAAATTAGAGAGAGAAAGCCGAGGTATTAGTTATGATTAAAATTGCACCATCGATCTTATCAGCAGATTTTTCAAAATTAGGGGAAGATATTAAAGATGTAGAAAAAGGTGGAGCGGATTACATTCACGTCGATGTAATGGATGGACATTTCGTACCAAATATTACGATTGGACCATTAATTGTAGAAGCTATCCGTCCAATTACATCTTTACCATTAGATGTACATTTAATGATTGAAAATCCTGATAACTATATCCCGACTTTCGCAAAAGCGGGAGCGGATATTATTACTGTTCATGTAGAGGCGTGCCCTCATTTGCATCGTACAATTCAGCTAATTAAGTCTCATGGCATTAAAGCGGGAGTTGTATTAAATCCGCATACGCCAGTTTCGACGATTGAGCATGTATTAGAAGATATCGATATGGTATTGCTTATGACAGTAAACCCTGGATTTGGTGGACAGAAATTTATCCATTCTGTATTACCGAAAATTAAACAAGTGGCAGAAATGGTTAAAGAGCGCAATCTAGAAGTAGAAATTGAAGTTGATGGTGGTGTAAACACTGAAACAGCACGACTTTGTGTTGAAGCAGGAGCAAATGTACTTGTAGCTGGATCAGCAGTATACAATCAAAAAGACCGTGGTGAAGCAATTCGTGTCATTCGTGGATAATGAATGAACGAGTCTTTATCCTAGTGAAACTGCTAGTGTAGTAAGTTTTCACTATTTATAAAGGATAGAGAAAAAATATGTAAAAAGGCAATCTACCGAATGGCAGATTGCCTTTTTACAATAGAAGGGGAAGGAAACATGATTATTCATATTTTAGCGGGTGGACCTGCGGAATATTGTGCAGATTTTTCTCGATATGAAAATGAGAAAGTAGTGTGGGCGGCAGTTGATAGAGGAGTATATCGTCTATTAAAAGGAGGGATTACTCCAGCTGTTGCATTTGGAGATTACGATTCAGTTACTGAAGAGGAATTAGTATGGATGGGCCAGCAAACAAATGACTTACATATTGTTCCTCGTGAAAAAGATCAAACAGATTTAGAAATTGCGATTAATTGGGCGTTAGAACAAAATCCGATATTGATTCGTATTTTTGGTGCCACCGGTGGAAGGCTGGATCACGGTTTAGCAAATATACAGATGCTTTTAAGAGGGTTAGAAGTAGGGATAGAAATGTGTATTGTAGACAATAAAAATGAAATAAGCGTGAAAAAAGTGGGTACACATATAATTGAAGAAAATAAAAATTTCCCTTATGTATCTTTTGTGCCGGTTACTGAAATAGTAGAAGGGATTACATTACTTGGTTTTAAGTATCCTCTAACTAATAAAACAATAGAATGGGGATCAACACTTTGTATTAGTAATGAACTCGTTGAGGAAAAAGGTACTTTTTCATTTACTTCTGGCATATTAATGGTGATAAGAAGCACTGATTAAAGAAACAATTTTGCTCCTTACATCATATAGTGAACAAGTGGAGTAATGGGGATTAGGAGGGAAACCATGAGATTTTATACAATTAAGTTACCTAAATTTCTTGGTGGAATTGTTCGTGCCATGTTAAATACCTTCAAAAAAGATTAAAAAAAGCACCTATTACCGGTGCTTTTTTCATTGTCATAGTAAAAAAAGAGCCTATCGGCTCTTTTTTTTATTATTAAACACGTTCGATTTTGCCAGATTTTAATGCTCTAGCAGAAACGTAAACACGTTGAACTTTTCCGTCGATGCGTACGCGAACTTTTTGAAGGTTAGCGCCCCATTTACGTTTTGTAGCGTTCATTGCGTGAGAACGAGAGTTACCAGAACGAGCTTTTCTTCCAGTGATAGCACAAACACGAGCCATTTATATTTCCCTCCCTTGATACCTTACCATACGTAATTTTTCAATGTTAGTCTTTTTTGCGATGCTAAAAACACTACTATAATTTAACACAACTAAAAAGAGAATGCAACACCGTAGAAAAAAGAAATCAAGAAAAATTACTTGACACCATATGTCCATGATGAAAAGTTGAAATCAAGAAAAATTGCTTGACATATTATAGTGGTACATGTTGTATAATAACAATGGACTATTTTGCTCATCATAAAAAATGTGATTTAAAACATAAAATATGAGAGTGAAAAGAAAGAACGATGGAATTTTCTTTAAAAAGATTATATGATAGTAACTAAAGTAGTCTAGCTCACTTTCACCATTTATGAAGGGGGAAACGAGATGTCAATTGAAATTAAAACGAAGTATGGTCAAATTGATATTAGTACAGATGTAATTGCAACAATTGCTGGAGGTGCCGCAGTAGATTGCTACGGTATCGTAGGTATGGCATCAAAAAATCAGTTAAAAGATGGTTTAACAGACATTTTACGAAAAGAAAACTTCACTAGAGGTGTTATTGTTCGTAAAGATGAAGATGAAGTACATATTGATATGTATATTATTGTGAGCTATGGTACGAAAATTTCAGAAGTAGCACATAACGTGCAGACGAAAGTGAAATATACATTAGATCAAACTGTAGGACTAGCAGTAGATTCTGTAAACATCTACGTACAAGGAGTTAAAGTAATAAACTTGTAATGTGCATTAAGGAGGAAAATCTGTGTCAATTCAAAAAATTGATGGGAAACGTTTATCACAAATGATCATGCAAGGAGCGAATAATTTAACAAATAATGTTCAGCTTGTTGATGCATTAAACGTATTTCCGGTTCCAGATGGCGATACCGGTACAAACATGAACTTATCAATGACTTCAGGCGCACGTGAAGTGAAAGCAAATCCTTCACAGCATGCTGGTAAAGTCGGCGTAAGTTTAGCCAAAGGATTATTAATGGGAGCACGTGGTAACTCTGGAGTTATTTTATCTCAGTTGTTCCGTGGTTTCTCTAAATCCATTGAACAAAAAGAAGAATTAACAACAGTTGATTTTGCTGCAGCTTTAGATGCTGGGGTAGAAGCGGCTTACAAAGCGGTTATGAAACCGATTGAAGGAACGATTTTAACGGTTGCAAGAGAAACGGGTAAATATGCAGTGACAGTTGCGAAAAAACAGCGCGACTTTGTTTTGTTTATGGAAGACGTTGTGAAAGAAGCGAATGCATCGTTAAATCGTACGCCAGATTTATTACCTGTATTAAAACAAGTTGGCGTTGTAGATAGCGGTGGTAAAGGTCTTGTTGTTGTATACGAAGGATTTTTAGCTGACTTAAAAGGAGAAACGATTTCTTCTAATGTGTCTGCCCAACCATCTATGAATGACATGGTACGCGCAGAACATCACCGTAGTGTACAAAGCCAATTGAGTACAGAAGATATTAAGTATGGATATTGTACGGAATTCATGGTGAAATTAGAGCCTGAAAAAATGAAAGAACATAATTTCTCTGAACAAAAATTCCGTGAAGATATTAGTGTGTACGGAGATTCACTACTTGTTGTATCAGATGATGAGGTTGTTAAGGTTCATATTCATGCGGAACATCCTGGAGATCCTATGAATTATGGACAACGCTATGGTAGTTTAATTAAGATTAAAGTAGAAAATATGCGTGAACAGCATACTGCTTTATTAGATGAGCCTACTATGATGCCTGAGCCAACTAGCCAGTCTAAAGAGAAACAACCGTACGGTATCGTAACTGTTGCTATGGGATCTGGTATCAAAACTTTATTTGAGAGCATTGGCGCGACGAAAGTTATCGAAGGTGGCCAAACGATGAATCCAAGTACGGAGGATATTGTGAAGGCGATTGAAGAAGCGAATGCTGAAAAAATCATTATTTTACCGAACAACGGAAATATCGTGATGGCAGCAGAACAAGCAGCGTCAGTTGTGGATCAAGAAGTGATTGTAATTCGTTCAAAAACAGTTCCTCAAGGTATGGCTGCAATGTTAGCGTTTAATCCAGTTGGAACGTTAGAAGAGAACGAAGAAAACATGAAAGAAGCTTTATCTCATGTGAAAACCGGTCAAATTACGTATGCTGTACGTGATACGGAAATTGATGGTGTAGCGATTCAAAAAGATGATTTCATGTGTATTGCAGATGGAAAAATTGTATCAACAAACGCTGCAAAAGTAGGAGCTGCAAAGCAATTACTAGAAGCACTTATTGATGAAGATTCCGAAATTGTAACGATTCTTCAAGGTGAAGATGCAACTGACGAAGAAGTAGCTGAGTTAGTTGCATTTGTAGAAGAGAATTTTGAAGATGCAGAAGTAGAAGTACATGCTGGAAACCAACCGGTGTATTCGTTCATCTTCTCTGTAGAATAAGAGAAAATTCGTTTTGAAAATGAATGGATTACTTACTTGCTAATGGATAAGAAGTAGTAATATGAAGTTTATTACTAGTTTTTATTCAAAAGGCTAGCATATTGAAGATAAAAAAGAGCCTTGCTGCTAATAGTGAGGCTCTTTTCTTTCGTATTGTTTATGAGGGATTTGAGTAGTTTCTCTAAGAATGCCTATGATAGAATATATATGGTGAAAGAGAGCGATTACAGATGTCAATAGTATGAATGAATCAAAGAAAATAATGTGACGGAGCGTGAGAATCTTGAATGAAGTTGTACAAGTTCCTGTTACGGATGTAAAGGGAATCGGAGGAGAAACATCTGAATTACTAAACGAGATGGGGATTTATACAGTTTCTCATCTATTAGAACATTTTCCGTACCGTTATGAAGATTATGCGATGAAAGATCTTGCTGAAGTAAAGCATGATGAACGTGTAACAGTTGAGGGAAAGGTTCATAGTGCTCCTTTACTGCAATATTATGGGAAGAAGAAGTCGCGTCTTACGGTTCGTGTCCTCGTCGGTCGTTATTTAATTACAGCTGTATGCTTTAATAGGCCGTACTATAAGCAGAAGTTAAATTTAAATGAAACAGTAACGATTACTGGTAAATGGGATCAGCACCGTCAAACGATTGCGGTATCAGAGCTTCATTTTGGACCAGTTGTACGTCAACAAGAAGTAGAGCCTGTATACTCAGTGAAAGGGAAACTTACAGTAAAACAGATGCGCCGTTTTATTGCCCAAGCGTTCAAGGAGTATGGAGAATCTATAGTTGAAGTGTTACCTGAGGGATTGCTAAGTCGATATAAATTATTGCCGCGTTATGAAGCGCTTCGGTCGTTGCATTTTCCAGCAGGACAGGAAGATTTAAAACAAGCACGTCGCCGTTTTGTATATGAGGAGTTTTTCTTATTTCAGCTAAAAATGCAAACATTACGGAAAATGGAGAGGGAAAATTCGAAAGGGACGAAAAAAGAAATTCCTTCAGCAGAATTGCAAGAGTTTATTGATGCACTTCCGTTTCCATTAACTGGTGCGCAGCGTCGGGTAGTAGATGAAATTATGAAAGATATGACATCTCCTTATCGGATGAATCGTCTGTTGCAAGGTGATGTAGGTTCTGGGAAAACAGTCGTTGCAGCGATTGGCCTTTATGCAGCGAAGTTAGCACATTATCAAGGTGCTTTAATGGTTCCTACAGAAATTTTAGCAGAGCAACATTATCAATCGCTTGCAGAGACGTTCTCGCACTTTGGTATGAATGTTGAATTGTTAACCAGTTCTGTTAAAGGTGTAAGGCGTCGAGAGATTTTGGCAAAATTAGAACAAGGAGAAATAGATATCCTTGTTGGAACACATGCTTTAATTCAAGATGAAGTTATCTTTCATAGGTTAGGTCTCGTTATTACTGATGAACAACATCGATTTGGTGTAGCGCAGCGACGAGTTTTAAGGGAGAAAGGTGAAAGTCCGGATGTTTTATTTATGACGGCGACGCCAATTCCGCGTACGTTAGCAATTACTGCATTTGGAGAGATGGATGTTTCTATAATCGATGAGATGCCAGCTGGTAGAAAGGTAATTGAAACATACTGGGCAAAACATGATATGTTAGATCGAGTTCTCGGTTTTGTGGAGAAGGAGATAAAAAAAGGAAGACAAGCATATGTTATTTGTCCCCTTATTGAAGAATCTGAGAAACTTGATGTACAAAATGCGATTGACTTACATAGTATGCTGACTCATCATTATCAAGGGAAATGTCAAGTCGGATTAATGCATGGCAGACTCTCATCTCAAGAAAAAGAAGAGATAATGGGACAATTTAGTGAAAATAAAGTGCAAATTCTTGTGTCGACAACAGTTGTTGAAGTAGGTGTGAACGTACCGAATGCGACTGTAATGGTTATTTATGATGCAGAGCGTTTCGGTTTATCGCAGCTCCATCAGCTCAGGGGACGTGTTGGGCGTGGTAGTGAACAATCATATTGTTTGTTAATCGCGGATCCAAAATCGGAAACGGGAAAAGAGCGAATGCGTATTATGACCGAAACGAATGATGGATTTGTATTGTCAGAAAAAGATTTAGAGTTAAGAGGTCCTGGAGATTTCTTTGGAAGTAAGCAAAGTGGTTTACCAGAATTCAAGGTTGCTGATATGGTACATGATTATCGAGCTTTAGAAACAGCTAGACAAGATGCGGCGTTACTAGTAGAATCAGAAGCGTTTTGGCATAATGATCAGTATGCTTCGCTGCGTACTTATCTTGACGGGACAGGTGTGTTCCAAGGAGAGAAGCTCGATTAAAGGGAGGCAACGAAAGTTTTTGTTGCATTCTACTTTTAATGATTATATACTACTGTTAGTACCTAGTCATAAAAATGGATGGTGCGGTATGAAAAAAAGAAGAAGTAAAAAAGAAAGACAAGAATTATTACAACAAACAATAGAAACGAATCCTTTTATTACGGATGAAGATTTAGCAGAAAAATTTCAAGTGAGTATACAAACCGTACGTCTTGACCGTATGGAATTATCTATTCCTGAATTAAGAGAAAGAATTAAACATGTAGCTACAAAGCAACATGAAGAAGATGTGAAATCTTTACCGTTAGAAGAGGTTGTCGGAGAAATTATCGATATAGAATTAGATAGACATGCGATTTCTATCTTTGAAGTGAAGGTAGAACACGTATTTAAAAGAAATCAGATTGCCCGTGGGCATCATTTGTTTGCACAAGCAAACTCACTAGCTGTTGCAGTTATTGATGAAGAATTAGCTTTAACTGCAAAGTCTACCATTCGATACATTCGTCCTGTAAAATTAGGAGAGCGTGTTGTTGCAAAAGTGCGCGTTGAAGATGTAGAGAATGATAAAGGACGGACCGTTGTCAAAGTGCGTAGCTTTGTTGGAGAAGAACTTGTTTTTACAGGCACTTTTGAAATGTATCGATCTAGTAATTATAGTGAGGAAGGTAACAACTTATGAAAATCGCAATAGATGCAATGGGCGGCGATCATGCTCCAAAGGCTGTCGTATTAGGAGCAATGAAAGCTATTAAGGAATATTCTGATTTACATATTACGTTAGTAGGGAAAGAAGAGGAAATTCGTCAATACTTAACGAGTGAAGAACGAATTACTATACTTCATACAGATGAAAAAATCGAATCGACAGATGAACCAGTAAGAGCGGTTCGTCGAAAAAAACAAGCCTCAATGGTACTAGCAGCGCAGCAAGTGAAAGACGGCGTAGCGGATGCTTGTATATCAGCTGGTAGTACAGGAGCTTTAATGGCGGCTGGATTGTTCGTTGTAGGTCGTATGGAAGGGATTGAGCGACCAGCTTTATCCCCTACAATGCCAACGGTTGATGGAGAAGGTTTTGTTATGTTAGATGTTGGAGCGAACGTTGATGCAAAACCAATTCATTTATATCAATATGCAGTAATGGGATCTGTATACGCTGAGAAAGTAAGAGGAATTAAAAATCCTCGCGTTGGACTTTTGAATGTTGGAACAGAGGATGGCAAAGGGAACGAGCTTTCAAAACAAGTCTTTGCAATGCTTAAGGATGCCCCAATTCATTTCGTTGGGAACGTTGAATCAAGAGATTTATTGCAAGGTGTAGCAGATGTTGTTGTATGTGATGGTTTTACAGGGAATGTAGCGCTAAAATCATTAGAAGGAACAGCACTTGCGTTATTTTCTATGTTAAAAGAGCAGTTAATGAGTTCGTTTACGAGCAAATTAGCAGCAGCGGTATTAAAGCCAAAACTTATGGTATTAAAAGATAAAATGGATTATTCGGAGTATGGAGGAGCGGCATTATTTGGATTGAAAGCTCCAGTCATTAAGGCTCACGGTTCTTCCAATGACCAATCAATATTTAGTGCGATTCGTCAAACGAGAGAAATGGTAGCGAAAGAAGTTATTCCTACTATTTCAAGCGTAATGGAGAAAGAGCCACTCCAATAAGAGGAGGATTTGAAATGGGAAAACTAGCATTTCTTTTTCCGGGCCAAGGTTCACAGGCAGTTGGAATGGGTAAACAGTTAGCGGAGAATAATAAAGAGGTTGCAAATGTGTTTGCGAAAGCAGATGAGGTGTTGCAAGATTCACTTTCAGAAGTGATTTTTGAAGGGCCGCAGGAAAAGCTTACGTTAACGACAAATGCGCAGCCGGCCTTATTAACAACGAGTTTTGCTATTTTGACAGCTTTGAAAGAGTATGATATTACACCAGACTTTGTTGCAGGGCATAGTTTAGGTGAATATAGCGCTCTTGTAGCAGCGGGTGCAATAACTTTTGAAGACGCTGTATATGCTGTAAGAAAACGTGGGGAATATATGGAAGAAGCTGTTCCTGGTGGAGAAGGTGCAATGGCGGCTATTTTAGGTGCTGATCCACATATGCTGAAACAAGTTACAGAAGAAGTAACAAGTGAAGGATATGCAGTGCAAATCGCTAATATGAATAGTACGAAGCAAATTGTGATTTCTGGAACAAAGCAAGGAGTGGAGATTGCTTCTCAAAGAGCGAAAGAAAATGGTGCAAAGAGAGCAATTCCGCTTAAGGTAAGTGGACCGTTCCACTCTTCGCTTATGAAGCCAGCAGCGGAGAAGTTCCAAAGTGTCTTAAAAGAAATTACAATTCAAGATACGAATATTCCTGTTATCGCAAATGTAACAGCAGACGTTATTACAAATGGTGCACTTATTCAAGAAAAGCTAATTGAACAGCTCTATTCGCCTGTCTTATGGTACCCGTCCATTGAAAACATGGTGAATCAAGGGGTAGATACATTTATTGAGATTGGACCTGGGAAAGTACTTGCTGGACTTATGAAGTCAATTGATTCATCAGTGAAAGCATATGCGATATACGATGAAGAGACATTAAAAGATACCATTTCAAATTTGAGAGGAGAAAACTGATGTTAAAAGGGAAAGTAGCATTAGTAACTGGCGCTTCACGTGGAATTGGTCGTGCGATTGCGATTGATTTAGCGAAACAAGGGGCAAATGTTGTAGTAAATTATGCTGGTAATGAGCAAAAGGCGAATGAAGTAGTTGATGAAATAAAGAAATTAGGTTCGGATGCATTTGCAGTAAGAGCAGATGTTGCAAATGCTGAAGACGTTACAAATATGGTGAAACAAACTGTAGATACATTTGGACAAGTTGATATTCTTGTAAATAATGCAGGTGTAACAAAAGATAATTTATTAATGCGTATGAAAGAAGAAGAATGGGATACAGTTATTAATACAAACCTAAAAGGTGTATTCTTATGTACGAAGGCAGTATCTCGATACATGATGCGCCAGCGTCATGGACGTATTATTAATATCGCTTCTGTTGTTGGAGTGACAGGTAATCCAGGACAAGCAAACTATGTTGCTGCTAAAGCGGGTGTAATTGGATTAACAAAAACATCAGCAAAAGAATTAGCGAGCCGTAATATTACTGTAAATGCAATTGCTCCAGGTTTTATTGCGACTGATATGACGGATATATTAGATGAAAATATAAAAGCCGAAATGTTAAAGTTAATTCCTGCAGCTCAGTTTGGTGAAGCGCAAGATATCGCAAATACTGTAACGTTTTTTGCTTCTGATCAAAGCAAATATATTACAGGGCAAACGTTAAATGTTGATGGCGGAATGGTAATGTAATAAAAGAATTGATTTCAACTAGTTTTTTTGGTCAATATTTAATATAATATTTGAGGGGAGGTGAATGGAATGGCAGATGTTTTAGAGCGTGTAACAAAAATCATCGTTGATCGTTTAGGTGTAGAAGAAACTGAAGTAGTACCAGCTGCGAGCTTTAAAGAAGATTTAGGCGCAGACTCCCTAGATGTAGTAGAACTTGTAATGCAATTGGAAGATGAATTCGAAATGGAAATTTCTGATGAAGATGCTGAAAAGATTGCTACTGTTGGCGATGCTGTGACTTACATAGAGAGTCATCTATAATGCTTAAGTGAAGTCCCGTTTTTTAGCGGGGCTTCTCGGCTTATATCTGGAGGGACCTATGCCGTACCGAAAACATAGAGAAAAAAAATACGAAACAAAATATCGTGAAGCGTTTAAAGTATTTCAAGAAGAGATAGGTATTACGTTTTCAGATGAAAAATTATTGATTCAAGCATTTACGCATTCATCGTATGTGAATGAGCATCGAAAAAAACCGCATGAAGACAATGAGCGTCTCGAATTCCTTGGAGATGCAGTATTGGAACTTACTGTGTCACAGTATCTGTTTCAAAAATATCCGACAATGAGCGAAGGAGAGTTAACGAAACTACGTGCAGCTATTGTATGTGAACCATCTCTTGTTCGTTTTGCAAACGAGTTGTCATTTGGTAGCCTTGTTTTATTAGGAAAAGGTGAGGAAATGACAGGTGGACGTGAACGACCAGCTTTATTAGCGGATGTCTTTGAAGCGTTTATTGGTGCCCTTTATCTTGATCAAGGGTTAGAAACAGTATGGGGCTTCTTAAAAGAAATTGTATACCCTAAAATTAATGAAGGTGCTTTTTCTCATGTGATGGATTATAAGAGTCAATTACAAGAGTTGATTCAGCGTGATGGTAGTGGCAATATTGAGTATCAAATTTTGCAGGAAAAAGGACCGGCCCATAATCGAGAATTTGTGTCACGTGTTACGTTAAATAACGTGGCTTTAGGTCTTGGTAGTGGCAAGTCGAAAAAAGAAGCAGAGCAACAAGCTGCTGCAGAAGCATTGAAAAAATTAAAAGAACAACTATAAGGAATCCCCCTTTGAATGAGGGGGATTCCTTATGCATAGAATGAAACTTTCTTTTTGTTTGTGAATAAAGGGAAGGGA
Organism: Bacillus sp. BB081; assembly: GCF_008368895.1. Taxonomy (NCBI): domain Bacteria; kingdom Bacillati; phylum Bacillota; class Bacilli; order Caryophanales; family Bacillaceae; genus Bacillus; species Bacillus sp. BB081. Next base: position 90,483 of record NZ_QOZX01000006.1, read on the forward strand.
AATCCGTATAATAGCTTGTTTTTGTATAGACAACAGTTATAACAACGGAGAATAGGAGGAAGGCCTTTCGTGTTTTTAAAAAGATTAGAAATAGCAGGGTTTAAGTCTTTTGCTGAGCGTGTATCTGTTGATTTTGTCCCAGGTGTAACTTCCGTAGTAGGACCAAATGGAAGTGGGAAAAGTAATATTACTGATGCGATTCGCTGGGTACTTGGTGAACAATCTGCAAAATCATTACGTGGTGCAAAGATGGAGGATATTATTTTTGCAGGCAGTGATACGAGAAGAGCAGTTAATGTTGCTGAAGTAACAATAACTTTAAATAATGAAGATCAACGTTTACCGATTGAATATAATGAGGTGTGTGTAACGCGTCGTGTATCTCGTTCTGGTGATAGTGATTTTTATATTAATAAACAATCATGTAGATTGAAAGATATTATCGATTTATTTATGGACTCTGGTATGGGAAGAGAAGCTTTTTCGATTATTAGCCAGGGGAAAGTTGAAGAGATTTTAAGTAGTAAATCAGAAGAACGTCGTGGTGTATTTGAAGAAGCTGCGGGAGTGCTGAAATACAAACTTCGTAAAAAGAAAGCTGAAGTGAAATTAGCAGACACACAAGAAAACTTAAATCGTGTACAAGATATCATTCACGAATTAAGTAGTCAAGTAGAACCTTTAGAAAGACAAGCTTCTATTGCGAAAGATTATCTCGAGAAAAAAGAAGAATTAGAGAAAGTAGAAGCGGCGCTTATTGTACATGAAATTGAAGAATTACATGAGAAATGGGAAGCGCTTCGAAATCAGTTTGGGCATAATAAAAACGAAGAAGCTAAAATGTCAACGCATTTAGAAAAAGGTGAAGAAGAGCTTGAGGAATTACGAGGACAATTACAAGCAGTAGATGAGTCTGTAGATTCCTTACAAGAAGTGCTGCTTCTTTCTAGTAAAGAGCTAGAAAAGTTAGAAGGACAGCGTGAGTTATTAAAAGAGAGAAAACAAAATGCAACGACGCATTGTGCACAACTCGAACAGTTAATTGTTGAATTAACAGAGAAAGCTACAAGTTATGATGGTGAAATTGAATCCAGTACAGAAGTGTTGATGCAATTTGTAAATCAAGTAAAAGAGTTGGAGACAAAATTGCATGATAATGAGCTACTGCTTGCAACTTTTGCTGACAATTTAGAGGAACAAATTGAGAATTTAAAAGGTGACTATATTGAACTTTTAAATCAACAAGCTAGTCATCGTAATGAGTTATCTATGATTGAAGAACAATCTAAACAACAAAACTCAAAAAATGAACGCCTCGATGAAGAAAATGCGAAATATGTAGAAATACGCATGGAAATTACAGCGAAAAAGACGAAACTTGTGGAAAGTTATGAACAAGTGAAAGAAAAAGTAGCTGGTATCCTTTCGAATATACAAAAGACAGAAGCGGCACTTGGGAAATGCAAGACGCAGTATAGTGAAAATGAAACAAAACTGTATCAAGCGTATCAATTTGTACAACAGGCACGTTCTCGAAAAGAAATGCTAGAAGAGATGCAAGAGGATTACTCTGGTTTCTATCAAGGGGTACGTGAAGTGTTAAAAGCTAGAGAAGATAGGTTGCAAGGTATCGAGGGTGCTGTTGCAGAACTGCTAACGGTACCGAAAGAATATGAAATTGCAATGGAAATTGCTCTAGGTGCAGCGATGCAGCATATTGTCGTACAAAAAGAAGAACATGCTCGTAATGCAATTACGTTTTTAAAACAAAATAAACATGGACGAGCAACGTTTTTACCGCAAGCTGTTATTAAAAGTAGATCGTTATCATTTGAACAATTACGTATTGTAAATCAACACCCATCGTTTGTAGGTGTGGCGGCAGAACTTGTGCAATATAACAATAAATATGAAAATGTAGTTTCAAATTTATTAGGTACTGTTATTGTTGCGAAAGATTTACGTGGGGCGAATGAGTTGGCGAAACAACTGCAATACCGTTATCGCATTGTAACAATTGAAGGTGATGTAGTGAACCCTGGTGGTTCTATGACTGGTGGAGCGGTAAAACAGGCGAAATCTTCTTTATTAGGACGTCAACGTGAGCTAGAAGAGTGGACGAACAAGTTAACTGATATGGAAGAAAAAACGACAAAGTTAGAAAACTTTGTTAAAGCAGTAAAGCAAGAGATTCAAGAAAAAGAAGTGAAAATACGGGAACTAAGGCAAAATGTAGAAGCAGAGCGTGTAGATGAACAGAAATTAAGAGAAGAAATTAGTCGCTTAGAATTAGAAGAACATCGTATTAATGATCGTTTATCTATTTACGATTTAGAGATTGAAGGATTCTTACAAGATCAAGTGAAGATACAAGGGCGTAAAGAAGAGCTAGAAAAGATTTTAGCAACGCTTCAAGCGGAGATTACGGAATTAGATAGCAAAATTGTCGCTTTAACAAAACAAAAAAGTGAGCAGCATTCTTCGAAAGAAAAAGTGCAAAAAGAAATGACTGAGTTAAAAGTGTTGGCGGCTGAAAAGCAACAACGCTTATCTAATCAAAAAGAAAAAGTTGAACGATTGACGAAGGAAAAAGAAGAAACGGATGCAACGCTTGTCAAAACGAAAGAGGATTTAGCATTCTTAAAACAAGAAATGACATCTAATTCAAGTGGTGAAGAACAGATTACGAATATGATTGAGAAGAAAGCATATGATCGTAATCAAACTTCAGAGTTAATTCGCTCTCGTCGTGAACAACGCATATCGTTACAAGAGAGGGTAGAACATTTAGAACGTAATCTGAAAGAAACAACAGGTAAACATAAATACATTCTTGAGATGCTGAAAAATCAAGAAGTAAAAATAAACCGACTTGATGTAGAGTTAGAAAATAGATTACAACATTTACGTGAAACATATACGATTTCATTTGAAGCAGCAAAACTGAAGTATACAATGATGATGCCTGCAGAGGATGCACGTAAAAAGGTGAAACTAATTAAATTATCCATCGAAGAGCTAGGCACAGTGAACTTAGGGGCAATTGAAGAGTATGAGCGTGTAGCAGAGCGTCATACATTCTTACTAGAGCAAAAAGATGACCTAGAAGAAGCGAAAGCGACATTGCACCAACTTATTACTGAAATGGATGAAGAAATGAAAAAACGTTTTTCTACTACGTTTGAAGGAATTCGAATGGAGTTTCAATCGGTATTCTCTGAATTATTTGGAGGCGGTAGAGCGGATTTAGTCATGACGAATCCAGAGGACTTATTAAATACTGGTATTGATATTGTAGCGCAACCGCCAGGGAAGAAACTGCAAAACTTAGGTTTACTTTCTGGTGGGGAGCGTGCTTTAACAGCAATTGCGCTGTTATTCGGTATTTTAAAAGTGCGCCCAGTCCCATTCTGTGTATTAGATGAGGTAGAGGCGGCTCTTGATGAGGCGAATGTTGCCCGTTTTGCGCAGTATTTAAAGAGATTTAGTGATGAGACACAGTTTATTGTCATTACACATAGAAAAGGTACAATGGAAGAGTCTGACGTATTGTACGGTGTAACAATGCAAGAGTCAGGGGTATCTAAACTTGTTTCGGTTCGTTTAGATGATGGAGAAGAACTAGTTGCAAGTAATTAGGAAGGATGGGACAGTATGAGTTTTTTTAAAAAATTAAAAGAAAAAATTTCAAAACAAACAGATACGGTAACAGAGAAATTTAAACATGGATTAGAAAAAACGAGAAATTCGTTTGCAGATAAAGTAAATGATTTAGTTTATCGTTATCGTAAAGTAGATGAAGATTTCTTTGAGGAATTAGAAGAAATTTTAATTGGTGCAGATGTCGGAGTTTCGACGGTAATGGAATTAATTGATCAATTGAAAGAAGAAGTGCAACGTCGTAACATCCAAGATCCAAAAGAAGTACAAGCTGTTATTTCAGAAAAGTTAGTAGGAATTTACAAAGGCGACAGTGAGTTTAGTAACGAAATTAATATGCAAGAGGATCAATTAACAGTTGTTTTATTTGTCGGTGTTAACGGCGTAGGGAAAACGACGACGATTGGTAAACTAGCACATAAATTCAAATCAGAAGGTAAGTCTGTCCTATTGGCGGCAGGAGATACATTCCGCGCAGGAGCGATTGAACAATTAGAAGTATGGGGCGATCGCGTTGGTGTAGAAGTGATTAAACAAGGGTCAGGATCTGATCCAGCGGCGGTTATGTATGACGCTGTACAAGCCGCGAAAGCACGTAAAGTAGACGTATTACTATGTGACACAGCAGGACGCTTACAAAATAAAGTAAACTTAATGAAAGAGTTAGAGAAAGTGAAGCGTGTAATTGAGCGTGAAGTACCGGGGGCTCCTCACGAAGTATTACTTGTTATTGATGCAACAACAGGACAAAACGGTTTAAGTCAAGCGAAGACATTCCGTGAAGCAACGAACGTTACTGGTATTGTTTTAACGAAGTTAGATGGAACTGCTAAAGGTGGTATTGTATTAGCGATTCGTAACGAAATGGATGTACCGGTGAAATTCGTTGGATTAGGAGAGCAAATGGATGACTTGCAGCAGTTTGATCCAGAACAATATGTGTATGGTTTATTTGCGAACTTAGTAGAAACAGAAGAAGTGTAAGTGAAAGAAGCGGCATTTTCCGCTTCTTTTTCTATAAAAATATGTGATGTTAAGAAAAAAACTTGACACTCTTTTGTACTCCATGTAAACTAATTCATGTAAAGGGAAATCACTTAACAAAGGATGATCCAACATGCTCGAGAAAACAACGAGAATGAACTATTTATTTGATTTTTATCAATCGTTGTTAACGCAAAAACAAAGAAGTTATATGTCGCTTTATTATCTAGATGATTTATCTCTTGGTGAAATTGCGGAAGAATTTGATGTAAGTCGCCAAGCCGTGTATGATAACATTAAACGGACTGAAGCGATGCTTGAAGAATATGAAGATAAATTAGTATTACTTCAAAAGTTTCAAGAGCGACAGCGACTTGTTGCAAAGCTAAAACAGCTAATCAGCGAAGAAGAGCATGTGAATGAAGAAATGAAACAAGTTGTTGAAGCTATCGAAAAATTAGATTAGGAGGGCGGCAATATGGCATTTGAAGGATTAGCCGACCGACTTCAACAGACAATGCAAAAAATCCGCGGCAAAGGAAAAGTTTCTGAAGCCGATGTGAAAGAAATGATGAGAGAAGTTCGTCTAGCTCTTTTAGAAGCGGACGTTAACTTTAAAGTAGTAAAAGAGTTTGTAAAGCGTGTGTCTGAACGTGCTGTCGGACAAGATGTAATGACAAGTTTGACACCTGGACAACAAGTAATTAAAGTCGTACAGGAAGAACTTACAGAGCTTATGGGCGGAGAGCAAAGTAAAATTGCTGTTGCTAATAGGCCACCGACTGTTATAATGATGGTTGGTCTGCAAGGTGCGGGTAAAACAACGACGACAGGTAAGCTTGCGAATTTGCTTCGTAAAAAGCATAATCGTAAACCAATGCTTGTTGCAGCGGATATTTACCGTCCAGCAGCGATTAAACAGCTTGAAACATTAGGGAAGCAATTGGACATGCCTGTATTCTCTTTAGGAGATCAAGTAAGTCCTGTTGAAATTGCGAAACAAGCGATTGCAAAAGCAAAAGAAGATCATCACGATTATGTTTTAATTGATACAGCAGGTCGCCTGCATATTGATGAAGAACTAATGGATGAATTAGCGAAAGTGAAAGAAGTTGCGAAACCGGATGAAATTTTCCTTGTTGTCGATGCGATGACGGGACAAGACGCGGTAAATGTTGCACAAAGTTTCCATGAACAGTTAGGTTTAACAGGTGTTGTATTAACGAAATTAGATGGTGATACGCGCGGTGGTGCGGCATTATCTATTAAGGCGGTAACAAATACACCGATTAAATTTGCTGGTATGGGTGAAAAACTAGATGCGATTGAAGCGTTCCATCCAGAGCGTATGGCATCCCGTATTTTAGGGATGGGAGACGTCTTAACATTAATTGAAAAAGCGCAAGCTACAGTTGATGAAGAGAAAGCAAAAGAACTTGAGCAAAAAATGCGTACGCTTTCGTTTACGCTTGACGATTTCCTAGAACAACTTGGACAAGTGCGTCAACTTGGACCGCTTGATGAATTGTTAGGAATGCTTCCTGGTGCAAATAAAATTAAAGGGCTGAAAAATGCGCAAGTTGATGAAAAACAAATTGGGCATATTGAGGCAATTATTCGTTCTATGACTAAATTAGAGCGAGAACAACCGGAAATAATCAATGCTAGTCGCAAAAAGCGCATTGCCAAAGGTAGCGGTACAACGGTACAAGAAATCAATCGTTTAATCAAGCAATTTGATGATATGAAAAAGATGATGAAAACGATGACGGGAATGCAAAAAGGTAAGAAAAAAGGACTAGGTGGATTGAAGTTTCCATTCATGTAAGGAAAAAAGATGGCTCTGTTAAGAAAAAATACTTTACAAAGCAATAGTCTTTTTGCTAATATAATTATCTGTGTGAAATAAATTCGGAGGTGCTTTATAAATGGCAGTTAAAATTCGTTTAAAACGTATGGGAGCTAAAAAAACTCCTTTCTATCGTGTAGTTGTTGCAGATTCTCGTTCTCCTCGTGACGGACGTTTCATTGAGGAAATCGGTACTTACAATCCGGTTGCTCAACCAGCTGAAGTTAAGATCAACGAAGAAGCAGCATTAAAATGGTTAGGAAATGGTGCTAAACCATCTGATACAGTTCGTAACTTATTCTCTAACCAAGGTATCATGGAGAAATTCCACTTATCTAAACAAGGTAAGTAATTGAGGCAATGACTATGAAGAAGTTAGTCGAGACGATTGTCAAGCCTCTTGTCGATCATCCTGAAGATGTAAAAGTTACACAGGAACTTTACAACGGAGAGATAAAGTATCGATTAACTGTACATCCTGAGGATGTTGGAAAAGTCATTGGAAAGCAAGGGAAAGTTGCGAAAGCAATTCGAATGCTCTTGTATTCAGTGGGACATCATAATGATGAAAAAGTAACACTGGAAATTCAATAAACGTAAAAAGGGCGAGGAGTTATTTCCTCTCCCTTTTTTAACATTTAAAGAGAAGTTGCATGTTCCATATGTGAAATGGAGATGCTTAATTTATATAGAAACCAGGGGTGACATACTATTTATGACAAAATGGTTTAACGTAGGGAAAATTGTAAATACTCATGGCGTAAGAGGAGAAATTCGTGTTATTTCTCGTACTGATTTTCCAGAAGAGCGATATAAAGTAGGAAACACGTTATACATAAGTAATGAGAAAAGTACAGACTACCTTCCAGTGAAAGTAACTTCTCATCGTCAACATAAGACATTTGATTTATTAACATTTGAAGGATACAACAATGTAGATGAAGCAGAGAAGTTTAAAGGTTCTTTAATAAAAGTACCAGAAGAGCAGTTAGGTGAACTAGCTGAAGGCGAATACTACTACCATGAAATTATTGGTTGCAGTGTTGTAACGGAAGAAGGAGAAGCGTTAGGAACAATAAAAGAAATTTTATCTCCTGGTGCAAATGATGTTTGGGTAATTAAACGTCCAAAAGGTCAAGATCTATTAATTCCTTATATTGATGATGTTGTACTTCAAGTTAACATTGAGAATAAATTAGTAACCATTCATGTAATGGAAGGGCTATTATAATGAAAATTGACATTTTAACATTGTTTCCAGATATGTTTACGGGTGTGTTTGGATCTTCAATTTTAAAGAAAGCACAAGAAAAAGAAGCGGTAGAGCTTCGTGTTGTCAATTTCCGCGATTATACAACGAGTAAGCATAATAGCGTAGATGATTATCCGTATGGTGGTGGCGCTGGGATGGTATTAACCCCCCAGCCTATCTTTGATGCAGTGGAAGAGTTAACGAAGGAAACAGACCGTAAACCGAGAGTTGTCCTAATGTGTCCACAAGGAGAGCGTTTTACGCAGAAGAAGGCAGAAGAACTTGCTGAAGAAGAGCATGTTATTTTTGTGTGTGGTCATTATGAAGGGTACGATGAACGAATTCGTGAGCATCTCGTAACGGATGAAATTTCTATCGGTGACTACGTATTAACCGGCGGAGAGTTAGCCTCTATGGTTATTACGGATAGTGTCGTGCGTCTCCTCCCGGGAGTGCTAGGAAATCATGCTTCACAAGTCGAGGATTCGTTTAGTACAGGTTTATTAGAACATCCTCATTATACACGTCCAGCTGATTTTCGTGGTATGAAGGTACCGGATGTACTAATGTCAGGAAATCATAAAAATATTGATGAATGGCGACACAAAGAATCACTACGTCGTACGTACACGCGTAGGCCGGATTTACTGGAAGAACGAGAATTATCTAAGCAAGAAGCGAAATGGCTAGAACAAATTAAAGAAGACAAGTAAGGGCTTGATATATTTTCTATTGCAACAGTCCTAGCAATATGCTATTATAACACTTGTGCTACTGAAATCAGTGGCCGTATTAACGATGTTCCGCTGTAATTTATTAAGACTTTATAAGAGCATCTGTTTAAAGGAGAGAATTTAATATGCAACAATTAATCGCAGAAATTACTCAAGGCCAATTAAAAACTGACCTTCCTTCATTCCGTCCTGGAGACACTTTACGTGTACACGTAAAAGTAGTTGAGGGAACTCGTGAAAGAATTCAGCTTTTCGAAGGTGTTGTAATTAAACGTCGTGGTGGCGGAATCAGTGAAACATTCACAGTTCGTAAGATTTCTTACGGTGTAGGTGTTGAGCGTACATTCCCAGTTCACACGCCAAGAATCGCGAAACTTGAAGTACTTCGTCGTGGTAAAGTACGTCGTGCTAAGTTATACTACTTACGTAACCTTCGCGGTAAAAAAGCACGTATTAAAGAAATTCGATAAGACATGTATGGGAGCTTGTAAATACACAAGCTCCCTTTTTCCAATCTATATAAAATTTTGATATAATACGAGCAGCTTACATAATCGTGGAGGGGAAATGCATGAAGAAAGAAAAGAGTTCACTTTGGGAATGGATCAAAGCAATTTTGATTGCTGTTGTATTAGCGGGTGTTATTAGACAGTTTTTCTTTGCTCCAATTCTCGTAGATGGAGTATCGATGGCGTCTACTTTACATGATCGCGATCGAATGATTGTCAATAAAATTGGTTATCACATAGGAGATCCGAAACGATTTGATATTATCGTATTCCAAGCGACGGAAGATAAAGATTATATTAAGCGCATTATCGGCCTGCCAGGCGATGAAATAGAGTATCGTAATGATAAACTATATGTTAACGGAAAGGCTTATGAGGAGCCGTATTTAGACAAGCAAAAAAAACAAATTGCTGACGGACCGCTTACATATGATTTTACTCTTGAAGAAATGACAGGGAAGAAAACTGTTCCAGAAGGTCAATTATTTGTTTTAGGCGATAATCGTCGTTTTAGTAAAGATAGCCGTTCGATTGGTACAATTTCAATGGACCAAGTGATTGGAAAAGCAAATATACTATATTGGCCGTTAAAAGATGCTCGTATTGTGAAATAAAAGAAAAAGAAGGTGGCAACATGGTAATTCAATGGTTCCCGGGACATATGGCAAAGGCTAGACGCCAAGTAACAGAAAAATTAAAGTTAATTGATGTTGTAATTGAGCTTGTAGATGCTCGATTACCTTTATCTTCTCGAAATCCAATGATCGATGAGATTATTACACATAAGCCGAGGCTTGTTGTTTTAAATAAAGCGGATATGGCAGATGATCGATTAACAAAGCAGTGGATTGCATATTTTAAAGAAAAAGGCCAAATGGCAATTTCAATTAACGCGCAAGCTGGACAAGGTATGAAGGAAATTGCAGCGGCTTGTAAAGTGTTGGTGAAAGAAAAATTTGATAAAATGGTTGCAAAAGGTATTAGACCGAGAGCCATTCGTGCATTAATTGTAGGTATACCGAATGTTGGTAAATCTACGTTAATTAATAAGTTAGCGAAGAAAAATATTGCTAAAACAGGAGATCGTCCTGGTGTGACAACAGCTCAACAGTGGATTAAAGTTGGGAAGGAAATGGAACTGTTAGATACACCTGGTATTTTATGGCCTAAATTTGAAGATCAATTAGTGGGTCTTCGATTAGCGACAACGGGCGCAATTAAAGATTCAATTTTAAATTTACAAGATGTTGCTGTTTACGCTTTACGTTTTATGGAGAAACATTACCCAGAACGTTTGAAAGAGCGATATAATTTAAATGAAATTCCAGAAGATATTGTGGAGTTATTCGATGCAATTGGAAAAAATAGAGGCTGTTTAATGGGCGGCGGAATGATTGATTATGATAAAACATCTGAGCTTGTACTTCGTGAGCTTCGTGGTGGAAAACTTGGAAAAATGACGTTTGAAACACCAGAAGAGTTTGCAGAGCAGACAGAAGATGCAGAAAAAGTAGAAGAAGTATAAGACGTGCGTTTGTACGTCTTTTCTTTTTTGTATATAAAGGGAGTGGCATGAATGCAAAAAGTGACTATTCAAGAAGCGGAACGTTTACTGCATGAAATAATGAGTGAGGAGGACGACCGCTTCCAAATATTAATGAAAGACGAGCGAAAAGGAATACAAAAGCTTATTTTGAAGTGGCATAAACAAAAAGAGTTAGCGCAGAAAGAAAAAGAAAAGTTTTTCGAAATGTCCAAGTACGAGATTGCATTACGTGAAAAAGGGCTCACACTTATCGCCGGTATAGATGAAGTAGGGCGTGGGCCGCTAGCTGGGCCTGTCGTGACGGCAGCTGTTGTCCTTCCGGAAAATTTTTATATTCCAGGGTTAAATGACTCGAAAAAGCTGAGTGAGGCGAAGCGAGAGCGTTTTTATGATGAAATTAAAGCACAAGCAATTGCAATTGGAGTTGGAATTGTATCACCACAAGTTATTGATGAGATAAATATTTATCAAGCGACGAAACAAGCGATGTTAGATGCTGTTGCGAATTTATCTTGTGCACCAGAACATTTATTAATTGATGCGATGAAACTTCCTACACCAATTCCGCAAACGTCGATTATTAAAGGGGATGCGAAAAGTATTTCTATTTCAGCTGCATCCATTATTGCGAAAGTAACGAGAGATCGTATGATGAAAGAGCTTGGAGAAAAGTATCCTGCATATGGATTTGAACAGCATATGGGATATGGCACAAAACAACATTTAGAAGCGATTGAAGCGCATGGAGTATTAGAAGAACATCGGAAATCTTTTGCACCAATTAAAGATACGATTCAAAAATAAGCTGCGAATATGCAGCTTATTTTTTTATTTTGGTATATGAACATTATTATTTTCAAAAAAGAATAAAGCGATTTCAGTTTTCTGACACTTTATTGTAGACAGCGTGCCAATCATCTTATACAATGGCAATGTAATGTTTTTTAAACATTAAAAAACTTTTCGAGTAAAACAGGAAAACAGGGGAGGATGGGACCATGAATATCCATGAGTACCAAGGTAAGGCAGTCCTTAAAAGCTATGGGGTTAGCGTTCCGAACGGGAAGGTTGCATTTACAGTAGAAGAAGCTGTAGAAGCAGCGAAAGAATTAGGAACGGATGTATGTGTAGTAAAAGCACAAATTCACGCTGGTGGACGCGGTAAAGCTGGCGGAGTAAAAGTTGCAAAAAATTTAGATGAAGTTCGTACATATGCAGAGAGCATTTTAGGAACTACACTTGTGACACATCAAACAGGTCCTGAAGGTAAGGAAGTAAAACGCTTACTTATCGAAGAAGGTTGCGATATTAAAAAAGAATATTATGTTGGTTTAGTTTTAGATCGTGCAACTTCTCAAGTTGTTTTAATGGCATCTGAAGAAGGTGGAACAGAAATTGAAGAGGTAGCAGAGCAAACACCTGAAAAGATCTTTAAAGAATATATTGATCCAGCAGTAGGCTTACAAGGCTTCCAAGCGCGCCGAATCGCGTTTAACATCAATATTCCAAAAGAGCTTGTAGGACAAGCTGTGAAGTTTATGATGGGCTTATACCGTGCGTTTATCGAAAAAGATTGCTCAATCGCGGAGATCAATCCACTTGTTACAACAGGTGACGGTAAAGTTATGGCATTAGATGCGAAATTAAACTTTGATTCTAATGCTTTATATCGCAATAAAGACATTTTGGAACTTCGTGATCTTGATGAAGAAGATTCAAAAGAAATTGAAGCTTCTAAATATGACTTAAACTACATTCCTTTAGATGGAAATATCGGTTGTATGGTTAATGGTGCAGGTTTAGCGATGGCTACAATGGATATCATTAAACATTACCATGGCGATCCAGCTAACTTCTTAGATGTTGGTGGCGGTGCAACAGCTGAAAAAGTTACAGAAGCATTCAAAATTATCCTTTCTGACAAAAATGTAAAAGGTATCTTCGTTAACATTTTTGGTGGCATTATGAAGTGTGATGTTATCGCAGAAGGTGTTATTGAAGCGACGAAACAAGTAGGTCTTGAATTGCCTTTAGTTGTACGTCTTGAAGGTACAAACGTAGAGTTAGGTAAGAAAATTTTAAATGAGTCTGGCTTAAATATTGTTGCAGCAGAATCTATGGCAGACGGTGCACAAAAAATTGTTTCACTAGTGGGCTAATAGAAAGCGGGGGAGAAAAATGAGCGTATTAGTTAATAAAGATACAAAAGTTATTGTTCAAGGTATTACAGGTTCTCAAGGGTTATTCCACACAAAACAAATGATTGAATACGGTACGAAAATTGTCGGTGGTGTAACGCCAGGTAAAGGTGGCACTGATATTGAAGGTGTACCAGTATTTGATACTGTAGAAGATGCAGTGAAGGCAACAGGCGCAAATGCTTCAGTTGTATACGTTCCACCCGCTTTTGCGGCTGATGCAATTATGGAAGCAGTTGATGCAGAAATCGATTTAGTAGTATGTATTACTGAAGGAATTCCTGTATTAGATATGGTAAACGTAAAGAGATATATGGCGGGTAAACATACACGTTTACTTGGACCAAACTGTCCTGGTGTTATTACGCCTGATGAATGCAAAATTGGTATTATGCCAGGGTACATTCATAAAAAAGGCCATGTAGGTATCGTATCTCGCTCTGGTACATTAACGTATGAGGCTGTACATCAGTTAACACAAGAAGGTATTGGCCAATCTACTGCTGTAGGTATCGGTGGGGACCCAGTTAACGGTACGGACTTTATTGATGCGTTAAAAGCATTTAATGAAGATGAAGAAACGCATGCTGTAATTATGATTGGTGAAATCGGTGGTACAGCGGAAGAAGAGGCGGCTGAATGGGTGAAAGCTAATATGACAAAACCTGTTGTAGGCTTCATTGGTGGCCAAACAGCGCCTGCTGGCAAACGTATGGGCCATGCTGGTGCAATCATTTCTGGTGGTAAAGGAACTGCTGCTGAAAAGATTAAAACGATGGAAGCTTGCGGTATTAAAGTAGCGGAAACTCCAGCGATTATGGGTGAAACACTAATCTCTGTCTTAAAAGAAAAAGGTCTATTTGAGACTTGTAAAAACTACTAATCTGTTGAAAGACACCTTCTTGCTTGAAGGTGTCTTTTTACGCAATTCTTGTTTACATAATAAAAATTATGGGTAAGGAGAATTAAGATGAAAAGAGAACGATTATTACATCTTCATTATTTTTTAGCAGATCATTGGAAGGCAATGAAAAGACTACTATATGTCGATCCTGAATTGAAGAGAATATACACTTTTAATACAAAACAAATGGAATACTACACTGGAATATCCTCGAAAAAATCTTCAGAATTAGTAAATTTTCTTCAAAGTTCAAATCTCCCGCAATATATATCTTATTTAGAGAAAAATCGAATCTTTTATATGACTATATGGGATGAAGATTATCCACAATTATTACGTGAAATACAGGATCCCCCCTTTGTGTTATATGGAAAAGGAGAGAAGTGTTTTCTCAATAAAGCGAATAAATTAGCGGTTATTGGAACGAGAGAACCGACTTTATATGGACATGAGAGTTTAAAATTTATTTTACACCCATTATTAGAAAGGGAATGGCTTATTGTCAGTGGGTTTGCAAGAGGGATAGATACAATGTCTCATGAAATTACAGTAAGACGGCATTGCCCGACTATTGCAATACTAGGACATGGATTATCGTATATGTATCCAAAAGAGAATAGACATTTATATGAAAAGTGGAATGAATATATATTGTTATTAACAGAGTATCCACCGCACTATGCACCGAAAAAATGGTATTTTCCAAAAAGGAACCGGATTATTAGTGGTATAAGTAAGGGTGTTTTAGTTGTAGAAGCGAAATCAAGAAGTGGAACACTTATTACTGCGGACCTTGCTTTAGAGCAAAATAGAGAGGTATTTGCACTTCCTGGACCTATATTTATAGATAGTGCATCAGGAACGAATCATCTCATTCAACAAGGAGCAAAACTAGTAAGAAATGCAGAAGATATCTTGGAAGAAGTTTTAAATTAACCTTATATTTTTATGTTTTTATTAAACAATTATTGACAAATGGTAGATAGGCACTGTATGGTATATTCATTCTTGATTGACAAAAACAAGAGAAATCAATAAGATTGATGAAGACTTGAATCCACCTCTTAAGGAGGCACTAGCATGTCAGATTACCTCGTAATCGTGGAGTCGCCTTCTAAGGCGAAGACCATTGAGAAATATTTAGGGAAAAAATACAAAGTTGTCGCGTCTATGGGACACGTTCGCGATTTACCTAAAAGCCAAATGGGGATAGAAGTAAAGAACAACTTCACCCCGAAGTATATTACCATTCGTGGTAAAGGTCCCGTCTTAAAAGATTTAAAATCAGCGGCCAAAAAAGCAAAGAAAGTCTATCTCGCGGCCGATCCAGACCGCGAAGGGGAAGCGATTGCTTGGCATTTAGCCAATACGTTAAATGTGGACGTTGAATCAGATTGCCGAGTTGTGTTTAATGAGATTACAAAAGATGCAATAAAAGAATCATTTAAACATCCTCGTGCGATTAATATGGATTTAGTAGATGCACAACAAGCAAGGCGTATACTAGATCGTCTTGTTGGTTACAATATTAGTCCTTTATTATGGAAGAAAGTAAAAAAAGGATTAAGTGCAGGACGCGTACAATCTGTAGCAGTTCGTTTAATTATCGAACGTGAAAAAGAAATTCAAATCTTTGAGCCTGAAGAATTCTGGACAATTAAGACAGAATTTGTGAAAGGGAAAGACACATTTGAAGCAAGTTTTTACGGTGTAGATGGTGAAAAAGTTCAATTAACGAATGAAACGCAAGTGAATGAAATAATTGAACAGATGAAAGATAATGCGTTTTCAGTTGAAAATGTAACGCGAAAAGAGCGAAAACGTAATCCTGCATTACCGTTTACAACATCTTCCTTGCAACAAGAGGCAGCTCGTAAGTTAAACATGCGAGCAAAGAAAACAATGATGCTCGCGCAGCAATTGTATGAAGGGATAGATCTTGGAAAGCAAGGGACTGTAGGTCTTATTACGTATATGAGAACTGACTCAACACGTATCTCAGAAACAGCTCAAACAGAGGCGCGTACTTACATTACAGAGGCGTTTGGTGCGGAATACATAGGGACAGAAAAGAAGAAAGAAACGAAAAAGTCGAACGCGCAAGATGCGCATGAGGCAATTCGTCCTACTTCGGTAATGAGAAGGCCAGAGGAACTAAAGAGTTTCTTAAGTCGGGATCAACTTCGGTTGTATAAACTGATTTGGGAGCGATTTGTTGCAAGTCAAATGGCGTCTGCTATAATGGATACTGTGACAGCTAGACTCATTAATAACAATGTTCAGTTCCGTGCAAGTGGATCGGTTGTAAAGTTTCCAGGATTTATGAAAGTGTATGTAGAGTCGAAAGATGACGGGGCTGAAGAAAAGGATAAAATGTTGCCACCTTTAGAAGTAGGGGAAACGGTATTTTCGAAGGATTTAGAACCGAAGCAACACTTTACACAACCTCCGCCGCGCTATACAGAGGCTCGTCTAGTAAGAACACTTGAAGAGCTTGGAATTGGAAGACCATCGACTTACGTACCGACACTTGAAACGATTCAAAAACGTGGATACGTAGGTTTGGATAATAAACGCTTCGTTCCAACTGAACTTGGTGAAATAGTTATTGAACTTATTTTAGAGTTTTTCCCAGAAATTATTAACATTGAATTTACTGCTAACATGGAGCAAAGTCTTGATGAAGTAGAAGAAGGAAATGCGAATTGGGTAAAAATTGTTGATGATTTCTACGTAGGCTTTGAACCGCGTTTAGAAAAAGCGGAAAAAGAAATGCGTGAAGTGGAAATTAAAGATGAACCAGCTGGGGAAGATTGTGAACTGTGTGATCACCCAATGGTCTTTAAAATGGGTAAATACGGGAAATTTATGGCTTGTTCGAATTTCCCAGATTGTCGTAATACAAAACCGATTGTGAAAGAAATCGGTGTTACTTGTCCGAAGTGTGATAAAGGTCAAATTATTGAACGCCGTAGTAATAAAAAGAAACGTCTTTTCTATGGATGCGGTACGTATCCAGAGTGTGACTTTGTATCTTGGGATAAACCAATTGGTCGTAAATGTCCGAAGTGCGAAGGTATGCTTGTAGAGAAGAAGTTGAAAAAAGGCGTGCAAGTACAATGTATTTCGTGTGATTATGAAGAAGAACAACAAATGTGAGCGTAACTGCTCACATTTTTTTCGGGAAGAAAAGGAAAGGTGATAAATATGACAACACAAGTAGTAAACGTCATTGGCGCAGGTCTTGCAGGAAGTGAAGCAGCTTACCAAATTGCAAAACGTGGTGTCCAAGTGAAATTATATGAAATGAGACCAGTAAGGCAAACGCCAGCTCATCACACAGATAAATTTGCAGAGTTAGTATGTAGTAACTCGCTTCGCGCAAACACATTAACAAACGCTGTTGGTGTTATTAAAGAAGAAATGCGTTTAATGGACTCTGTTATTATTCGTGCAGCTGATGAGTGCTCTGTACCAGCAGGAGGGGCTTTAGCTGTAGATCGTCATGAATTTGCGGCAAAGGTAACGGAGTATGTGAAAAACCATCCGAACGTAACTGTGATGAATGAAGAAATTACTGAAATTCCAGAAGGACCTACTGTTATCGCGACAGGTCCACTTACGTCTCCTGATCTTGCTGCACAATTAAAAGAATTAACAGGTGAAGATTATTTTTATTTCTATGATGCTGCAGCACCGATTGTTGAGAAAGACAGCATTGATATGAATAAAGTATATTTAAAGTCTCGTTACGATAAAGGTGAAGCTGCATATTTAAACTGCCCAATGACGGAAGAGGAATTTGACCGTTTTTACGAGGCTTTAATTGCTGCTGAAACAGTACCTTTAAAAGAATTTGAAAAAGAAATTTTCTTTGAAGGTTGTATGCCGGTAGAAGTTATGGCAAGTAGAGGAAGACAGACGCTAGTATTTGGACCGATGAAACCTGTTGGATTAGAAGATCCGAAAACAGGGAAAACGCCATATGCTGTTGTTCAGTTACGTCAAGATGATGCAGCAGGAACGTTATACAATATCGTAGGTTTCCAAACGCATTTAAAGTGGGGACCACAAAAAGAAGTGTTACAGTTGATTCCAGGACTGGAAAACGCAGAGATTGTACGTTATGGTGTAATGCATCGTAATACGTTTATTAATTCACCTAACTTGCTTCGTCCAACATATCAATATAAACAACGTGATGATTTATTCTTCGCTGGTCAAATGACTGGAGTAGAGGGATATGTTGAATCAGCGGCGTCAGGATTACTAGCGGGTATTAACGCTGCTCGACTTGTGAAAGGTGAAGAACCGGTTGTATTACCGCCTGTAACTGCAATGGGAAGTATGGCGAATTATATTACTGCGACAAACGCGAAAAACTTCCAGCCAATGAATGCAAACTTCGGTTTGTTTGCACCGTTAGAGAAGAAAATTAAGAGGAAAGCAGAACGAAATGAAGCATATGCAACACGCGCTTTAGAAACAATTCAAAATTTTGTAAATATTTAGTTAAATTTCTTGCAAAGGCTACTAAGTTGTGATACGATTTAGTAGCCTTTATTGAGGTGAATTGTGTGAATGTGAAGAAATTGTTACAATTATTCGTTGGATATTTACAAATTGAAAGAAATTATTCAAAATATACAATTGCAAGTTATCAAAATGATTTAGAACATTTTGTGCAATTTATGGAGCGAGAAGGCATATCCTCTTTTTTAGATGTTACATACGCGGATGTTCGTTTGTACTTAACGACGTTGCACGATGAAAAGTTAGCCCGTAAATCTGTCGCAAGAAAAGTATCAAGCTTACGAAGTTTATATCGTTTTTTGATGCGTGAAGGTTATCGGAAAGATAATCCGTTTGCACTTGCGTCACTCCCCAAAAAAGAATTGTCAATCCCAAAGTTTTTATATGCTGAAGAATTAGAGGAATTATTTGAAGTTGCTGATACGGAAACGCCGCTAGGTCAAAGGAATCAAGCTTTATTAGAGTTGATGTATGCGACTGGAATCCGTGTGAGTGAATGTGTCAATTTACAACTTACCGATATTGACTTCGCGGTGGGAACAATTTTAGTAATGGGAAAAGGAAAAAAACAAAGGTATATTCCGTTCGGAAGCTATGCGCAAGATGCTTTAATTACTTATATAGAGAACGGGAGAAAACAGTTAGCTCACAAAACTGAAGAACACTCTCATATGGTATTTTTAAATGCGAAAGGCACGCCGCTAACAAGTCGAGGGGTACGTTATGTATTAAACGAACTCATTAAGAAAGCTTCACTGACAATGCGGATAAGTCCCCATATGTTAAGGCATACATTTGCTACACACATGTTAGATGAAGGGGCAGATTTACGTACTGTACAGGAGCTACTTGGTCATGAGAATTTGTCGACGACACAAATTTATACGCATGTCTCTAAAGAAAGATTGCGTTCGGTCTACATGAAGCATCACCCGCGGGCATAAATTGCTTTTAAAGCTATAAAAACATATAAAGGAGTTTTTTCTATGGGAAATTTCCACGCTACAACGATATTTGCAGTTCATCATAATGGAGAATGTGCAATGGCTGGAGATGGTCAGGTGACAATGGGAAATGCAGTTGTAATGAAACATACAGCTCGTAAAGTCCGTAAACTTTTCCAAGGGAAAGTTTTAGCTGGCTTTGCAGGTTCCGTTGCTGACGCATTTACTCTTTTTGAAATGTTTGAAGGGAAATTAGAAGAGTACAATGGGAACTTGCAGCGTGCTGCAGTTGAGATGGCAAAACAATGGCGTGGCGACAAAATGTTACGTCAGCTAGAAGCGATGCTCATTGTCATGGATAAAACAACTATGCTTCTTGTTTCAGGTACAGGAGAAGTGATTGAACCGGATGATGGTATTTTAGCGATTGGATCTGGTGGGAATTATGCGCTTTCTGCAGGTCGTGCTTTAAAGCAATATGCAAGTGAACATTTAACAGCGAAGCAAATTGCGAAAGCGAGTTTAGACATTGCTGGCGATATTTGTGTTTATACAAACCACAATATAATTGTGGAAGAATTGTAGAATCGTAAGGGAGGCATTTTATATGCATTTACATTTTACTCCGCGTCAAATTGTGGAAAAATTAGATCAATACATTATCGGTCAAAAAGATGCGAAGAAAGCGGTTGCTGTAGCTTTAAGAAATCGATATCGTCGAAGTAAATTAGCTGAAAATCTACGTGATGAAATTGCACCTAAAAATATTTTAATGATTGGACCGACAGGTGTTGGTAAAACAGAGGTAGCACGACGAATGGCGAAACTCGTTGGAGCACCTTTTATTAAGGTTGAAGCTACCAAATTTACAGAAGTTGGATATGTAGGTAGAGATGTAGAATCGATGGTACGTGACCTTGTGGAAACGTCAGTTCGTATCGTGAAAGAAGAAATGGTAATTAAAGTACAAGACAAAGCAGAAGAACAAGCGAACCAACGTCTTGTTGAAATTTTAGTGCCGAGTCCGGAGAAACAATCTGGATTTAAAAACCCATTAGAAATGCTATTTGGCGGTGCTCAAAATTCGAATCAAACATCTGATGCACAGGAAGATGTTGAAATCGAAAAGAAACGTCAAGATGTGGAAAGAAAGCTTGCTGCAGGACTTCTTGAAGATGAAATTGTATCGATTGAAGTGACTGAGCAACAGTCTTCCATGTTCGATATGTTACAAGGAACTGGCATGGAACAAATGGGAATGAATTTCCAAGATGCATTAGGAAGTTTTATGCCGAAAAAAACAAAAAAACGTAAACTTTCTGTGAAAGAAGCAAGAAAACTCTTGACAAATGAGGAAGCACAGCGCTTAATTGATATGGATGAAGTTACACAAGAGGCTGTTTATCGTGCTGAACAGCTCGGGATTATTTTTATCGATGAAATTGACAAAATTGCTGGTAAGCAGTCGAATAGCGTAGATGTATCACGTGAAGGCGTGCAACGTGACATTTTACCAATTGTAGAAGGATCGAATGTTGCGACAAAATACGGATCAGTAAAAACGGATTATATTTTATTCGTTGCAGCTGGAGCGTTTCATATGTCTAAACCGTCGGATTTAATTCCAGAACTGCAAGGGAGATTTCCGATTCGAGTAGAATTAACAAAATTATCGACAGATGATTTTGTTAAAATATTAATCGAGCCTGACAATGCGTTAATTAAACAATATATGGCTTTATTAGCGACTGAAGGTATAGAAATTGAATTTTCAGACGAAGCTATTCGTAAGATTGCTGAGATTGCTTATCAAGTTAATCAGGATACAGATAATATTGGAGCAAGAAGACTTCATACGATTATGGAGAAACTCCTTGAAGATTTATCGTTTGAAGCATCTGAAATTACGTTAGAGAAAATAACGATAACACCTCAATACGTTGAGGAGAAATTAGCAACGATTGCTAAAAATAAAGATGTGAGCCAGTTTATTTTGTAATAGTGTCATCAGGTGACTCGCCCTAGTTTCCAAGTGATGAAAAAATATGTAAGTAACATGTAGGAGGAACTTTTGAAATGGAATTATTAGCAAAAACAAGAAAATTAAATGCGTTATTACAGAGCGCAGCAGGAAAGCCTGTAAACTTTAGAGAAATGTCTGACACAATGTGTGAAGTAATCGAAGCGAACGTATTCGTAGTAAGCCGTCGTGGTAAATTACTAGGTTATGCAATTCACCAACAAATTGAGAATGAGCGTATGAAACAAATGCTTGCAGAGCGTCAATTCCCGGAAGAATACACGCAAAGCTTATTCAACATTACAGAAACATCTTCAAACTTAGATGTAAACAGTGCTTACACAGCATTCCCAGTAGAAAATAGAGAATTATTTGGTCAAGGTTTAACTACAATCGTACCAATCGTTGGTGGCGGTGAGCGTCTAGGCACATTAGTGTTAGCTCGTCTTGGTCAAGAGTTCTTAGACGATGATTTAATCCTTGCTGAATACAGTTCAACTGTAGTAGGTATGGAAATCTTACGTGAAAAAGCAGAAGAAATCGAAGAGGAAGCACGTAGTAAAGCTGTTGTTCAAATGGCGATTAGCTCATTATCTTACAGTGAGTTAGAAGCAATCGAGCATATCTTCGAAGAATTAAATGGAACAGAAGGTTTACTTGTTGCAAGTAAAATTGCTGATCGCGTAGGAATTACTCGTTCTGTAATCGTAAATGCACTTCGTAAATTAGAGAGTGCTGGTGTTATTGAGTCTCGCTCTTTAGGTATGAAAGGAACATACATTAAAGTGCTAAACGACAAGTTTCTACAGGAACTTGCTAAATTAAAAACAAACTAATTTATAAAACTCTCCTCATTTTTTGAGGAGAGTTTTTTTGTGTATAAAAGATTGATGTTGTTTGTAAATAGCGTCATAATCGTGTTTTTCGGAAAAGCTATGAATTGAATTTTATTTTTTTGCTTAAAGGAAATACAGGTTGGTAATACTAGAATTCGAGTGTGAACAAAGAAAGTTTTACATTGTTCGCATTTTCGACTTGATTGTAATATTTCAGTATGATATAGTAAGCAGTGGTGTCAGTACAAAGTACACACGTTTACTGATTTAAGTGTTGGTGCTACGTTTGTAGTTTCGCTTAGAGATGAAGTAAACGGAGGATATCAAAAACCATTTAGGAGGAACTATATTATGTCAGTAATTTCTATGAAGCAATTGCTTGAAGCTGGTGTTCATTTCGGACATCAAACTCGTCGTTGGAACCCAAAAATGAAGCGTTACATTTTCACAGAGCGTAACGGTATCTACATCATCGACTTACAAAAAACTGTGAAAAAAGTTGAGGAAGCTTACAGAACGATGCGTGACATCGCTGCTGAAGGCGGAGACATCTTATTCGTAGGTACTAAAAAACAAGCACAAGAAGCTATTAAAGAAGAAGCAACTCGTGCTGGTATGTACTTCGTTAACCAACGTTGGTTAGGTGGAACTTTAACAAACTTCCAAACAATCCAAAAGCGTATCAAGCGCCTTAAAGACATCGAAAAAATGCAAGAAGATGGTACTTTCGAAGTACTTCCTAAGAAAGAAGTTGTTCAACTTAAAAAAGAGTTAGAGCGTCTTGAGAAATTCTTAGGCGGTATTAAAGATATGAAAGGTCTTCCAAGTGCATTATTCGTAGTAGACCCTCGTAAAGAGCGTATTGCAGTTGCTGAAGCACGCAAATTACACATTCCAATCATCGGTATCGTTGATACAAACTGTGATCCAGACGAAATCGATCACGTTATCCCAGCAAACGATGATGCAATTCGTGCTGTAAAACTTCTTACATCTAAAATGGCAGACGCGATCCTTGAAGCAAAACAAGGTGAAGAAACTGTTACTGCGTAACAAATTTGGAAAGGTGATAAGGGGTTCGGCCTTTTATCACCTTTTTTAAGGTATAAACACCTTTATAAAAGGTATAAATACATATTTTAGGAGGATGAAAAATATGGCAATCACTGCACAAATGGTAAAAGAACTTCGTGAAAAAACAGGCGCAGGTATGATGGACTGCAAAAAAGCTTTAACTGAGACTAATGGCGACATGGAGAAAGCAATTGACTTCTTACGTGAAAAAGGTATTGCAAAAGCTGCTAAAAAAGCAGACCGCATCGCTGCTGAAGGTTTAACTTTCATCGAAACAAACGGTAACGAAGGTTTAATCTTAGAATTAAACTCTGAAACTGATTTCGTTGCGAAAAACGAAGGTTTCCAAGCATTAATTAAAGAATTAGCTGCTCACTTATTAGCTAACAAACCAGCTAATATTGAAGAAGCTATGGCTCAAACAATCGAAGGCGGCAAAACAGTAGAAGAGCACATCAACGAAGCAATCGCTAAAATTGGTGAAAAACTTACACTTCGTCGTTTCGAAATCGTAACAAAAACTGATGCTGATGCATTCGGCGCTTACCTACACATGGGTGGACGTATTGGTGTATTAACAGTTCTTGAAGGTTCTACTGACGAAGCTGCTGCTAAAGATGTAGCAATGCACATCGCAGCAGTTAACCCTAAATACATTGACCGCGATGCTGTAACAGCTGAAGAAGTTGAGCATGAGCGTCAAGTATTAACACAACAAGCTTTAAACGAAGGCAAGCCTGAAAAAATCGTTGCAAAAATGGTTGAAGGCCGTCTTGGCAAATTCTTCGAAGAAATTTGCTTACTTGACCAAGCATTCGTTAAAAACCCTGATATGAAAGTTCGTCAATTCGTTGAGTCTAAAGGCGGAACATTAAAAGGATTCGTTCGCTACGCTGTTGGTGAAGGTATCGAAAAACGCGAAGACAACTTTGCTGAAGAAGTAATGAACCAAGTAAAAGGTAGTAACTAATACAGATTAGGGAACACATTGTGTTCCCTTTTTTAAAATAAAGATGTAAGCAATTGGAGGTTCATTATGAGTAAACCGAAATATAATCGTGTCGTATTAAAGCTAAGCGGAGAAGCGTTAGCTGGCGAACAAGGATTTGGAATTAACCCATCTGTTATTAAATCAGTTGCGGAACAAGTGAAAGAAATTGCAGAACTTGATGTAGAAGTTGCTGTTGTTGTTGGTGGCGGAAACATTTGGCGTGGAAAAATCGGAAGTGAAATGGGAATGGATCGTGCTGGAGCGGATTACATGGGTATGTTAGCAACAGTTATGAACTCATTAGCTCTTCAAGATAGCTTGGAGAACATTGGAATTCAAACTCGTGTTCAAACT
Source organism: Bacillus sp. BB081 (assembly GCF_008368895.1). Classification (NCBI taxonomy): domain Bacteria; kingdom Bacillati; phylum Bacillota; class Bacilli; order Caryophanales; family Bacillaceae; genus Bacillus; species Bacillus sp. BB081. The sequence goes on from NZ_QOZX01000006.1 coordinate 114,871, forward strand.
TCAATCGAAATGCGTCAAGTAGCAGAGCCTTACATTCGTCGTAAAGCAGTTCGTCATCTAGAGAAAAAACGTGTTGTGATCTTTGCAGCAGGTACAGGTAACCCATATTTCTCTACAGATACAACAGCAGCACTACGTGCAGCGGAAATCGAAGCAGACGTTATCTTAATGGCGAAAAACAATGTAGATGGCGTATATAATGCAGATCCATCTCTTGACCCAACAGCTACGAAATACGAAACACTTACTTACTTAGATGTATTAAAAGAAGGTTTAGGTGTAATGGATTCAACAGCTTCTTCTTTATGTATGGACAATGATATTCCATTAATTGTATTCTCAGTTATGGAAAAAGGTAACATTAAACGTGCCGTTTTAGGCGAAAATATCGGAACAGTTGTAAGGGGGAAATAAATATGGGACAACAAGTATTGAAGTCTTCAAATGAAAAAATGGAAAAAGCAGTTGCTGCTTACTCTCGTGAATTGGCAACAGTTCGCGCAGGTCGTGCAAGCTCGTCTGTATTAGATAAGGTACAAGTTGATTACTATGGTGCACCAACACCTGTTGTGCAATTAGCGAACATTACAGTTCCAGAAGCACGTTTACTTGTAATTCAACCTTATGATAAAACTTCTATCGGTGATATTGAAAAAGCAATCTTAAAAGCAGATTTAGGCTTAAATCCTTCTAATGATGGAACTGTAATTCGTATTGCATTCCCTGCATTAACAGAAGAGCGTCGTCGCGATCTTGTAAAAGTTGTGAAAAAATATGCTGAAGAAGCAAAAGTTGCTGTTCGTAACGTACGTCGTGACAGTAACGATGATCTTAAGAAGCTTGAAAAAGCTGGCGATATTACAGAAGATGATTTAAGAGGATATACTGAAGATATCCAAAAAGAAACAGATAAATATATTGCAAAAGTTGACGAAATCGCAAAAAACAAAGAAAAAGAAATCATGGAAGTGTAATAGCGATACCTTCGCAAATATGACCCTCTTCTTAAGGGGGTCTTTTTACACTTTTAGGCATACGTCTGCTTGCTGGAGGGTATGAATGATGTTTAAAAACTTTCCTTTTTTTAAAAGTAAAAAGGTCGCATCGTTTGATCATCTCGTTGAAAAAGTGAAAAAAGGATACATCCCAGAACATATTGCCATCATTATGGATGGTAATGGAAGATGGGCAAAGAGGAGAGCGATGCCTCGTATTGCGGGACATCATGAAGGCATGCAAGTTGTAAAGAAAATCACAAAATTTGCAAGCAAACTTAATGTGAAAGTGTTAACTCTTTATGCTTTTTCAACTGAGAACTGGAAAAGACCGAAAAAGGAAGTTGACTATTTAATGAGGCTTCCAGAAGAATTTCTAGGTACATTTTTACCAGAATTGATTGAAGAGAACGTACAAGTCCGAGTGATAGGACAACAAGATCGTCTTCCTACGCATACACGCAGAGCGATGGAAAAGGCCATGGAAGATACGAAAGAGAATACGGGATTAATTCTTAATTTCGCGTTAAACTATGGAAGTCGAGATGAGATCGTTTCTGCTGTGCAACATATGGTGAAAGATAGTGAGGAAGGAAAAATTCGTGTTGAAGATGTAAGTGAAGAAATGCTTTCTTCCTACTTAATGACGAGTTCTTTACCTGATCCAGAGTTGTTAATCCGTACGAGCGGAGAGCTACGTATTAGTAATTTCATGTTATGGCAAATTGCATATTCGGAGTTTTGGTTTACAGATGTGTATTGGCCAGATTTTACCGAGGAACATTTGCTAAATGCGATTACAGACTTTCAACATAGAGGGCGCAGATTCGGAGGCGTGTAGAAAGAGAGGGTTTGGTAGTGAAACAGAGAATTATTACTGGAGTGGTTGCTGCCGCGCTATTCATTCCCATCGTAATTTACGGTGGCGTGCCTTTTACGGTTTTAGTGTATGCACTTGCTTCTATAGGTTTATATGAATTAATTCGTATGAATAAGCTTACGCTTATTTCAGTACCAACAGTTTTAGCTGCAGTATTATTATGGGTTATTTTAATTCCAAGTAGTGCATCAGAACTGTTTACTTGGATTGGATTAGGTAAATTAGAAATCACATTTGTGATTGTTTTATTACTTTTATCATATACAGTCCTTTCTAAGAATACATTTACTTTTGACCATGCTTCCTTTTTACTAATGGCAACAACATATGTTGCAATGGGATTCTTATATTTGAATGAAACGAGAATTTTAGGAATTAAATATGTGTTTTGCGCATTATTTGTTATATGGGCTACCGATTCAGGCGCATATTTCGTAGGGAAAGCATTAGGAAAAAGAAAATTATGGCCAGAAATTAGTCCGAATAAAACGATTGAAGGTTCATTAGGCGGCATCGTTTGTGGGATTGTTGTGGCACTTGTTTACAATATGTTCTTCCCAGTTGAGGCTAATGTAGGGATTTTAATTGTGTTGACAATTATCATTTCTATTTTTGGACAAATTGGTGATTTAGTACAATCTGCATTTAAACGTCATTATGGCGTAAAAGATTCAGGTACAATTTTACCTGGACATGGTGGTATATTAGATCGAACAGATAGTTGGTTATTCGTTTTACCAATTCTCTACTTCTTATTACAATACAATTAATAAATGAACGAGGGGTTGGAGTCATGAAAAACATTAGTTTATTAGGTGCAAGCGGATCAATTGGTACACAAACTTTAGATGTATTACGCTCGCACCCAGACCAATTCCGTCTCGTTGCTTTTTCTGTAGGGAAAAATATTGACTACGCAGTAAAGGTAATTCAAGAATTTTCTCCGCAAATTGTCTCTGTGCAAAGAGAGGAAGATGTTTTAAAATTACAAGCTGTCTCTGGAAATACAAAAATTGTATATGGTAGTGAAGGGCTTTTAGAAGTAGCATTACATCCAGATGCAGAGATTGTAGTAAATGCTGTTGTAGGTAGCGTAGGGTTGTTACCAACACTTCGTGCAATTGAGGCGAAAAAAACAATCGGAATTGCAAACAAAGAAACGTTAGTAACCGCAGGGCATCTTGTAATGGAAGCAGCACGAAAACATAATGTTTCGTTACTTCCAGTAGACAGTGAACATTCAGCTATTTTTCAATGCTTGAATGGTGAAAATGAAAAAAGAATTTCTCGACTGATTATTACAGCTTCTGGAGGAAGTTTCCGTGATAAAACGAGAGATGAATTGCATCATGTGACGGTAGAAGATGCGCTTCGACATCCAAACTGGTCAATGGGTTCGAAAATTACAATTGATTCTGCTACAATGATGAATAAGGGGCTAGAAGTAATTGAAGCACATTGGCTTTTTGGTATCCCTTATGAGCAAATCGATGTTGTTTTACATAAAGAAAGTATTATTCATTCTATGGTTGAATTTGAAGATCGTAGTGTGATGGCACAGCTTGGCTCACCTGATATGCGAGTACCAATTCAATACGCACTTACATATCCTGATCGATTACCTCTTTCAGACACAAAGCAGTTAAATTTATGGGAAATGGGAACATTGCATTTTGAGAAAATGAACCAAGAACGTTTCCGTTGTTTGCGTTTTGCGTATGAAGCTGGAAAAACAGGTGGAAGTATGCCAGCTGTAATGAATGCAGCGAATGAAGTAGCTGTTGAAGCTTTTTTACAAAAGAGAATTGGTTTCTTAACAGTGGAAGACCTCATTGAAAAAGCAATGAACCATCACAATGTCATTGCACGTCCGAGCTTAGAGGAAATTCTGGAAATTGATGCAACCACAAGACGGTTTGTGATGGAACAAATTTAGCAAAGGTGGTATGGAATTGAATACAGCGATTGCCTTTATATTAATTTTCGGTGCACTCGTATTTTTCCATGAGCTAGGGCATCTATATTTCGCAAAAAGAGCAGGTATTTTATGCCGTGAGTTTGCGATTGGTTTTGGTCCGAAAATATTCTCATTTGAAAAGAATGAAACGGTGTATACGATTCGATTACTGCCCCTTGGTGGCTATGTAAGAATGGCTGGCGAGGATGCAGACACAGTTGAGTTAAAGCCTGGAAAAAAGGTTGGCCTTGTATTAAATGAAAAAGACGAAGTTGCGAAATTAGTTTTTGATGGATATGAAAAGTATCCAAATGTTCGTGTCATTGAAGTCGAACAAGCTGATTTAGAGCATAATTTAGCAATTTCGGGCTATGAAGAGTACGAGGAAGAGCTTCAAACATTCCGAGTGAATGAAAAGGCTCGTATTATTACTGCGGGTGAAGAAATACAAATTGCTCCGTATAATAGGCAGTTCGGCTCCAAGAAATTGGGTCAACGTGCCTTAACAATCTTTGCAGGTCCTGCAATGAACTTCATTTTAGCATTTGTTATTTTTGTGATTCTTGGATTTGTACAAGGTGTTCCTGTTGACAAGCCAATGGTTGGAAAAGTAATGGAGAATAGTGCAGCCGAGCAAGCCGGATTAAAAGAAAATGATACAATTCAAGCAATCGATGGGAAAAACACAAGTACATGGAAAGATGTTGTTACCATTGTACGTGAAAACCCAAATAAAGAAATTACGTTACAAGTAAAGCGTGATAATGAACAGTTTAATGTAAAAGTAACGCCAACACTCGATAAAGAAGGAAAAGACGAAGTAGGTAGAATTGGTGTTTACTCTCCAGTAGAGAAAACAGTAATGGGTTCTATTAAATCAGGATTTGAACAAACATACCAATGGACAAAACTAATTTTTGATTCACTTGTGAAATTAGTAACTGGTCAATTCTCTATTAATGAGTTGTCAGGTCCAGTAGGAATTTATAATCTAACAGATCAAGTCGTAGATTATGGATTTACGCGTGTATTAAGTTTAGCGGCAGTTTTAAGTATTAACCTTGGTTTATTTAATTTACTACCAGTCCCTGCTTTAGACGGTGGACGTTTGTTCTTCTTCTTAATTGAAGCGTTACGAGGGAAACCAATTGACCGCCAAAAAGAAGGAATGGTTCACTTTATTGGTTTTGCATTATTAATGTTACTTATGTTAGTTGTAACTTGGAATGACATTCGTAAGTTTTTCTTGTAAAATAAAGTGAAACTTATAATGAAATAGAGCTCGTAGAATAAAATCCCTCACCTAACTCGAGGTGAGGGGTTTTACTGCGTGTAAGAGTAAAATGAAGAGGTGCGAATAAATGAAACAAAGTATGGTATTCAGTCCTACATTACGTGAAGTTCCAGCTGATGCGGAGATTAAGAGTCATCAGTTATTACTTCGTGCAGGTTTTATGCGTCAAAATGCTTCTGGTATTTATAGTTTTCTACCATTTGGATTAAAAGTACTACACAAAGTAGAACGTATCGTTCGAGAAGAAATGGAGCGCGCAGGAGCTGTAGAATTATTAATGCCAGCGATGCAAGCTGCAGAATTATGGCAAGAATCAGGCCGTTGGTATTCTTACGGATCTGAATTAATGCGTATGAAAGATCGTAACGCTCGTGAATTCGCATTAGGAGCGACACATGAAGAAGTAATTACGGATCTTGTACGTGATGAAGTGAAATCATATAAAAAATTACCGTTAACATTGTACCAAATTCAAACAAAATTCCGTGATGAACAAAGACCTCGTTTCGGTTTATTACGTGGAAGAGAGTTTCTAATGAAAGATGCATACTCTTTCCATGCTACACAAGAGAGCTTAGATGAAGTATACGATCGCTTATACAAAGCATACTCTAACATTTTTGCTCGTTGTGGCTTGAATTTCCGTGCAGTTATTGCTGACTCTGGAGCAATGGGCGGAAAAGATACGCATGAATTTATGGTATTATCTGAAGTTGGTGAAGATACAATTGCATACTCTGATACATCTAATTATGCAGCAAACATCGAAATGGCTCCTGTGGTAGCTACGTATACGAAGAGTGATGAAGCAGAAAAGGCACTTGAAAAAGTAGCAACACCAGATCAAAAAGCAATTGAAGAAGTATCTGCATTCTTAAACATTGAAGCTGACAAGTGCATTAAGTCTATGGTATTTAAAGTAGATGAGAAATTAGTAGTTGTACTTGTTCGTGGTGATCATGAAGTAAACGATGTAAAAGTGAAAAATGTATACGGCGCTTCAGTTGTTGAGCTTGCTTCTCATGAAGAAGTGAAAGAATTATTAAACTGTGAAGTTGGTTCTTTAGGACCGATTGGTGTAACAGGGGATATCGAAATTATCGCAGACCATGCTGTAGCATCAATTGTTAACGGATGTTCAGGAGCGAATGAAGAAGGATTCCATTATGTAAATGTAAATCCAGAACGTGACTTTAAAGTAAGTCAATATACAGATTTACGCTTCATTCAAGAAGGAGACCAGTCTCCAGATGGAAATGGAACAATTCTTTTCGCACGCGGAATTGAAGTTGGCCATGTATTCAAATTAGGAACTCGTTATAGTGAAGCAATGAACGCAACATTCCTAGATGAAAACGGAAAAACACAACCACTTATTATGGGTTGTTACGGTATCGGTGTATCTCGTACAGTGGCAGCAATCGCAGAGCAGTTTAATGATGAGAACGGTTTAGTTTGGCCAAAAGCTGTTGCACCGTTCCATGTGCATGTAATTCCAGTAAATATGAAATCTGATGCGCAACGTGAAATGGGTGAAAACATCTACAACTCATTACAAGAGCAAGGGTACGAAGTATTACTAGATGATCGTGCAGAACGTGCAGGTGTTAAATTTGCAGATGCAGATTTATTCGGCCTTCCAGTTCGCGTGACAGTTGGTAAAAAAGCAGACGAAGGTATTGTAGAAGTGAAAGTACGTGCTACAGGCGAGTCTGAAGAAGTGAAAGTAGAAGAACTTCAAACATATATTGCAAATATTTTAAAATAAGAAGAGGTACCTCGTAATGAGGTACCTTCTCTTTCTTTGTAAACGTATTTTGTAAAAGAAGAAGGGAGAAATCTTTCTTTGTAGTACGTTTCAATTTATAATAGCAAATGGAAGGAGAGTGCTTATGTCTTTAACAAATGAACAACAAGAGCGATTTCAAATTTTGCTCCAGCAGTTGCAAATACCAGACGACCTTATAAATCAATATTTACAAGGTGGTGGCATTGAAAGGCTCGTTATTGATAAAGCGAATAAAAGTTGGCATTTTGATTTACAAGTGCCACGAATTTTGCCTACAGAATTATATGAATTGCTAGAAACAAAGCTTAAGCAATCATTTTCTCATATTGCAAGAACAACATTTGCATTAGAAACAGAGAATAAACAATTTACAGAAGAAGAAGTGAGGGCGTATTGGCCACTTTGTACGGAACGAATTACATTTTCACCTATGTTTGCTTACTTAAAAAAGCAGCTTCCGCAGGTGAATGGAGTGAAGTTGCTAATAAATGTGAATAATGAGCTGGAATCTACTGCTTTAAAGAAAAACGTTGCGAAACCAGTAGGGGATCAATACGAAACTTTTGGATTCCCGCGTTTTCAGTTAGACACACATATACAGCAAAATACAGAAGAAATGCAAAAGTTTCGTGAGCAAACGCAGCAAGAAGATCGTGAACGTGTTATACAAGCTATGGAAGAAATGGCAAAGAAGCAAGCTGAAGAAAGTAGCGTTGTGCATGAAGGACCGGTTGTACTCGGATATCTTATTAAGCCGGATGAAGAGATTACACCGATGCGAGAAATTCAAGATGAAGAAAGAAGAAAAACAGTTCAAGGGTATGTCTTCCATGTAGAAACGAAAGAGCTACGTAGTGGCCGTACGTTATTAACTTTAAAAATAACAGACTATACGGATTCAATTATGATCAAAATGTTCTCGCGTGACAAAGAAGATATTCCAATGCTGCAATCCTTGAAAAAAGGAATGTGGGTGAAAGCGCGTGGTTCTGTTCAAAATGATACATTCGTTCGAGATTTAGTAATGATTGCAAATGATATAAATGAAATAACAGGACCGTCTCGTAAAGATAAAGCGCCAGAAGGTGAAAAACGTGTAGAGCTGCACCTTCACACACCGATGAGCCAAATGGACGCTGTTACTCCTGTTTCTAGACTTGTTGCCCAAGCAGGTAAATGGGGACATGAGGCAATCGCTGTTACAGACCATGCTGTTGCGCAGTCTTTCCCAGAGGCATATTCTGCGGGTAAAAAGGCTGGGGTTAAAGTTATATATGGTGTAGAGGCGAATTTAGTTAATGATGGTGTACCGATTGCATATAACGAAGCGCATCGTTTACTTGCAGAGGAAACTTATGTTGTTTTCGACGTGGAGACGACAGGTTTATCAGCTGTATATGATACTGTTATCGAGTTAGCGGCTGTAAAAGTAAAAGGTGGCGAAATTATTGACCGCTTTGAATCTTTCGCAAATCCACATCAACCATTATCTGCGACGATTATTGAATTAACAGGTATTACAGATGATATGTTAACGGATGCACCAGAAGTGGACGAAGTGTTTAAAAAGTTTGAAGAATGGATGGGCGACCATACACTTGTTGCTCATAATGCAAGTTTTGATATGGGCTTTATTAACGTAGGTTTTAAAAAGGCTGGACTAGAAAAAACGAATAATCCTGTTATTGATACGTTAGAACTTGCAAGATTCTTATTCCCGGAAATGAAAAACCATCGATTAAATACGATGTGTAAAAAGCTTGATATTGAATTAACGCAACATCACCGTGCGATTTATGATACAGAAGCAACGGGATACTTACTTGTGAAAATGTTAAAAGATGTGATTGAAAAGGGATTTGAATATCACGATCAATTAAATGATAGCATGGGGCAAGGGGATGCGTATAAGCGTGGACGTCCAAGTCATATGACGTTACTTGCCACATCAGATGTAGGGTTGAAAAATTTATATAAACTTGTTTCCTATTCTCACCTAAATTACTTTTACCGTGTACCACGAGTACCAAGGTCACTATTAAAAAAATATCGTGAAGGAATTTTAGTAGGAACGGCTTGTGATAAAGGTGAAGTGTTTGAGGCGATGATGCAAAAAGCTCCTGAAGAGGTAGAAGAAATTGCGCAGTTCTATGATTACATTGAAGTAATGCCTCCAGAGGTGTTACGTCATTTAGTAGAGCGTGAACTTGTTCGAGATGAGGGACAATTAAAAACAATTATTTCTAACTTAGTAAAACTAGGTGAGACGTTAGATAAACCAGTTGTTGCTACAGGAAACGTGCATTATATAGACCCAGAGGATGCGATGTATCGCAAAATTTTAGTCAGTTCGCAGGGCGGAGCCAATCCGTTAAACCGACATTCATTACCGCCTGTACATTTCCGTACAACGGATGAAATGTTAGAGTGTTTTTCATTCTTAGGTGAAGACGTAGCGAAAGAAATTGTTGTAACGAATACACAAAAGATTGCATCATTAATTGGGGATGTTCATCCAGTGAAAGATGATCTATATACACCGAAAATTGAAGGTGCAGATGATGAGACGCGTGACATGAGTTATAAAATGGCGCGTAGCATTTATGGTGAAAAGTTACCTGAAATTGTAGAAGCGCGTTTAGAAAAAGAATTAAAAAGTATTATTGGGCATGGATTTGCCGTAATTTATTTAATTTCACATAAGCTTGTGAAAAAATCGTTAGTAGACGGATATTTAGTAGGTTCGCGTGGATCGGTAGGTTCATCATTCGTTGCAACGATGATGGAAATTACAGAAGTAAACCCATTACCACCACACTATGTATGTCCGAAGTGTAAGCAATCAGAATTCTTTAATGATGGTTCTGTAGGTTCTGGTTTTGACTTGCCGGATAAAGAATGTCCTGCATGTAATGTTCCATACGTGAAAGATGGACATGATATTCCGTTCGAAACGTTCCTTGGATTTAAAGGAGATAAGGTACCCGATATCGATCTGAACTTCTCCGGGGAATACCAACCACGTGCCCATAACTATACGAAAGTACTGTTCGGTGAAGATTATGTATACCGTGCGGGTACAATAGGTACAGTTGCGGAAAAAACGGCTTATGGATATGTAAAAGGTTATGCAAATGATCATAATTTAACGATTCGAAATGCAGAGATTGACCGCTTAGTAGCAGGATGTACGGGCGTAAAACGTACAACCGGACAGCATCCAGGTGGTATTATCGTTGTGCCAGATTACATGGATATCTTTGATTTCTCACCAATTCAGTTTCCGGCAGATTCAATAGGGGCTGAGTGGAGAACGACACACTTTGATTTCCACTCCATTCATGATAATTTATTGAAACTTGATATACTAGGACACGATGATCCTACTGTTATTCGTATGTTACAAGATTTAAGTGGTATTGATCCGAAAACAATCCCAACAGACGATCCGGAAGTAATGAAAATTTTCTCAGGCCCGGAATCGTTAGGGGTAACGGAAGAACAAATTAACTGTAAAACAGGTACACTTGGTATACCAGAGTTTGGTACGAAATTCGTAAGGCAGATGTTAGAAGAGACGAAACCTACGACATTCTCTGAGTTAGTCCAAATCTCTGGACTATCACATGGTACAGACGTATGGCTTGGTAATGCAAACGAGTTAATTTATAACGGTACATGTACGCTGAGTGAAGTTATCGGTTGTCGTGATGACATCATGGTATATTTAATCTATCAAGGTTTAGACCCATCATTAGCCTTCAAAATCATGGAGTCAGTTCGTAAAGGTAAAGGTGTACCGGAAGAATGGGAAGATGACATGAAAAGTAATAATGTACCAGGTTGGTATATTGATTCATGTAAGAAAATAAAGTACATGTTCCCTAAAGCCCATGCGGCTGCTTACGTACTTATGGCTGTACGTATTGCATACTTTAAAGTACATTTCGCGCTTCTATTCTATGCGGCATACTTTACAGTTCGTGCAGATGACTTTGATGTAGAGGCGATGGCGAAAGGTTCAGCATCTATACGTGTAAGAATTGATGAAATTGCGCAAAAAGGTTTGGATGCAGCGCCGAAAGAGAAAAGTTTATTAACAGTACTAGAAATGACACTTGAAATGTGTGAGCGTGGATACTCATTCCAAAAGGTTGATTTATACCGTTCGCATGCAACAGAATTTATTATTGATGGGGATACTTTAATTCCTCCATTTAATGCAGTGCCTGGACTTGGTACAAACGCAGCTTTAAGTATTGTAGAAGCACGTAAAAATGGAGATTTCTTATCAAAAGAAGATTTACAGCAGCGCAGTAAGGTTTCGAAAACAATTATTGAGTATTTAGATAGTCAAGGTTGCTTAGGCGATCTACCTGATCAAAACCAGTTATCACTGTTCTAATAGGTAGGAAAATTCTTTGCAAATCAACATTTGCTATGGTATACTATTAACCGAGATAACCATGTCATGTATATTGTGTAAAAAAAAGAGTGGGGAAACCCACTCTTTCGTGTTACTATCTACGTTTTATTGATGTGGAGAGGTAAGAAATTTCTGTCGTATATACATATTTTGTTACAAGTTTTACTTCTTAAATTTGGTAATACTAAGACAGATATTCCCTGCTTAACGGCAGGGGCTTTTGTTAGCTAACGAGAAAGAATAAGATGGACCGTTTTTATGGACGGGGTCTTTTCTTGTAAATGGTACATGGCGGCAGGAAGGAGGCTGTTTATGGATAAGAAAGTCACAGAAGTTGTAGAAGCATTTGCGCAGCCAATCGTTGAAGAGTTAAATCTTGAACTTGTAGATGTAGAGTATGTGCAAGAAGGACAAGACTGGTTCTTACGCGTATTCATCGATTCTGAAAAGGGAGTCGACATTGAAGAATGCGGTGCGGTAAGTGAACGTTTAAGCGAAGCTTTAGATAAAGAGGATCCAATTCCTCATCTTTACTTTTTGGATGTATCATCTCCTGGAGCGGAACGCCCATTAAAGAAAGAGAAAGACTTCCAGCAAGCGGTAGGAAAACAAGTGGCAATTAAAACATATGAGCCGATTGATGGTGAAAAAATGTTTGAAGGAAAGCTACTTTCCTACGATGGTACTACAATTACATTATTATTAACAATTAAAACACGTAAAAAAGAAATCCAAATTCCAATGGATAAAGTTGCAAATGCGCGACTTGCTGTTACGTTTTAGTTAGAAGGGGGATCTTCATGAGCACTGAGTTGTTAGATGCCTTGCTCGTATTAGAGTCAGAAAAAGGAATTAGCAAAGATATTATTATTGATGCGATTGAAGCAGCGTTAATCTCTGCTTATAAACGCAATTTTAACCAAGCACAAAACGTTCGTGTGAGCTTTAACCCAGAAGTGGGAACAATTCAAGTTTTAGCACGTAAAGACGTTGTTGATAATGTGTTTGATCCACGTCTTGAAATTTCTGTTGAAGAAGCAAGACAAATTAATCCAAACTATCAAGATGGTGACGTACTAGAGATTGAAGTAACACCAAAAGATTTTGGTCGTATTGCAGCACAAACTGCAAAACAGGTTGTAACACAACGAGTGCGCGAAGCAGAGCGTGGTGTTATTTACTCTGAGTTTAGTGACCGTGAAGAAGATATCATGGTGGGTATCGTACAACGTCAAGATGCTCGTTTCATCTATGTAAGCTTAGGGAAAGTAGAAGCTTTATTACCTGTAAGTGAGCAAATGCCAAACGAACAGTACAAACCACATGATCGTATTCGCGTATTCATTACGAAAGTAGAAAAAACAACGAAAGGACCACAAATTTACGTATCACGTACACATCCTGGTCTTTTAAAACGTTTATTCGAAATGGAAGTTCCTGAAATTTATGATGGAACTGTTGAAATTCGTTCTGTAGCACGTGAAGCAGGCGATCGCTCTAAAATTTCTGTACATGCAGAGAACATTGATGTTGATCCAGTAGGTTCTTGTGTAGGACCGAAAGGACAACGTGTACAACGCATTGTAGACGAACTAAAAGGCGAAAAGATTGACATCGTTCGCTGGTCAAATGATCCAGTAGAATATGTTGCAAATGCTTTAAGCCCATCACAAGTTGTTAAAGTGCTTGTAGATGAAGAAGAAAAAGCAACAACAGTTGTTGTTCCAGACCACCAACTGTCATTAGCTATTGGTAAGCGTGGACAAAATGCACGTCTTGCAGCTAAATTAACAGGTTGGAAAATTGATATTAAGAGTGAGTCTGATGCGAAACAACTTGGTATTGTAACAGAAGAAGATAGCGTAATCGCATTCGGATTCGATTCAGTTGAAGACGAAATCGAATAGAGGTGATGAGTATGAGCAATCGAAAAGTTCCGTTACGAAAATGTGTTGCAACGCAAGAAATGAAATCAAAACGAGAGCTCGTTCGCATTGTTCGTTCCAAAGAGGGAGAAGTGTCCATTGATTTAACTGGAAAGAAATCAGGACGAGGTGCTTATTTGTCAAAAGATAAAGAAAGTATTCTTCAAGCTCAAAAGAAAAATGTTTTGGAACATCATCTAAAAGCGAAAATCGACGGTTCTCTATACGAAGAGCTTCTTGAGCTTGTTGAGAAGGAGTCGAAATAAGTGTCCGATTGGAAATCGTTTTTAGGACTAGCAAACCGGGCTCGGAAAATTATTTCGGGTGAAGAACTTGTTTTAAAAGAAGTACGAAGTGGCAAAGCAAAACTTGTATTGCTATCTGAAGATGCGTCAGCAAATACTACAAAACGCATCACGGATAAAGCGACGTATTACAACGTACCAATGAGAAAGGTCGAAAATCGACAACAATTAGGGCATGCGATTGGGAGAGACGAGCGAGTCGTTGTAGCTGTGTTAGATGAGGGCTTTGCGAAAAAGCTGCGTAGCATGCTCGATACAAATTACCGGGGGTGAAGGTATGAGTAAAATTCGAGTGCATGAATATGCAAAACAACATAATATCTCAAGTAAAGATCTTATGACAAAACTAAAAGAAATGAATATCGAGGTTTCGAATCATATGACAATGTTAGAAGATGAAGTAGTAAATAAATTAGATAATGCGTATCAAACTGAAAAACCTTCTGTTGCAGATGAGTTTGAAGTAGAAGAAAAAGTTGTTCGTAGTAAAAAGAACAGCAATAAGAAAAAGAAAAAAGGCAAGGGAAATGAAGACAAACGTCAAGATAACTTTGCTGGAAGACAACAAACACAAACTGTAGAAACACCAGATAAAGTTACTTTCTCTGGAAGTCTTACAGTAGGTGAGCTTGCTAAAAAATTAAGCAAAGAGCCATCTGAAATTATTAAGAAGCTCTTTATGCTTGGAATTATGGCAACAATTAACCAAGACTTAGATAAAGATACAATTGAGTTAATTGCTACTGATTATGGTATTGAAGTAGAAGAAGAAGTAGTTGTAAGTGAAACTGAATTTGAAACATTCATCGATGAGCAAGATGATGAAGAGAACTTAAAAGAGCGTCCAGCTGTAGTTACAATTATGGGGCACGTTGACCATGGTAAAACAACTTTACTTGACTCTATCCGTAATTCAAAAGTAACTGCAGGCGAAGCAGGTGGAATTACTCAGCATATTGGTGCATACCAAGTTGAAGTAAATGACAAGAAGATTACATTCTTAGATACGCCTGGTCACGCGGCATTTACAACGATGCGTGCTCGTGGTGCGCAAGTAACGGATATTACAATCCTTGTTGTTGCAGCTGATGACGGTGTTATGCCACAAACAGTTGAAGCAATTAGCCATGCGAAAGCAGCTGGAGTACCAATTATTGTAGCTGTGAATAAAATGGATAAACCAGCGGCAAATCCTGATCGTGTAATGCAAGAATTAACAGAGTATGAATTAGTTCCAGAAGCTTGGGGCGGAGATACAATTTTCGTACCAATTTCTGCAATTCAAGGTGAAGGAATTGACAACTTATTAGAAATGATTCTTCTTGTAAGTGAAGTAGAAGAATATAAAGCAAATCCAAACCGCTATGCAACTGGTACTGTAATCGAAGCACAGCTTGATAAAGGTAAAGGAACTATCGCGACATTACTTGTTCAAAACGGTACACTTCGAGTTGGAGATCCAATCGTTGTTGGTACTTCATTCGGACGTGTTCGTGCAATGGTAAGTGATATTGGTCGTCGTGTAAAAGTTGCTGGTCCATCAACTCCTGTTGAAATTACAGGTTTAAACGAAGTACCACAAGCGGGAGATCGTTTCATGGCATTCGCTGATGAGAAGAAAGCTCGTCAAATCGGTGAATCACGTGCACAAGAAGCGTTACTTGCTCAGCGTGGTGAAAAATCTAAATTAAGCCTTGAAGATTTATTCCAACAAATCCAAGAAGGCGATGTAAAAGAAATTAACTTAATTGTGAAAGCAGACGTACAAGGTTCTGTAGAAGCAATGGCAGCGTCACTTCGTAAAATTGATGTTGAAGGTGTTAAAGTTAAAATTATCCATACAGGCGTAGGTGCGATTACAGAATCTGATGTTATTTTAGCTTCTGCATCTAATGCAATTGTAATTGGATTTAACGTACGCCCTGATGTGAATGCGAAGCGTACAGCTGAATTAGAGAATGTTGATGTTCGTTTACACCGTATTATCTATAAAGTAATCGAAGAAATCGAATCAGCAATGCAAGGTATGCTGGATCCAGAATTCGAAGAAAAAGTAATCGGTCAAGCGGAAGTACGCCAAACATTCAAAGTAACAAAAGTTGGAACAATCGCAGGTTGTTACGTAATTGACGGTAAAATTACACGTGATAGTGGCGTGCGTATTATCCGT
This sequence comes from Bacillus sp. BB081, assembly GCF_008368895.1. Classification (NCBI taxonomy): domain Bacteria; kingdom Bacillati; phylum Bacillota; class Bacilli; order Caryophanales; family Bacillaceae; genus Bacillus; species Bacillus sp. BB081. The sequence continues at coordinate 130,612 of NZ_QOZX01000006.1, forward strand.
GATGGCGTAGTAATTTTCGAAGGACAACTTGATACGTTAAAACGTTTCAAAGATGACGTAAAAGAAGTTGCACAAAACTATGAGTGTGGTATTACAATTGAGAGATATAATGATCTTAAAGAAGGGGACATCATTGAAGCGTACATTATGGAAGAAGTGAAGCGATGATTATCGCTTCACTCTCATTCGAGTGTATGATTTACGATGTGCATTCTTTAAAAGAGAAACGAGCAATTTTGCAACGGGTGCTAACTCGTGTGAAGCAGCGTTATAATGTAGCTGTTTCAGAAGTAGGGCATCAAGATGTATGGCAACGTACAGAAATTGCAATTGTTTCTGTATCCTCTAATCGTGTTATTTGTGAAAAAGAAATGAATCGTGTACTTGAGTACATCGATTCATTTCCTGAAATTGAACGTACAATAACACAATTGGAATGGTATTGAATGAGGTGAAGAGTTATGAAATTACGTGCAAATCGTGTAGGCGAGCAAATGAAAAAAGAATTAGGCGACATCATCAGTCGTAAAATTAAAGATCCACGTGTTGGATTTGTTACAGTAACAGATGTACAAGTGAGTGGAGATTTACAAATTGCTACAGTATATATTTCTGTTTTAGGTGATGAGGAACAGAAAGAAAGTACATTAAAAGGTTTAGCGAAGGCAAAAGGTTTCATTCGTTCAGAAATTGGCCAGCGTATTCGTCTTCGTAAAACACCGGAAATTTCCTTTGAGTTTGATGAGTCTATCGGATATGGTCATCGAATTGATACACTTTTACATCAAATTAATAAAGACGGTAAACGTGAAGAATAATGGATAGACATTTGTCTATCCATTTTTTCAATGCAAAATTAATTTTGGATAATTACTATGAAAGAATTATGATGAGGTGAACATATATGGAAGGTGTAGTATTATTACATAAGCCAAAAGGCATGACATCACATGATTGTGTATTTAAATTAAGAAAGATATTGCGTGAGAAACGAATTGGTCATACAGGAACATTAGATCCAGATGTAACAGGAGTATTACCTATTTGTGTAGGACGAGCAACGAAGATTGCACAATTTTTAACAAGTGAGACGAAAACATATGAAGGTGAAGTAACACTTGGATTTTCAACGACAACTGAAGATGCTTCTGGTGAAGTTGTTGAAAGGAAAAATGTAGATCGTGTTATTACTCGTAAGGAAGTAGAAGGGGCTCTTGCTGCATTAACAGGTACAATTGAACAAATGCCTCCGATGTTTTCAGCTGTAAAAGTTAACGGAAAAAAATTATATGAATATGCAAGAGCAGGACAAGAAGTTGAACGTCCAGTTCGTACAATTACAATTCATGAATTTGTATTACTAGATGACCGTGAAGTGTTTGAGGGAGAAAATATTTCATTCCGTTTCCGTGTAACGTGTAGTAAAGGGACATATGTAAGAACGTTAGCAGTAATGATTGGTGAAAAACTTGGTTTCCCATCACATATGTCTCACCTTGTAAGAACAGCTTCTGGTGAATTTTTATTAGAAGATTGCATATCATTTGAAGAAATTGAAGAAAACGTGCAAAATGGAACAGTAGAGTCTATCTTCATTTCAATTGATGAAGCATTAAGTAAGTTTCCGAAAATGGTTGTAGATGAAAAGCAAGCAGAGAAAATAAAGAATGGTATGTTCTTAAAAAATGAATTGCAAATAACGGCGCCATTTATAACAGTGTTTGATACAAATAATCGCTGCCTTGCAATTTATGAGCACCATCCAAAACACCCTGGTATGCTAAAGCCGATGAAAGTACTTGTGAATAATCAAGAACTAAAGCTATAATGAATTATCGGAAGGATTATTACAGAAAAAGGTGAATTCAAGCGTGAAACTTATTCATTTAACTCATCCACATGAACAAAATAAATTAGAATTACCACCTACTGTAATGGCATTAGGATTTTTTGATGGCATTCATTTAGGACATCAATGTGTGATTCGAACTGCGAAACAAATAGCTGATGAACGAGGATATAAAAGTGCAGTTATGACATTTTATCCGCACCCATCTGTTGTTTTAGGAAAAAAGGAAGCGTATGCGGAGTATATTACACCAATGTGTGATAAAGAAAAAATAGTCGAAAACTTAGGGATCGATATATTATATGTTATTAAATTTGATGAATCGTTTGCAGGCTTATTGCCACAACAATTTGTAGATGATTATATTATTGGTTTGAATGTAAAGCATGTAGTAGCAGGGTTTGATTATTCATATGGACGTTTAGGAAAAGGAAAGATGGAGACTTTACCATTTCATGCAAGAGGGGAGTTTACACAGACTGTGATTGAAAAAGTTGAATTTCAAGAAGAGAAAGTAAGTTCTACAGCATTACGAAAGTTAATTCGAAATGGCGAAATGGAACAAATTCCATCTATTTTAGGTAGAGCATATACAGTAGGGGGAACGGTTGTACACGGTGATAAGCGTGGACGTCAAATTGGTTTTCCCACAGCTAATATAGGTTTAAGTGATGAGTATCTATTACCACCTGTAGGTGTTTATGCAGTGAGATTAAAAGTTCACGATGAATGGTACGATGGTGTATGTAATATTGGATATAAACCAACTTTTAAAGAAGATGAGCGTCAATTATCTATTGAAGTGCATTTATTTGAATTTAACAAAGACATATATGATCAAAATGTTACAGTAGAGTGGCATATGCGTATAAGAGAAGAAAAGAAATTCAATGGCATCGATGAGTTAGTTGAACAAATTGCAAAAGATAAGAAAACAGCACAAGAATATTTTGCGAACGAAAAGAATATACTTGCTTTTTCAAATGAAAAGTAGTATTCTATGTTATGTACTTTATGACAACCATTGCTTGGCATTGCGACTCACCGACGCTTGCTAGGTAATTGGGGGTTTAATTAATAGGAGGTGAAATAGGATGGCTTTAACACAAGAGCGTAAAAATGAAATCATTGCACAATTTAGAACTCATGAGACTGATACTGGTTCTCCAGAGGTTCAAATTGCTGTCCTAACGGAGCAAATTAACACTCTAAACGAGCACTTACGTACTCACAAGAAAGATCATCATTCACGTCGTGGTCTATTAAAGATGGTTGGTAAACGTCGTAACTTACTAACTTACCTTCGTAATAGCGATATCACACGTTACCGTGAATTAATCACAAAGCTTGGCTTACGTCGATAGTCAAAGAAGCGGGAATATTCCCGCTTTTTTGTTAGGTAAAAATATATCTTCTACCCTTTATAGCTTACTTCATTTTCGGTAATACTAGAGGTAGAATATTGTGATATACTATCCATTTACATAGAAGAATTGAATACTTTAAATTGAGAGGGGTACTTAAATGAGTCAAGAAAAGCAAGTCTTCTCGATAGATTTAGCTGGTCGCCAGCTAACAGTTGAAACAAGTCAGCTTGCGAAGCAAGCGAACGGAGCAGTATTAGTAAGATATGGCGATACAGCGGTTCTATCTACAGCAACTGCATCAAAAGAACCAAAAAATGTAGATTTCTTCCCACTTACAGTAAACTATGAAGAGCGTTTATATGCAGTCGGAAAAATTCCTGGCGGTTTCATTAAACGTGAAGGTCGTCCGAGTGAAAAAGCAATTTTGGCAAGTCGTTTAATCGACCGTCCAATTCGTCCGCTTTTCGCAGATGGTTTCCGTAACGAAGTACAAGTTGTCAGCATAGTAATGAGTGTTGATCAAGATTGTTCTTCTGAAATGGCAGCTATGCTTGGTTCTTCATTAGCGTTATCGATTTCAGATATTCCATTTGAAGGTCCAATCGCGGGTGCAACAGTTGGTCGTATTAACGGCGAATTCGTTATTAATCCAACAGTAGAACAGCAAGAACAAAGTGATATTCACCTTGTTGTAGCTGGTACGAAAGATGCAATTAACATGGTTGAAGCAGGAGCAGATCAAGTGCCTGAAGAAACAATGTTAGAAGCAATTATGTTTGGACATGACGAAATTAAACGTCTAATTGCATTCCAAGAAGAGATTGTACAAGCTGTAGGTAAAGAGAAATCAGAAGTGAAACTTTATGAAGTTGACGCTGATCTTAATCAAGCTGTACGTGAAATGTCTGAGAAGGATATGCATTCTGCAATTCAAGTACATGAGAAACATGCACGTGAAGATGCAATTAACGAAGTGAAAAAGCGTGTAATTGAGCATTACGAAGCGCAGGAAGCTGACGCTGATACGTTAGGACAAGTAAGTGAGATTTTATATAAAATTGTAAAAGAAGAAGTACGTCGTCTTATTACAGTTGAAAAAATCCGCCCAGATGGCCGTAAAGGTGACGAAATCCGTCCATTAGCATCAGAGGTTGGTATTTTATCTCGTACACACGGTTCTGGTTTATTCACACGTGGACAAACACAAGCATTAAGTATTTGTACATTAGGTGCATTAGGCGATGTACAAATTTTAGATGGTCTTGGTGTAGAAGAATCAAAACGCTTTATGCACCATTACAATTTCCCATCATTTAGTGTTGGTGAAACAAGACCGATGCGTGGACCAGGTCGTCGTGAAATTGGTCACGGTGCACTAGGAGAACGTGCTCTTGAGCCTGTAATTCCATCTGAAAAAGATTTCCCATATACAGTACGTCTTGTATCTGAAGTTTTAGAATCAAATGGTTCTACTTCACAAGCAAGTATTTGTGGTAGTACTTTAGCAATGATGGATGCTGGTGTTCCACTTAAAGCTCCAGTTGCAGGTATTGCAATGGGTCTAGTTAAAACTGGTGAGCATTACACAATTTTATCTGATATTCAAGGTATGGAAGATCATTTAGGTGATATGGACTTTAAAGTAGCAGGTACAGCAAAAGGTGTAACTGCACTGCAAATGGACATTAAAATCGATGGTCTATCTCGTGAAATTTTAGAAGAGGCATTACAACAAGCGAAAGTTGGTCGTGTGCACATTCTAAATCATATGTTATCTGTTATTGCAGAGCCACGTACTGAGTTATCAGCTTACGCTCCAAAGATTATTACAATGACAATTAACCCAGATAAAATCCGTGACGTTATTGGGCCGAGCGGTAAACAAATCAATAAAATTATTGAAGAAACTGGCGTTAAAATTGACATCGAGCAAGATGGTACAGTATTCATTTCTTCAATAAATCAAGAAATGAATGACAAAGCTAAGAAAATTATCGAAGATATCGTTCGCGAAGTACAAGTAGGTGAAATCTACGAAGGAAAAGTGAAACGTGTTGAGAAATTCGGTGCTTTCGTTGAATTATTCAGCGGTAAAGATGGATTAGTTCACATTTCAGAACTTGCACTTGAGCGTGTAGGTAAAGTAGAAGACGTTGTGAAGATCGGTGATGTAATTACAGTTAAAGTTATCGAGATTGACAAGCAAGGTCGTGTGAATCTATCTAGAAAAGTATTGCTAAAAGAAGAGCAAGAAAAAGAAGCTGCTAAAGAAGAAAACAAACAAGAGCAGCAATAAGTAAAAGCCAGTTAAACTGGCTTTTTTTGTTATGTAAAAAATATGATTTACATATATTTTTATGTCAGTATAGGTATAGTTTTCATTATAACGCTCAAATTAACAAAGATAAGAAGAAAAAAGGTTTTTATATAGTTAATGGGAGGGTTTATATGAAAGCTCGTATATTGGCATACATATGTATATTCTTTTTATATGTCAGTGTAGGCTCTTATTCCGTTTTTGCACAGGATAACTTATATGAAGAAATTCAAAAACATGCAAAACAATATGAGATTGCACCTCAAAACGCGATGATTGATAAGATATGGAAATTAACACCAGGATATAATGGAAGACAAGTTGATATCGAAGCATCTTATAATAATATGAAGAAACTAAAGAAATTTGATCAAAAATATCTGGAATTCAAGGAAGTATCACCGAGTGTCCACTTAGAAGATTTATCACCAGCTCCAATTTATAGGGGACATCCAAATAAAAAGATGGTGGGATTAACAATAAATGTGGCGTGGGGAAACGAGTATTTGCCTCGTATATTAGAAATATTGAAAAAACATGATGTGAAAGCGACTTTCTTTTTAGAAGGACGTTGGGTGAAGGAAAATTTGCGATTTGCAAAAATGATTGTTGATGCAAATCAAGAAGTCGGAAATCATTCTTACACACACCCTAATATGAAAACGCTATCTTCTGATGAAATCCGAGATCAGTTACAAAAAACAAATCGAATGATCGAAGCAGCTACGAATCAAAAGGTAAGATGGTTTGCTCCGCCGAGTGGAAGTTTTCGGGATGAAGTCGTGAAAATTGCAGATGATTTCCAAATGGGAACGATTATGTGGACTGTAGATACAATTGATTGGAAGCGACCTGAACCAGAGGTACTATTGCAGAGAGTGATGACAAAAATACATCCAGGTGCTATCGTATTAATGCATCCAACTTCATCTACAGCAGAAGCATTAGATACAATGATTACAAAATTGAAGGAACAAGGATATAAAGTAGGGAATATAACAGAATTACTGGATGAAAAACGTGTGGATTAAATACATTTGCATGACATTCATCCTTAAACTTGTTATCATTAAATAATAGCAATTAATTAGAGAAACTGGCAGTAGGAGGAAAGTTTTTGATTAAAAAATATACTTGTAAAAATGGTGTAAGAATCGTTATGGAGAATATACCAACTGTAAGATCGGTTGCAATTGGTATTTGGATTCATGCGGGATCAAGAAATGAAAATGAAAAAAATAACGGGGTTTCCCACTTTTTAGAGCATATGTTCTTTAAAGGGACAGAAACACGTAGTGCACGCGAAATTGCAGAATCATTTGATAGCATTGGTGGGCAAGTGAATGCTTTTACTTCAAAAGAATACACTTGTTACTATGCAAAAGTGCTAGATGAGCATGCTAAATATGCTTTAGATGTATTAGCAGATATGTTCTTTAATTCAACATTTGATGAGGAAGAACTGAAAAAAGAGAAGAATGTCGTATGTGAAGAAATTAAAATGTACGAAGATGCTCCAGATGATATTGTGCATGATATGTTAACGAAAGCAACATATGAAACGCATCCACTTGGATATCCTATTTTAGGAACAGAAGAAACGCTTGATACGTTTACAGGTGATACGCTACGCCAATATATTAAGGATCATTACACACCTGAAAATGTCGTTGTTTCAGTTGCAGGAAATATTGATGAAGCCTTCTTGCAAACGGTAGAGCAATATTTCGGTAGTTATGAAGGAACAACAAACCGTGAACAAGTACATAGCCCAATTTTCCATTTTAATAAGGTAGCACGTAAAAAGGAAACAGAACAAGCTCATTTATGTTTAGGATATAAAGGCTTACAAATGGGACACGAAGATATTTATAACTTAATTGTATTAAATAACGTTTTAGGCGGTAGTATGAGTAGCCGTTTATTCCAAGAAGTACGTGAGCAACGCGGGTTAGCCTATTCAGTATTTTCTTACCATTCTTCTTATGAAGATACAGGTATGTTAACGCTGTATGGTGGAACAGGTAGCCAACAATTAGATACACTGTATGAAACAATGCAAGAAACATTAGAAACATTGAAAAATACAGGTATTACAGAAAAAGAGCTTATTAATAGTAAAGAGCAATTAAAAGGAAACTTAATGTTAAGTTTAGAAAGTACGAATAGCCGTATGAGCCGTAATGGTAAAAATGAATTGCTACTTCGTAAGCATCGTTCACTTGATGAGATTATTGAAAGTGTAAACACAGTAACAAAAGAAAATGTTGATGAGTTAATTCGTAACATGTTTACAGATGAATTCTCTGCAGCATTAATTAGTCCAGATGGAAAACTTCCAAAAGGAATAAAACTATAATTGCTTTATATGAAGTATGTAAAAATAACCGTATCTCTTTTAAAAGAGATACGGTTATTTTTTTTTTGATATACAGAATAGGTACTAATTATGGATAACTTAAATTCATAATTCGGTAGGGGGAGAGTGTATGCGATTAAGTGAATTAAGTGGCAAAGAGATTGTAAATTTAGAAAGAGCAGAAAAAATGGGAGTTTTAGGTTATGTGGATTTAGAGATTGATGAGAAGGATGGCCAAATACAGGCTCTTATCATACCGGGTGGGAAATGGGGAGGTTTTAAAAAGGAACCACAAGAAGTAAGAGTCACGTGGAGCCAAATTAAGAAAGTAGGGTACGATATGATCCTTTGTGATATTACGGATCATTCAAATTCGAAGTGAAAGGTGGCCATTTTGGTCATCTTTTTTTTGTTCATTCTCTTCTGAGTAAAAGCTCACATGAATCGAGCGTTTACCGGAAAGCAATTTCCCGTATAATGTCCTCTCATATGTCGAATGTTGAGAGGGAGGTCTAACTGCATACAAATAGCGGGATAAATCATACGTGCTTTTGTTTTTCAATCACCTAAAACTCGTACATTACATATGATGTGGAGGAAAAAGAAAAAGTAGGCACTTTTCTTATAAATGACAGAAAAAGAAGGTGAATTAGGGAATGTTGACTGAGATGCATATTGCTGTCATAGGAGGAGATGCAAGACAGCTAGAAGTAATTCGCAAGCTAGTTGAATTGGATGCGAAACTTTCATTGATAGGGTTTGATCAGTTAGATCATGGCTTCACAGGGGCAGCAAAAGAAAGTATACAAAATTTAGATTTCACTTCTGTAGATGCAATTATTTTGCCAGTTGCAGGTACAAATGCCAAGGGAGAAGTAGATACTATTTTTTCAAACGAAAAAGTTTCTATAACGAAAGAACAAATTGAAAATACACCAGAACACTTTACTATATATTCAGGTATTGGTACGCCTTACTTGGAAAATCTCGTATCTACTACAAACCGCAAACTTGTTAAATTATTTGATCGTGATGATGTGGCAATCTACAATTCTATACCAACTGTAGAAGGTACATTAATGATGGTAATTCAACATACCGACTATACAATTCATGGTTCCAATGTAATGGTTTTAGGATTTGGTAGAACAGGGATGAGTGTTGCCAGAGCATTTCAATCATTAGGAGCCCATGTCAAAGTTGGAGCAAGACGATCGGAACATATTGCACGTATTACAGAAATGATGTTTTCTCCTTTTCATATGCAAAATATTGAGAAAGAAGTAGGAAATATCGATATTGTCATTAATACAATTCCGCATCTCGTCGTGACAGCGAATGTTATTTCGAAAATGCCGGCTCATACGTTAGTAATTGATTTAGCTTCTAAACCAGGCGGTACCGACTTTAGATATGCGGAAAAAAGAGGAGTCAAAGCGCTGTTAGCACCTGGATTACCAGGTATTGTTGCTCCAAAAACAGCAGGACAAATTTTAGCGAACGTTCTTTCTCAGTTACTAGCAGAAGACGTAATAGCAAGAAAGGAGAATGGGGAATGAATTTAAAAGGGAAAAGAATAGGGTTTGGTTTTACTGGTTCACATTGTACGTATGAAGAAGTAATGCCTCATTTAGAAAAATTAATTGCTGAGGGAGCAGAAGTACGCCCCGTTGTTTCTTACACTGTTCAATCAACAAATACGAGATTTGGAGAAGGAGCAGAGTGGATTAAAAAGATTGAAGAAGTAACAGGCTTTAAAGCGATTAATTCCATCGTTGGCGCAGAACCACTAGGACCTAAAATTCCACTAGATTGTATGGTAATTGCACCACTAACAGGAAATTCTATGAGTAAATTTGCAAATGCAATGACAGACTCTCCAGTACTAATGGCAGCGAAAGCGACGTTAAGAAATGGCAAGCCTGTCGTGTTGGCTGTTTCGACGAATGATGCTTTAGGGCTTAATGGAGTAAATCTCATGCGCCTAATGGCAACAAAAAACATCTACTTCGTCCCATTCGGTCAAGATGCACCAGAGAAAAAACCAAACTCAATGGTAGCTCGCATGGAGCTGCTGGAAGACACAGTATTAGAAGCACTGCAAGGGAAGCAATTACAACCGGTTGTCGTAGAAAAATTCAGATATATGAATTGAAAAACGAAAAAAAACGGACAATTTTTGATGAAACCATCATTCTTACTGTAGAATATGATAAAATTAACGTTATTAAGATTAGAAGGGGTATTGTATACTCCTTCTAATTCTAAGTTATAGAAGGATTGGTATCTAGAAAGGGGCATAGTGATGGAAAAGCAAAAAACTTTTCATGTCGCTGTAGTTGGAGCAACCGGCGCAGTTGGTGAACAAATGTTAAATACTTTAGAGAAACGAGAATTTCCAATCGGGAAGTTAACGTTACTTTCATCTAAACGATCTGCAGGTAAAAAACTTGTATTTAAAGGCGAAGAATTTACAGTTCGAGAGGCAACTCCTGAAAGTTTTGAAGGAGTAGATATCGCACTATTTAGTGCTGGTGGATCTGTATCAAAACAATTAGCGCCAGAAGCAGCAAAGCGCGGTGCGATTGTTGTTGATAATACAAGTGCATTCCGTATGACAGAAAACGTGCCACTTGTTGTACCTGAAGTAAATGAAAACGACTTAAAAGAACATAATGGTATTATTGCAAATCCAAACTGTTCTACAATTCAAATGGTAGTAGCTCTTGAGCCAGTTCGTCAGCAATATGGTTTAAAACGAGTAATCGTTTCCACATATCAAGCTGTATCAGGTGCTGGTGCGGCAGCGATTGAAGAACTTCATGAACAATCACAAGCAATCTTAAATGGTGAAGAAGTGAAGGCGAATGTTTTACCTGTATCAGGTGATAAGAAACATTTCCAAATTGCTTTCAACGCGATTCCACAGATTGATAAATTCCAAGATAATGGATTTACGTTTGAAGAAATGAAAATGATTAATGAAACGAAAAAAATTATGCATATGCCTGAATTAGAAGTAGCGGCAACATGTGTACGTTTACCAGTTGTATCAGGTCACTCTGAGTCTGTTTACATCGAAGTAGAAAAAGAAGGTGTAACAGTAGAAGAATTCAAGAGCTTACTTGCAAATGCGGAAGGTATCGTTCTGCAAGATAATCCAGAAGAGCAGTTATATCCAATGCCAGCTACTGCAGTAGGTAAAAACGAAGTATTCGTTGGAAGAATCCGTAAAGATTTAAATAACGATAAAGGATTCCATCTTTGGGTCGTATCTGATAACTTATTAAAAGGCGCTGCATGGAATTCTGTTCAAATTGCAGAGCGCTTAGTAAAATTACAATTAGTGTAAACGGCTAAGAGAAGGTGCAAAATATGAAAATTATTGTTCAAAAATTTGGTGGCACATCCGTACGTGATGAAAATGGACGTAAGCATGCGCTTCATCATATAAAAAAATCGCTAGATGCGGGTTATAAAGTAGTTACTGTCGTATCTGCTATGGGCCGTAAAGGTGAACCATATGCAACTGATACTTTGTTAAGTCTTGTAAATCAAGAGGAATCTCGCATTTCTAATCGTGAGCAAGATTTATTATTATCATGCGGAGAATTAATCTCAGCAATCGTCTTCTCTAACATGTTAAATGAGAACGGTATAAAAGCAGCGGCATTAAATGGTGCACAAGCTGGTTTTGTAACAAATGAGGATTTTACGAATGCTAAGATTATTGAAATGAATTGCGATCGTGTACATGAAGAATTAGAAAATTTAGATGTAATCGTAGTTACAGGATTCCAAGGACAAACGAAAAAAGGTGATACGACAACACTTGGACGCGGAGGTAGCGATACTTCAGCTTCAGCGTTAGGTGTTGCGCTTCATGCTGAATACATCGATATCTTCACAGATGTAGAAGGTGTTATGACTGCGGATCCTCGCATTGTAAAAGATGCACGTCATCTTCAAACGGTAACGTACAATGAAATTTGTAACATGGCATATCAAGGTGCAAAAGTTGTTCATCCACGTGCAGTGGAAATTGCGATGCATGCAAAAGTACCACTTCGTGTACGTTCTACGTATTCTGATAGTGAAGGTACGCTTATTTCAGCATCGGACGGTGCTACAAAAGGCCGTGATGTAGAAGAACGGCCTGTTACAGGTATCGCTCATGTGTCAAATGTGACGCAAATTAAAGTGCTTGCAAAAGAAACAGCATATGATTTGCAACAGCATGTGTTTAAAGAAATGGCGAATGAAGGAATCAGTGTCGATTTAATTAATATTTCACCTACTGGGGTAGCTTATACGGTGAGTGATAGTGTATCAAGTCGTGCAGTTGAATTATTAAAAAACCTTGGATATGAGCCAATTGTGACAGAACATTGTGCAAAAGTATCTATTGTAGGAGCTGGAATGGCAGGATACCCAGGGGTTACTGCGAAAATCGTTACAGCTTTAGCGGAAAAAGGTATTCAAATTCTGCAATCGGCAGATAGCCATACAACAATTTGGGTTCTTGTAAAAGAAACTGATTTAGTGGAGGCTGTAAATGCATTACATAGTGCGTTTGAGCTTTCAAAAGAAAAGCAACTGGAACAATAAGGAGTGAGACCATGATAGATTTTGGGACAATTGCAACCGCGATGGTAACTCCGTTTGATAAAAACGGAAATATCGATTTTGCGAAGACAACGAAATTGGTAAATTATTTAATAGATAACGGTACAACAGCAATCGTGGTAGGAGGAACGACAGGAGAATCTCCTACATTAACTTCAGAAGAAAAAGTAGCGTTATATCGCCATGTCGTATCTGTTGTCGATAAAAGGGTGCCCGTAATCGCTGGAACAGGTAGTAATAATACGCATGCTTCTATTGACTTAACTAAAAAGGCAACAGAGGTTGGTGTTGATGCAGTAATGCTAGTAGCACCGTATTATAACAAACCGAGTCAAGAAGGAATGTATCAGCATTTTAAAGCAATTGCTGAAAGCACGCCGCTTCCGGTTATGCTATATAACGTTCCAGGACGATCTATTGTACAGATCTCCGTTGATACAGTTGTTCGTTTATCAGAAATAGAAAACATTGTTGCGATTAAAGATGCAGGCGGCGATGTGTTAACAATGACAGAAATCATTGAAAAAACAGCGGACGACTTTGCGGTATACAGCGGTGATGATGGTTTAACGTTACCAGCTATGGCAGTTGGAGCGAAAGGTATCGTTTCTGTAGCATCTCATGTTATCGGAAATGAAATGCAAGAAATGATTGCAGCATTCCAAGCAGGAGAATTTAAAAAGGCGCAAAAATTACATCAATTACTTGTAAGAGTAACGGATTCATTATTTATGGCGCCAAGCCCAACGCCAGTAAAAACAGCGTTACAAATGGTTGGATTAGATGTAGGCTCTGTACGTTTACCACTTCTTCCATTAACAGAAGAAGAAAGAGTAACGTTACAATCTGTTATGCAATCTATCCCTCGTTAATAAAAAATGACCTAGTATAGAACTAGGTCATTTTTTTATGGTATGAAAATCTTTGCCGCTCTTTTTTACCTACCATATTACTCCGTGTGTTTGATCGCTTTTTCATTATGTATTGCAACATATACAAGAAAATAATTGTACCCCCTTTAAATGAATCAAAAAAACATAGTTATTATAGGATAAACATTTGTATAAAAGTAATAAACTATTGATTCTATTTTTCAGAGGAATTGCCTCAAATGTGATGTGATTCATAAAAAAGCTTTATTTTATAAGTTTTTTTGTTCGATTCTAGAAGAATAAGTCTTGAAAATCCATATTATGAAATAAATTTAGTGTATTTATGGCTATTTCTTCAAAAAATTATGGAGTACAAAATCGAAGCAAATATAAAGGAAATACGTTCGATACTTTTGTTGTAATTCCGTTCTTTTACTTTCTCTTTCGCACGATTTAACTTGTGTTCTATTTCTTGTATCAGGTATAATATGGCTAAGTAGCTTAGTACGGGTATGCTTAGCAAAATTGGTAAAAATTATAATTTGATTACATTTTCATATCATATCGAATAAGATATTTGATTTATATAATGAAAGAGAGGTGAAACCTGGTTTAAAAAATAAATAAGGACATGATATCGCATAACGGTAAGGACATTCGTCTTGGACGGTGAATATATGGTGGTTGTAGAGTTTCCCCTGGTGTCTCTGCAATTTTAGTGAAATCAGTGTTTGAAAGATTTTTAAACCAGGCAACAACATGAAGAGAAAAGAGAATGAGTCTGTTAAAGTATTTGCTCTTGGTGGAGTAGGTGAAATCGGGAAAAACATGTACTGTGTTGAAATTGATTCTGAAATCTTTATTGTAGATGCAGGATTAATGTTCCCAGGAGATGAAATGTTTGGAATTGATATCGTTATTCCTGATATTACATATTTAGTGGAAAATCAAGAGCGAGTAAAAGGTTTATTTATTACTCACGGTCATGAAGATCATATTGGAGGTATTGTTTACGTACTTCGTAAATTATCTATTCCAGTGTATGCAACGAAATTAACGGTAGGACTTATACAAGAAAAACTTGGCGAAGCGGGTATGTTAGGCCGTGTAGACTTAAAAACGATCGATTCAAATTCAACAGTAGAGTTTAATACTACAACGGTGTCATTCTTTGGAACGACACATAGTATTCCAGATTCTGTTGGTGTTTGTTTCCATACATCAAAAGGTGCTATCGTATACACGGGAGACTTTAAATTCGATCAAACTCCAATTGGAAATAGTGGAGCAGACCTTGGGAAAATGGCACAAATCGGAAATGAAGGCGTACTGTGCTTATTATCTGATAGTACAAATGCTGAGCGTCCAGGCTATACAGGTTCTGAAAAAGAAGTTGGTGTAGAAATTTCTAAAGTGTTCTACGGCGCAGAAGGACGTATTATTGTTGCTTCATTTGCATCGAATGTACATCGCATTCAACAAGTATTTGATGCAGCTGCTGAAACAGGACGAAAAGTAGCGGTTGTAGGTCGTAGCATGGTGAAAGTGGTAGATATCGCAAGACGTCTTGGTTATTTAGATGTTCCAGAAGGTATGGTTATTTCACTACAAGAAGTAGACAATTTCCCAGAGAAAAAGGTAGCTATTTTAACGACAGGTAGCCAAGGTGAACCGATGGCAGCCCTTTCTAGAATGGCGAAGCAAGCTCATAAACAAATTTCAATTCGTAAAGGCGATACGGTTATTATTGCGGCTTCTCCAATTCCGGGTAATGAAATATCTGTATCGAAAATTATTGACTTGTTATTTAGAGCTGGGGCTGATGTTATTTATTACGGTGAAAGAAAAGTTCACGTTTCAGGTCACGGTAGCCAAGAAGAATTAAAATTAATGTTAAATTTAATGAAACCTAAGTATTTTGTACCCGTACATGGTGAGTTCCGTATGCAAAAAGCACATGCATATTTAGCTGAAGATGTAGGTATTGCAAGAGAGAATATCTTTATCGTAGAAAAAGGCGATGTAATTGCTTTTGGTGACGATGAAGCAAACTTAGTTGGCAAAGTACAAGCTGGTAATGTGTTAATTGATGGATTAGGTGTAGGTGACGTTGGTAATATCGTTCTTCGAGATAGAAAAATGTTATCTCAAGATGGAATATTAGTAGTTGTTGTAACACTTGGTAAAGATGAAAAGAAAATTATCTCTGGTCCAGAAATCATTTCACGTGGTTTTGTGTATGTTCGTGAATCAGAAGCGTTAATTGACCGCTCTACAGAGATTGTACGTATGATTGTTGAGCAATCGATTAAAGAGTATTCAATTGAATGGTCTATGTTAAAACAAAATATTCGTGAATTATTAGGGCAGTTCTTGTACGAAGAGACAAAGAGAAAACCTATGATTTTACCGATTATTATGGAAGTATAAAAAAGATCACCTTTACGGGTGATCTTTTTTTCTTTTTAAACTCTATCGAATGAAATTTATAACTTAAGAAATAATAGTTATATACGAGTGAAAGGGGATGCGATATGACAGAACGTGATCGTTATACAAATGAAGGGAAAGAGGCTGAGCCGAAAGAAACTGGGAAAGAAGCCTCGATAGTGGAAAAAATTCAACAGCTAGGGCAAACGAATGTACCACAAATGAATGAATCGAGTATTCATTGTTTAACAATCATTGGACAGGTGGAAGGTCATGTTCAGTTGCCGCCGCAAAATAAAACAACAAAATATGAGCATATTATTCCGCAAATTGTTGCGATAGAACAAAATCCGAAAATTGAAGGTTTGCTTTTAATATTAAACACGGTCGGAGGTGACGTTGAAGCAGGGTTAGCAATTTCTGAGATGGTAGCTTCGCTTTCAAAGCCAACGGTATCACTTGTACTGGGCGGAGGGCATTCTATCGGTGTACCAATCGCCGTCTCTACGGATTATTCATTTATTGCGGAAACTGCGACGATGACAATTCATCCCATTCGTCTAACAGGTCTTGTTATAGGTGTGCCGCAAACATTTGAGTATTTAGATAAAATGCAAGAAAGAGTCATTCGATTTGTGACGAAGCATTCGAAAGTAACCGAAGATCGTTTTAAAGAACTTATGTTTGCGAAAGGGAATTTGACGCGAGATATTGGGACGAATGTTATTGGTGGCGATGCAGTGAAATATGGTCTTATAGATGATGTCGGTGGTATTGGGAATGCGATTCGAAAGCTGAATGAATTAATAGATGCTCGCATGGATGATAGTGCAGAAGGGACAATGTTACAATGATTTTATACACAATTATGCCAGAGCAACTTGTATATCCAGCTGATTATTCGCAATGTGAAAGCCAAAAAGTTGTAAATATAAACGGTGTTGAATTAATGGTTTCTGAAGAAGAACATGGGTGTTATTCTATTGTACGTGTGTTAAGTACGGATCCGCTACACTACTTAGAGTTTGAGCCCGGCCAGAAAATAACCTTTTAGCAAAAAGAAGGATTTTGTTTAGAAGCTATGGTATAATATAAAAAACAAGACGGTTGAGCAGCCATGAGAGGGCTGCTTTCTTCTGTTTATTTAACAATTTACAAGAAGTGTAAAAATAGAAGATATAAGACCTGAAAAAATAGAGAAAACAGACATATAAGTAGAGCTTTTTTAAGGAAGCCCTACTTACATGTAGAACACGAGGTGAAGAAATGGCAAAACAAAAGCAAAGAGGGACGAAGGCAAAAGCAAGACGCACGATAAAGCCAACTTTGTATTATGAAATCGTCGGTTTAACTCTTTTTGCACTTTCAATCATTACGATTTTACAGCTAGGTGTTGTAGGGAAATCGTTTGTGTTATTTTTTCGCTTCTTCTTTGGTGAGTGGTACATAATTGGTGTGTTAGGTGTAATAGCTTTATCGGTTTCGTTTGTTATCAAACGTGGATGGCCGAACCTTTTAAATAAACGGTTAATTGGTTTTTATTTAATAGTATTGGCGATATTAATGTTTAGTCATATTACATTATTTAACCTTCTTACGAAAGATGGAGCGGTGCAAAATACTTCTGTTATTGTGAGTACGAAAGATAACTTCTTTCTTGAAATGAAAAAGGGGCCGGATAGCGTCCATTTAGGCGGTGGTATGTTTGGGGCGCTTATGTTCGCGACGTGTTACTTTTTATTTGACGAAGTAGGAGCTTATATCATTGGTATTATTTTAGTGATTCTCGGCATACTTTGTATAACAAATAAGCATATTGGAGAAGTACTTGCCCCTGTAGGAAGAATCCTTAGAAGTCAATTTGAAGTAATGCAAGGGGATTATAAAGATTGGAGATCCAAAAGGACGGCTGAACAAACAGAAAAGAAAAAAACAACGAGAAGCACAAGGAGCAAACGTGCTGCAGAACAAGAAGAGATTATTGAGCCGATGGAAGAAATCTCAATTGATC
Organism: Bacillus sp. BB081; assembly: GCF_008368895.1. Classification (NCBI taxonomy): domain Bacteria; kingdom Bacillati; phylum Bacillota; class Bacilli; order Caryophanales; family Bacillaceae; genus Bacillus; species Bacillus sp. BB081. The sequence continues at coordinate 148,443 of NZ_QOZX01000006.1, forward strand.
CTCCAATTATTTCGAATTTCACTGAGAATTATCCTGTAAATGAAGAAGAGAATAAACGAATTAGCGAAGAACAGGAAGCAGAGTTAATAACTTCACCGTCTATTGAAGAGGCTCCGCCTGTTGAAGAATCTAAGAAAAAGCGTGGAGAAAAGATTGTAGAATCTTTAGAGGCGGAAACAAGTGCCCCGCCAATGCAATTTTCAAATGTAGAAAATAAAGATTACAAGCTTCCTGCACTTGATATATTGAAATTTCCTAAGAATAAGCAAGTTACAAATGAAAATGCAGAAATTTATGAGAATGCTCGTAAATTAGAACGTACATTCCAAAGTTTTGGAGTGAAAGCGAAAGTAACAAAAGTACATAGAGGTCCTGCAGTTACAAAATATGAAGTGTATCCTGATATGGGAGTAAAGGTAAGCAAAATCGTTAGTTTAAGTGATGATTTAGCACTTGCTTTAGCTGCGAAAGACATTCGTATTGAAGCACCTATTCCCGGGAAATCAGCTGTAGGGATTGAAGTTCCGAACTCAGAAGTATCTATGGTAACGCTTAGAGAAGTTCTTGATTCTAAGGCTAATAATCATCCGGAAGAGAAGTTGTTAATTGGTCTTGGACGAGATATTACAGGTGAAGCTGTATTAGCCCGTTTAAATAAAATGCCCCATTTACTAGTAGCTGGTGCGACAGGTAGCGGGAAAAGTGTATGTATTAATGGTATTATTGTTAGTATTTTAATGCGTGCAAAACCACATGAAGTAAAATTAATGATGATTGATCCGAAAATGGTAGAGTTAAATGTATATAACGGTGTTCCGCATTTATTAACACCAGTTGTAACTGATCCGAAAAAAGCATCACAAGCTTTGAAAAAAGTCGTGAGTGAAATGGAACGACGTTATGAGTTATTTGCTCATAGTGGCACGCGTAACATTGAAGGATATAATGATCATATTAAAGAACATAATAGTCAATCAGAAGCGAAACAACCGGAATTACCTTATATTGTAGTAATAGTGGACGAGTTAGCCGATTTAATGATGGTTGCTTCATCAGATGTAGAGGATGCGATTATGCGTTTAGCACAAATGGCTCGTGCGGCTGGTATTCATTTAATTATTGCGACGCAGCGTCCATCGGTTGATGTTATTACGGGAGTTATTAAAGCGAATATTCCATCACGTATTGCATTCGCTGTATCTTCTCAAACGGACTCTCGTACAATTCTTGACGGTGGTGGTGCAGAGAAACTGCTAGGTCGTGGAGATATGCTGTTTATACCAATTGGTGCATCGAAGCCTGTACGTGTACAAGGTGCATTTTTATCCGATGATGAAGTTGAGAGAGTTGTAGAGTATGTTATTGGTCAGCAAAAAGCGCAATATCAAGAAGATATGATTCCACAAGATGTTCCTGATACGAAGCAGGAAGTAGAAGATGAATTATATGATGAAGCAGTTCAGCTTGTAGTAGAAATGCAAACAGCATCTGTTTCTATGTTGCAACGTAGGTTTAGAGTAGGTTATACGCGAGCTGCCCGTTTAATTGATGCAATGGAAATGAATGGTGTAGTAGGTCCGTATGAAGGTAGTAAACCACGAGAAGTGCTCATTAATGATGTACAAGAAAAAAGTTCATAAAAAAAGCCTAATTGTTTTTACAATTAGGCTTTTTTATATGCTAGTTTTGTTATATACTATATTCAGCGATAAAGAAAGGGCTTACATATAAAGCGATTCTTTAGAATACGAATACTTTTATTATGTTTTTAATGAATGTTCGATATTTAATGTAGAAAAATGTTAAATTTTGTTGACACGTATGGGAGCAAGTGGTAAGATTACTTCGAAAAGAATCACTGCCTCATATAATCTTGGAGATAAGGTCCATAAGTTTCTACCCGGCAACCATGAATTGCTGGACTATGAGGGGAAAAGTGTGTAACAAAGGATGTAAACGATCTTTGTGCCGAACTTTTTCTCGAAATGAGGAATGTTTATGGTACGAAGTTTTTTTTATGCAGTAAAGAGTGAAAATTTTATCTTGAAAAATTATTAATATTTATTCGACAATTAAGCTTATTTTTAGTATTTAGCAATTTTTATTATGTTGTAAGTTGAAAAAAGAGAAAAGAAGTCTTACATCAGAGGTCGAATAATTGAAATGCGGGGGAGTCTTATGTCAGTAAAATCCGATAGTCGTCACCTATATTTACGGGTGATTGATCACATCAAAGAAAAAATTAAAGATGGAGCTTACAAAGAAAGACAGAAGTTACCATCAGAGTTTGATTTAGCGAAAGAACTTGGTGTAAGTAGGGCGACTTTAAGGGAAGCGCTGCGTATTTTAGAAGAAGAAAATGTTGTCATTCGTAGACATGGTGTAGGAACATTTGTAAATGCAAAGCCGTTATTTTCTTCTGGGATTGAACAACTTTCTAGTATTACAGATATGATTTCTAGTGTGGGGAAAACACCAGGAACTATCTTTTTATCATCATCTACAACAAGTTTAACAGAAGAAGAAAAAGAGAAGTTTAATAGTGAAGACGGTTTTAATGCCGTAATGATTGAGCGTGTGCGTACAGCAGATGGGGAACCTGTTGTATATTGTATCGATAAACTTGCAAAAGAAATCTTGCCAGATTTATCGGGATACAACGAAGAATCATTGCTTACAGTGATACATAACAATACGCACAAACGTATCACATACGCAGTTGCTCACATTGAGCCAATTGGCTATCATCCGAAAATCTCACCGATTTTAGAATGTGAACCGGAAACGGCACTGCTAGTTTTAAAACAAATGCACTATGATCAAAATGATGAGCCAATCTTATATTCTATCAATTACTTTAGAGCTGATAAGTTTAGCTTCCACGTATTAAGAAAACGTATGTAGGTAAGTTCCATTTTAGGGAGGTGACAGCAAGAAGTTAGGGACAGCAGCGTAAGAATAAAGAGATATATATAATTTTAGGAGGGGTTTCTAGTATGAAGAAAAAAACAGGTCTTTTATTATCATTAACATTAGCAGCAAGTGCGGTTTTAGGTGCGTGTGGTAACTCGGATAAAGCGAGTAGCGACAAAAAAGAGTTCAAAGTTGGTATGGTTACAGATGTTGGGGGCGTTGATGATAAATCATTTAACCAATCAGCTTGGGAAGGTTTAACGAAATTCGGTAAAGACAACGATTTAAAGAAAAATGAAGGATATCGTTATCTTCAATCAAGTAAAGATGCAGACTATATTCCAAACTTAACAAAATTTGCGAAAGATCATTATAACACAACATTCGGAATTGGATTTTTAATGCAAGACTCGATTGAAAAGGTTGCAAAACAATATCCGAAAGAGCAATTTGCTATTGTAGATACTGTTGTGAAAGAGCCGAATGTAACAAGTATTACATTTAAAGACCATGAAGGTTCATTCCTAGTTGGTGCTGTAGCAGCAATGACGACAAAATCAAATAAAGTTGGATTTGTTGGCGGCGTGAAGAGCCCATTAATTACAAAGTTTGAATCAGGTTTCAAAGCTGGTGCAAAAGCAGTAAATCCAAATATCGAAATTGTAGCGCAATATGCAGATGCATTTGACAAACCAGAAAAAGGATCTGTATTAGCTTCAGCAATGTACGGTGGTGGAGTTGACGTAATTTATCATGCTTCAGGTGCAACTGGTAACGGTGTATTCACAGAAGCGAAAAACCGTAAGAAAAAAGGTGAAAACGTTTGGGTAATCGGTGTTGACCGTGACCAAAATCAAGAAGGTATGCCTGAAAACGTAACTTTAACTTCTATGGTAAAACGTGTTGATATTGCAGTAGCAAAAGTAGCACAAGAAGCGAAAGATGGTAAATTAAAAGGCGGTAAAGTAGAAGAGTTCGGATTAAAAGATGACGGTATTGGTATTGCGAAAACTACTGACAATGTGAAAAAAGTAAATCCAGAAATCTTAACAAAAGTAGAAGAGTTTGAGAAGAAAATCACTGACGGTGAAATTAAAGTACCTGCAACTGACGAAGAATATAAAACATATGAAGCTTCTCTAAAGAAATAATAATAGAGAAATAGCAAAGGTTAGTTCTTAGAACTAACCTTTGTATATATAAAAATACCTTTAATAGACTGCAATTGGGGAGTGTTCCCTGCTAGAAGGAGGAACAAAATGGAATACGTAATTGAGATGAACAATATTACAAAAGTATTCCCAGGTATTGTAGCGAATGATGATATTACGCTGCAAGTAAAACAGGGAGAGATACACGCTTTACTTGGAGAAAATGGTGCAGGGAAATCAACATTAATGAATGTACTGTTCGGTTTGTATCAACCAGAACAGGGAGAAATTAAGATTAAAGGAAAACCTGTAAAAATTACAAATCCGAATATAGCAAATGACCTTGGTATTGGGATGGTCCATCAGCATTTTATGCTTGTTCATAATTTTACAGTTACAGAGAATATTATTCTTGGAAATGAGCCGAAGAAAAAAGGAAGAATTGCTGTTGAAGAGGCTGCGAAAGAAATTAAACAATTATCTGAACAGTACGGTTTAGCAGTTGATCCAAATGCAAAGATTGAAGATATTTCGGTTGGGATGCAGCAAAGGGTTGAAATATTAAAAACGCTTTATCGTGGCGCGGAGATTTTAATATTTGATGAACCAACTGCGGTGTTAACTCCTCAAGAAATTCATGAGTTGATTCAAATTATGAAAAAGCTTGTGCAAGAAGGAAAATCTATCGTTCTTATTACACATAAATTGAAAGAAATTATGGAAGTTTGCGATCGTTGCACAATTATTCGTAAAGGTAAAGGAATTGGTACAGTTGACGTTGCGGACATGAATGAACATAAACTTGCAGAATTAATGGTCGGACGTCAAGTGAATTTTAAAACAGAAAAAATAGAGGCTAAACCGAAAGAAGAGGTTCTATCTGTTTCGAATATTGTCGTTCATGATGCACGGCAATTACCTGCTGTAAAAGGCCTTGACTTAACTGTTCGTGCAGGAGAAATCGTTGGTATTGCAGGGATTGATGGAAATGGACAAAGTGAATTAATAGAGGCAATTACTGGTTTACGAAAAGTTGAGTCAGGTTCTATTGCAATTAAAGGAAAAGAAATAACGAATTGGCCTGTTCGAAGAATTACAGAGGAAGGAATTGGTCATATTCCAGAAGATCGTCATAAACACGGTCTTGTGCTTGATTTTTCTGTTAGAGATAATATAGTTTTGCAAACGTACTATAAAAATCCATTCTCAAAGAAAGGGATTTTAAACTTTAGTCAAATTACACAAAAAGCAAAAGCGCTTATTGAACAGTTTGATGTGCGTACACCTGGTGAACATACATTAACTCGTGCACTATCTGGTGGAAACCAGCAGAAGGCAATTATCGCACGTGAAGTGGATCGTAATCCAGATTTATTGATTGCAGCACAGCCAACACGTGGTTTAGATGTAGGTGCGATTGAATTTATTCATAAAAAATTAATCGAGCAAAGAGATAAGGGGAAAGCAGTATTGCTTCTATCGCTAGAACTGGATGAAATTTTAAATGTAAGTGATCGAGTTGCTGTTATATATGAAGGGGAAATTGTAGCAATTGTTGATGCGAAAGAAACAAATGAACAACAGCTTGGTTTGTTGATGGCTGGCGGAACGGAGAAAGAGAAGGTGAATACAAATGGCTAAAAAATTTTTAACGGAGCGAACAATTAATATTTTAGTTCCTGTATTATCCGTTATTTTTGGTTTACTTGTTGGTGCCATTGTAATGTTATTTAGTGGATATGATCCACTTGTTGGGTATGCAGCGCTTTGGGAAGGAATGGTTGGAAATCCACAAGCAATTGGTGAAACATTACGTACGATGATTCCGCTTGTATTAGCAGGACTTTCTGTAGCATTTGCATTCCGTACAGGCCTTTTTAACATTGGAGTAGAAGGGCAGTTATTAGTCGGGTGGCTTGCTGCCGTTTGGTTTGGATATGCAGTATCATTACCGGCAATTTTACATATTCCGTTGTCAATTTTAGTAGCGGCAATAGCTGGTGGGCTATGGGGATTTATCCCGGGATATTTGAAAGGGAAATTTAAAGTAAATGAAGTAATCGTAACGATTATGATGAATTATATTGCACTTTACGTGACGTATGATTTAATTAAACGCTTTTTACATGAGGCGAATGAGAAGTCATATGATATAAAATCTAGTGCTTCTTTATCTTCTGAATGGTTATCTTCTTTAACAGATGGTTCTCGTTTGCACTGGGGGATTGTCGTAGCGATATTAGTAGCGATTATTATGTGGTTCTTATTGGACAGAACGACATTGGGATACGAATTGAAATCTGTTGGATTTAATCAACATGCTTCTCAGTATGCGGGGATGAAAGTTTCTCGAAATGTTGTACTATCTATGACGATTGCGGGTGCATTTGCAGGGATTGGTGGTGCTATGGAAGGGCTTGGTACATTCCAAAACATGACAGCGATGTCTTCGTTTACTGGTATCGGATTTGATGGGATTGCGGTAGCTCTACTTGGGGGGAATAATCCGTTTGGTATATTATTAGCGGCTTTACTGTTTGGTGGTTTGAAAAGTGCAGCCCCACAAATGAATTTTGAAGCAGATGTACCTTCTGAGTTAATTAACGTTATTATTGCATGTATTATTTTCTTTGTAGCGTGCAGTTATGTTTTACGCTGGGCACTTACACGCATGAGCAAGGAGGGGAAATAAATGAGCTTTTTAGATATTTTAGCCATTCTTGTGACGGGTACGTTATATACGGCAGCGCCACTTATTTTTACGGCGTTAGGTGGAGTGTTTAGTGAACGTTCTGGGGTTGTAAATATAGCATTAGAAGGTTTAATGTTATTTGGTGCATTTACTGGTATTGTTACAACGTTATTAATGGGTGATACGTGGGGAGCGATGACTCCTTGGATAGCTCTATTATTTGCAGCGATTGGTAGTGGGTTATTTGCACTTCTTCATGCGGTAGCATCCATTACATTCCGTGCGGATCAAGTAGTGAGCGGGGTAGCGATTAATTTCTTAGCTCTTGGTTTAACGGTATTTGCGATTAAGAAAATCTTTGGCAAAGGACAAACTGATTTCATTCAATATCGTATTGAAAAAATCGATGTTCCAGGTCTTTCGGATATTCCGGTAATCGGAAAAATCTTTTTCTCAAATGTACCGTTAACATCGTATATTGCTATTATTTTAGCGTTTGTCGTTTGGTATGTCATTTATAAAACGCCGTTCGGTCTTCGTCTTCGTGCGGTTGGTGAACATCCAATGGCAGCAGATACGATGGGTATTAATGTATATAAAATGCGTTATATTGCAGTTGCTATATCTGGAATGTTTGCAGGGGTTGGTGGAGCGGTCTTCGCTATGTCGATTTCTGGTAACTTCTCAGGTGCTACAATTACTGGACAAGGTTTCTTAGCGCTAGCAGCTATGATTTTTGGTAAATGGAATCCACTTGGTGCCCTTGGAGCGGCTCTGTTCTTCGGATTTGCTCAATCACTTGGAATAACAGGTGGTACGATTCCGGTACTAAAGGAAATTCCAAGTGTATTCTTAACGATATTACCGTATGTATTCACAATATTAGCACTTGTTGGTTTTGTAGGTCGTTCTGAAGCTCCGAAAGCGTTAGGAACGCCGTATGAAAAAGGAAAACGATAAGTATAAAAAAGCTCGCACATTAGTGCGGGCTTTTTTACATAGAATATATGTAATACGGAATTTTACTATGTTCCTTACATATGAAAGTTTTTAGAAAGAGCCTCATGTAAGTATAGTGAGGAAGAAAAGTTGATTTTTCATTTCTAAAAACTGTATATTGAAGAGGAATATTCCTATATACGTAAAGGAGGGCTATAAATGAAACTAATGGAACAACAGTTACATGAGTTAGGTGGTTTGCGAGTACATATTATTCCGACTGATAAATATAAAACAAATACTTTTGTATTTCGTTTTAAAGCACCTTTAAATGAGGAGACGGTGACAGAGCGTGCCCTATTGCCATACGTATTGCAAAGTGCGACAGAAAAGCTTCCTTCTGTAATTCGTCTTCGTCAATATTTAGAAGAATTATACGGATCTTCTTTGGCAGTAGATGTAAGTAAAAAAGGAGAAGACCATATTATCTCTATTTATGTAGACATTGCAAATGAAGTATATTTACATGATGCACCACCGCTATTTGAAAAAGCACTTTCTATGTTATCGGATATCGTTTTACATCCAGCAACAGAGGGGGATGGTTTTTTACCTTCTATCGTAGAAAGTGAAAAGAGAGCGCTCTTGCAACGAATTGAAGCTACGTACGATGATAAAATGCGCTATGCAAACGAGCGTTTAATTGAAGAAATGTGCAAAGTAGAACCGTATCGTTTAAGTGCACATGGGAAAAAAGAGAGTGTTTCTTCTATTACAAATGAAAGTTTGTATCAATATTATCAAAAAGTGTTAGCAGAAGATGAAATGGATCTATACATTATTGGTGATATTTCAGAAAACGCAGTGGATCTTGTAAGTAAGTATTTTTCTATTTCAGCGCGTCCTGCGAGAGAAAGAAATGTACTTCTTCATAAGAGAAATAATGAAGAAAAAGAAGTTGTTGAAAAACAAGAATTAAAACAAAGTAAATTACACATCGGTTATCGTACGTTTATTACGTATAAAGACGAAGATTATTTTGCACTACAATTGTTCAATGGATTGTTTGGAGGATTTTCTCATTCGAAGTTATTCGTTAACGTTCGTGAAAAAAATAGTTTAGCGTACTATGCGGCATCCCGCTTTGAAAGTCATAAAGGCTTATTGTTTGTCATGTCAGGGATCGAAGCGAAAAATTATGAAAAAGCTGTTGAGATTATTAAAGAACAAATGTTGGCGATGCAAAATGGTGATTTTTCTGAAGAAGAGATGCATCAAACGAAAAGTGTCATTCAAAATCAAATATTAGAAGCGATTGATACACCGCGCGGATTTGTGGAAATGCTGTATCATGGTATTATTTCAGACCGTACGCGTCCGGTTGAAGAATGGCTTTCAGGTATTGAAAGTGTGACGAAAGAAGAGATTGTGAAAGTTGCTAAAAATATTGAACTAGATACAATTTACTTTTTACATGGAACGGAGGGAGAATAAATGGAGAAAATTGTTTATGAGCAATTAAAAGAGACACTCTATTATGAAAAACTTCCTAATGGATTAGATGTATATATTTTACCGAAGCAAGGATTTAATAAAACATTTGCAACGTTTACGACAAAATATGGTTCTATGGATAATACATTCGTACCACTAGGTAAAGAAGAAATGATTCGTGTGCCTGATGGAATTGCTCATTTTCTTGAGCATAAATTATTTGAAAAAGAAGATCACGATGCTTTCCAATTGTTTAGTAAACAAGGAGCATCAGCAAATGCTTTCACATCTTTCACAAGAACAGCTTACCTGTTTTCATGTACATCAAATGTAGAACAAAATTTAAATACATTGTTAAACTTCGTACAAGAGCCTTACTTCTCTGAAAAAACAGTTGAAAAAGAGAAGGGGATTATTGGGCAAGAAATTCAAATGTATCAAGATAATCCAGATTGGCGCTTATACTTTGGATTAATTGATAGCTTGTTTGTAAAGCACCCAATTAAAATTGATATTGCAGGGACAATCGAGTCTATTAGTAAAATTACGAAAGACTTATTATATGAATGTTATGAAACATTTTATCATCCGAGCAATATGTTATTGTTCGTTGTGGGGGCAATTGATCCAGAGAAAACAATGGATTTAGTACGTGAAAATCAAGCGAAAAAAGATTATAAAAACCAGCCAGAAATTGTACGTTCATTTGAAGAAGAACCAGATGAGGTAAATGAAAAGAAGAAAATTATTTCCATGCCTGTACAAACACCGAAATGTTTAGTTGGTATTAAAGCGACAAATTTAAAAGAAAAAGGGAAAGCCCTTTTAAAACAAGAAATTGCGCTTACGTTACTTTTAGATTATTTATTTGGGAAAAGCTCCGTTCATTACGAATCTTTATATAATGAAGGTCTTATTGATGATTCGTTCTCGTATGATTATACGGAAGAGAATAACTTCGGTTTTGCAATGGTTGGCGGCGATACGAAGCAACCTGATGAGCTGGAAGAGCGTTTGAAAAGCATTTTACTAAATACAAATTATGATCAATTAGATGAGGTGGCATTAGAACGAGTAAAGAAAAAGAAAATAGGTGGCTTTTTACGCTCGTTGAATTCGCCGGAATATATTGCAAATCAATTTACACGATATGCGTTTAATGAATCTAGTCTGTTTGAGGCATTGACTGTATTAGAAAGTTTAACTGTTCAAGATTTACAAGAAGTAGCCAAATTATTATTATCAGAAGAGAAAATGAGTGTTTGTCAAGTTTTGCCGAAAAAATAAAAGATTTCATAATAATACCCTCATCTTATCATTGATAAATTGTAAGATGAGGGTATTATTTATAGGAGAAAGATTTTGTTGAGATAAGAGAGGAATTGTATGAAAAAGTATGCATTAGTAACTGGAGGAAGCGGAGGGATTGGCTCTGCTATTTCAAAACAATTAATTCAAGATGGATATACAGTATATGTTCATTATAATAACGGTGAAGAGAAAGTGAACGAGTTGCAGAAAGAATGGGGTGAAGTGATTCCTGTTCAAGCGAATTTAGCTTCTACTGATGGGGCAGAGCAGTTGTGGGAACAAATTGAACATCCTCTTGATGTTATCGTATATGCAGCTGGGAAGAGTATCTTTGGACTCGTAACAGATGTAACGAACGATGAATTGAATTATATGGTAGAACTTCAAGTGAAGAGTATCTATAAATTATTATCAAGGGCGCTGCCATCTATGATTCAGCGGAGAAGTGGTAATATTGTACTTGTTTCTTCTATATGGGGCCAAATCGGCGCATCATGTGAAGTGCTTTACTCGATGGTGAAAGGTGCACAAAATTCATATGTGAAAGCTTTAGCGAAAGAAGTTTCATTAAGTGGATTAAGGGTTAACGCGGTGGCGCCAGGTGCAATTGAAACGGAAATGTTACAAGTATTTTCAGAAGAGGATAAGAATGAAATTGCTGAAGAGATCCCGTTAGGCAGGTTGGGACTACCAGAAGAGGTAGCGAAAACAGTGTCATTCCTCGTATCACCAGGAGCATCTTACATAACTGGACAAATTATCGGAGTAAATGGTGGTTGGCATTGCTAAAAATTTCTTACATAAAAAATGAAAAACTGTACAAATTAAGCATGATTCTATTACTAAGTAGTGAGGTGCTTACACATGTCAGTTTTAGATAATTTTGATCAATGGAAGAGCTTTTTAGGAGAACGTTTAGAACAGGCATCAGGAAAAGGTCTTGATGGTGGTGCTGTATCAGATATGGCATTTCGTGTTGGAGATTATTTAGCAAATGAAGTAGAAGCGCGCAACGATCAAGAGAAATTATTGTCTGAGCTTTGGAAAGTTGCTGATGAACAAGAGCAACATACAATCGCAAACTTAATGGTGAAGTTTGTACAGCATAAGTAAAAAATAGAGAGGAGATTCTCCTCTCTATTTTTTTTGTATAATAATTGAACGGGATAGATTATACATTTAGCTTCCCTATTAAGGTGAAATCATATAATATAGTACGTAGGTGTAAAGTAAGCAAGGGGAGTGATCTTGGATGATTGAATGGTATTTTGAATATGAAATACATAAAAACCGACCTGGCTTGCTTGGTGACGTTTCTTCGTTAATCGGTATGCTCGGCATTAATATTGTCACAATTAATGGTGTAGATAATGCACGACGTGGATTACTCCTTATGTGTGATAATCAAGAGCAAATCTCTAGACTTGAATCAATTTTAAATACGATGGATAACATAACGGTAACGAAATATCGTCCGCCAAAGCTAAGAGATAAGCTAGCGGTTAGACATGGTAGGTACATACAACGAGATGCAGATGATAAGAAGACATTTCGATTTGTACGTGATGAATTAGGGTTACTTGTAGACTTTATGGCTGAAATAATGAAAAAAGAAGGTCATAAACTAATCGGGATACGAGGAATGCCTCGTGTCGGAAAAACAGAATCCATTGTTGCCGCAAGTGTTTGTGCAAATAAAAGATGGTTATTTGTATCATCTACTCTTATTAAGCAAACTGTTCGTAGTCAATTGATTGAAGATGAGTATAGCGACGACAATATTTTTATCTTAGATGGAATCGTGTCAACAAAGCGTGCTAACGAAAGGCATTGGCAGCTTGTTCGTGAAATTATGAGATTACCTGCAACGAAAGTTGTGGAACATCCTGACGTATTTGTGAGTCAGTCAGAATACACATTGGATGATTTTGATTATATTATCGAGTTGCGTAACGATTATGATGAAGAAATTCAATATAATTTAGTAGATGAAATTGAGCAAGGTACGCAAAATAATTTCTCTATGTTTGACTTTTAAAGAAATATTGAGGTGTTAGTAGTGACAGAATTAGGACAAAAGCTGAAAGAAGCAAGAGGAACGAAGGGCTTGTCTATGGATCAGCTGCATGAGATTACAAAAATTCAAAAACGCCATTTAGTAGCGATTGAGGAAGGCAATTATGATGTATTGCCAGGAGCTTTTTATGCGCGTGCATTCATTAAACAATACGCAGATGCGGTTGGGTTAAATGGAGAGGAACTGCTTGTAGAGTATCAGAGTACGATACCACAATCTGAAAAACGCGACGTTCCACAAGTATCAACAGGACAGAAAACACAAGAAACAATGCAAAAATCTTCATCATGGCCAATTGCAGATCATATGCCGAAAGTTTTAGTTGCGCTATTAGTAATTGCATTTGGAGTGGTAATTTGGTTTGTTTTCCAAGCGTTAACTGGAAAAGGTGATGAGAAAGTTCCGAATGCTCAAAGTGAGAAAATTGAAGTTAAAAAAGCAGAAAACTCTCCGTTAGATACGAAGAAAGATGAAGTGAAAGCGGAAGAGCCGAAAAAAGAGGAACCAAAGAAAGAAGAGCCAAAGAAAGAGGAACAACCAGCACAACCAACGGGACAAGAAGAAGTAAAAGTAGTTGGTACAACTGGTAAAGTATCTACTTTGGAAATTCATAACAATAAAACATTAGAACTGGAAATATCGGGTAAAGGTGCGAGTTATGTAGATGTTAAAGATGATGCGGGGAATGTGATTCTAAACGCTACAGTACAAGAGGGCCAAATAGAAAAACGTGATGTATCAACATTAAAAGAAGTGCGACTTAATATTGGGAATGCAACGAATGTTGAAGTTAAACTGAATGGCCAAGTGGTCGCTTATCCATTGGATCCAGAAAAAGAACTTCACCAAAGATTGGTGATAAAAAACCAAGGGATAGGGCAACCAGCACAATAATAGTCATCGCCTCGATGACTTTTTTCAATGAACAAATGTTTTTGATATGATGGAGGAATAGCTGTGAATTTACCAAATAAAATTACAATATCTAGAATCTTCTTAATTCCAATTTTTATGGTAATTATGTTAGCGCCCTTTGATTGGGGTTCATACACAATTGGTGATGTTGATTTACCAATTCAACATTTAGTAGGGGCACTTATCTTTATTATTGCTTCGGCTACAGATTGGATTGATGGACATTACGCAAGAAAGTATAATCTTGTAACGAATTTAGGGAAGTTTCTTGACCCGTTAGCTGATAAATTACTTGTTTCAGCAGCGCTTATTACATTAGTTGAGATGCAATACGTACCTGCTTGGATCGTTATTGTAATTATCAGCCGTGAGTTTGCAGTAACTGGTTTACGCCTTGTACTTGCTGGAACAGGAGAAGTAGTGGCAGCAAATCAGTTAGGAAAAATTAAGACGTGGACACAAATTATTGCAATTGCGGCGTATTTATTACACGATGTACCTTTAAATTTAATCCATATCCCAGTTGCTGATATTTTCATATGGATTGCATTAATCTTTACTGTTATTTCAGGGTGGGATTATTTCTGGAAAAATAGAGCTGCTTTTGTAAACTCAAAATAGAAGTTTATGGGGGAATTGGGATGAATGCTGAAATTATTGCGGTTGGAACTGAATTATTACTTGGACAAATTGCAAATACAAATGCCCAGTTTTTATCTGAAAAGTTAGCTTCAATCGGAATTAATGTGTACTACCATACTGTAGTTGGAGATAATAACAAGCGATTACAGCAGGCGATTGAAGTTGCGGAAGAACGTGCTGACATACTTATTTTCACAGGTGGATTAGGCCCGACAAAAGATGATTTGACGAAAGAAACGATATCTTCTAGGTTGGGTGAAGAGCTTGTATATGATGAAAAGGCATTAGCATCGATAAGCGAGTACTTTAAGCGTACAGGTCGCGAGTTCACAGAGAATAATAAAAAGCAAGCGCTCGTTTTGAATGGAGCAACTGTATTTGCGAATGATCACGGCATGGCACCTGGTATGGGGCTAAATAAGAACAGGAAAGTTTATATTTTATTACCAGGACCACCGAAAGAGATGAAGCCGATGTATATAAGTTATGTAGAGCCTTTTTTACGTAACTTTACAACAGGAGAAAACATTTATTCTCGTGTGCTTCGCTTTTTCGGGATTGGGGAATCTCAATTAGAAGTGAAAGTTCAAGAGTTAATTGATGGACAAACGAACCCGACAATCGCCCCCCTTGCGAATGATGGAGAAGTGACACTACGTTTAACTGCCAAACATCAAAATGCTGATGAAGCTGCGAAACGCATTCAGCATATGGAAGATTTGATTTTAGAAAGAGTAGGAAAATTTTTCTACGGGTATGATCAAGAGTTTCTGCATGATAAGGCGATAGAGTTATTGAAGAAAAAAGGATTAACTTTAGCGTGTGCAGAAAGTTTAACCGGTGGTCTCTTTGGCAATCAAGTAACAGAAAGTGCTGGTGTGTCTTCAGTATTTAAAGGCGGTATCATTTGTTATCATAATGATGTGAAGCAACATGTTTTACATGTACCTGCGGAAGTGTTGTCTACTGATGGTGCAGTTAGTAAAGAATGTGCTCGTTATCTTGCTGAAAATGTTAAGGGCTTATTAAAAGCGGATATCGGAATTAGTTTCACTGGGGTAGCAGGACCGGATGCTTCAGAACATAAAGAGCCGGGAACAGTATTCGTTGGATTGGCGATTAAGGATGAACCAACTGTAGTCTTTCCTCTTATTTTAAGTGGAAGTCGTCAACAAATTAGGGAACGTTCGGTGAAATATGGATTTTATCATTTATATAAAAAGCTAGAAGAGATATAAGTTTCTTCTAGCTTTTTTTATGGTTAAACTCATTTTTATTTAATGGAAAATAAAAAAATCGAATAAATGTTCGATTTTGTTGGCAAATTGAATTGAAAATAGGTATAATAAGATTAGCAATTGAGTTAAGGAGGAATTTTGAATGAGTGATCGTCAAGCGGCGTTAGATATGGCGTTAAAACAAATAGAGAAGCAATTCGGTAAAGGTTCAATTATGAAATTAGGAGAACAAGCGGAGCGTAGAATTTCTACAATTTCAAGTGGTTCTTTAGCACTTGATGTGGCATTAGGGGTAGGCGGATACCCACGTGGCCGTATTATCGAAATTTATGGACCAGAAAGTTCAGGTAAAACAACAGTTTCATTACACGCAATCGCGGAAGTACAGCGTCAAGGTGGACAAGCAGCGTTTATTGATGCGGAGCATGCAATGGATCCTGTATATGCACAAAAATTAGGCGTTAACATAGATGAATTACTATTATCACAACCTGATACAGGGGAGCAAGGACTAGAAATCGCAGAAGCACTTGTACGAAGTGGCGCGGTTGATATTATCGTAATTGACTCTGTAGCAGCTCTTGTACCGAAAGCTGAGATTGAAGGAGACATGGGTGACTCACACGTAGGTCTACAAGCTCGTTTAATGTCTCAAGCACTTCGTAAGCTGTCAGGTGCAATCAATAAATCAAAAACAATCGCAATCTTTATTAACCAAATCCGTGAAAAAGTTGGGGTTATGTTCGGGAACCCAGAAACAACTCCAGGTGGTCGTGCGTTGAAATTCTATTCAACAGTTCGTCTTGAAGTACGTCGTGCGGAGCAATTAAAGCAAGGTAACGACATCGTTGGTAATAAAACAAAAGTAAAAGTAGTTAAAAATAAAGTGGCACCACCATTCCGTGTTGCTGAAGTTGATATTATGTACGGAGAAGGTATTTCAAGAGAAGGTGAAATCTTAGATATGGCTTCTGAACTTGATATCGTTCAAAAGAGTGGTGCTTGGTACTCTTATAATGAAGAGCGTTTAGGGCAAGGTCGTGAAAATTCGAAGCAATTCTTAAAAGAGAATACGGATTTAAGAGAGGAAATTGCCTTCTTTGTTCGTGACCATCACGGAATTGGTGAAGACTCTGGTGCTGAAGACACGGAAGATTCAAATCTTCAAGATTAAAAAATAAAAGACACGGTTCCGTGTCTTTTATTTTTAATTATTATGAAAGCGTTGTATATCGTTGGAGATAAAATATTTAATCTGCCTAAAAGGCTATGTATAAAGAGGGATATATGCATGTTTTGCATGCATAAACTGGAATTCACTAAGGTTTTCCAGGATAATATGCTGTCTTCTTTTTAAATTCATATATGAATTAGAGCTGAAGGTAAAGAAAGTAAAAGTAGACAACGCTTGACAATGAAAATTGCGATAGATACAATGAGAATGTATATTTTTTCTTATATACGAAACACTCTTCTCAAGAAGAGAAGTAATATTCGGAGTAAGACTTAAATCTTGCCGAAATAATAATATGACATTTTAATTGTGAAATGAAGAAAGTCCCTTAAAAAAGCGGGACGACGGTCTTTGCTGTATGTTGGTATTCAATGTACATGCCGACAGTCTTTTTTCATTCATAGCAAGGGGAGGTGAAATCATGAGTAGTACAGTTTGGATACTCATCTCCATTTTGCTTGCAACAGTCGGTGCAGTTGTTGGCTTTTTTGTTCGAAAGTCTATTGCTGAAGCGAAGATTAATGGTGCAGCTAACGAAGCGAAACGTATTCTAGACGAAGCGAATCGTGAGGCTGAAGCACTTAAGAAAGAAGCGCTTTTAGAAGCAAAGGATGAAATTCATACACTTCGTACAGAAGCTGAATTAGAAATTCGTGACCGTAGAAGCGAATTACAAAAACAAGAAAATCGTTTAATGCAAAAAGAAGAGAACCTTGATCGTAAAGACGAAACGCTCGATAAACGCGAGCGACAGTTAGAAAAGAAAGAGGATTCTCTTGTAGCGAGACAACAACAGATTGAAGAGTTGGAAAGCAAAGTGGGAGAGTTAGTTCAAAAGCAACAAACAGAATTAGAGCGCATTTCCAATCTGACACGCGAACAAGCGAAAGCAATTATTCTTGGTAAAGTAGAAAGTGAAGTTTCTCATGAAATTGCCGTAATGGTAAAAGAAAGTGAAGTTCGTGCGAAAGAAGAAGCGGATAAGAAAGCAAAAGAGATTTTATCTCTTGCAATGCAAAGATGTGCAGCTGATCATGTTGCTGAAACAACCGTTTCGGTTGTAAATCTTCCAAATGACGAAATGAAGGGACGTATTATCGGACGTGAAGGTCGAAATATTCGTACGTTAGAAACGTTAACAGGTATTGACCTAATTATCGATGATACACCAGAAGCGGTTATCCTTTCTGGATTCGACCCAATTCGTCGTGAAACAGCTCGTATCGCTCTTGATAAACTAGTACAGGACGGACGTATTCACCCAGCGCGTATTGAAGAGATGGTCGAAAAATCAAGACGTGAAGTGGACGAGTATATTCGCGAAGTCGGAGAGCAAACAACGTTTGAAGTGGGTGTTCACGGATTACATCCAGATTTAATTAAGATTTTAGGTCGTTTAAAATACCGTACAAGTTACGGACAAAACGTCTTAAAACACTCTATGGAAGTTGCATATTTAACTGGACTTATGGCAGCGGAGCTTGGTGAGGATGAAAAACTAGCAAGACGTGCTGGTCTATTACATGATATCGGTAAAGCAATTGATCATGAAGTAGAAGGTAGCCACGTTGAAATTGGTGTCGAACTCGCAACGAAGTATAAAGAGCATCCTGTAGTTATAAACAGTATTGCATCTCACCATGGGGACACAGAACCAACTTCTATCATTGCAGTTTTAGTTGCAGCAGCAGATGCATTATCAGCTGCAAGACCTGGAGCTCGTAGTGAAACACTTGAGAACTATATTCGTCGTCTTGAAAAGTTGGAAGAGATTTCAGAGTCTTATGAAGGCGTAGAAAAATCTTTCGCAATTCAAGCAGGACGAGAAGTTCGTATTCTGGTAAAACCAGATACAATTGATGATTTAGAAGCTCATCGTTTAGCTCGTGATATTCGAAAACGTATTGAGAATGAACTGGATTACCCAGGACATATTAAAGTAACTGTTATTCGTGAAACACGTGCAGTGGAATACGCAAAATAAAGTGGTGAAACACCACTTTATTTTTTTGTGTTGGAATTGGTTAAAATAAAGGGAATTAGTATACAAGTGAAACGAACTTATAATAAATATATTGTAAGGAAATCACTTGAAGCTATAGTAATAAAAAATGTAGTACATAGGAAGGGTAAGACATATGAGAATATTATTTGTTGGGGATGTAGTAGGATCTCCTGGTAGAGGTATGATTCAACAATACGTACCGGCATTAAAGAAGAAATATACACCTACAGTAACCATTATTAATGGAGAAAATGCAGCAGGTGGACGTGGAATTACGGAAAAAATATATCGAAACTTTTTAGAATGCGGGGCACAAGCGGTTACACTTGGAAACCACGCTTGGGATAACCGTGAAGTATTTGAATTTATTGATGACGCAAAATATCTTGCAAGACCAGCTAACTTCCCGGAAGGAACTCCAGGAAAAGGACTTATCTTTGTGAACTGCAATGGAACAGAAGTTGCAGTTATTAACTTACAAGGACGTACATTCCTTCCTCCAATTGATTGTCCATTCCGTAAAGTGGATGAATTAATTAACATTGCAAAAAAACGTACGAATATTATCTTTATTGATTTTCATGCGGAAACTACAAGTGAAAAACAAGCGTTAGGTTGGTATGTAGATGGTCGTGCTACAGCAGTAGTGGGTACACATACACATGTTCCTACAGCAGATAATCGTATTTTACCAAGCGGAACCGCATATATCACAGATGTTG
This sequence comes from Bacillus sp. BB081, assembly GCF_008368895.1. Classification (NCBI taxonomy): domain Bacteria; kingdom Bacillati; phylum Bacillota; class Bacilli; order Caryophanales; family Bacillaceae; genus Bacillus; species Bacillus sp. BB081. The sequence continues at coordinate 167,776 of NZ_QOZX01000006.1, forward strand.
GTATGACAGGTCCTTACGATGGGATTTTAGGTATGGATCGAGAAGCGGTATTGAAGAAGTTTTTAACAAACTTACCAGTACGATTTGAAGTGACAAGTGGTAGAACACAATTAAGTGCAGTGCTAGTTGATGTGGATCCTAATACAGGAAAAGCTAAGAAAATCCAGCGTATCTTAATTAATGATGATCAGCCATTTTTTGAGTAATTTCTGGATAAGATTTAGAAAAGTTATTATTTTTTAATTTTTTAGAAAAATTACAGAAATTTAGCAGGAATACGCGTCATTCCTCGTGAATATAAGTTAAAGTGAAATAATTGCTAATACTTTTTATAGAAACGAGGAGGAAACGCGGAATGGAAATATTAAAAGTTAAAGCAACGTCGGTCCCTAATTCTGTAGCTGGTGCACTTGCAGGTGTTATTCGCGAACGCGGAACAGCAGAAATTCAAGCCATTGGTGCAGGTGCATTGAACCAAGCGGTAAAGGCAGTAGCAATTGCAAGAGGATTTGTAGCGCCTAGTGGTTTGGACCTGATTTGTATCCCAGCGTTTACGGATATTATGATTGATGGGGAAGAACGTACAGCAATAAAATTAATTGTAGAACCTCGTTAAGCTTAAACAACCTGTTTGCAGTATGCAAACAGGTTGTTTTTATAATGGAGGAATGAAAATGAAAATTTTTGATGCTCATTGTGATGTGCTTCTTCAGTTATGGAGTGCACAAGGGAAAAAGAATTTTAAACATGATCCGCAATTACATATTACATTTGAACAATTAAAGAGAAGAAAAGGAAGTATACAATGTTTTGCTATATATGTGCCAGAAACAGTGGCATATGAAAACCGATTTGAAGTAGCATTACAAATGGTAGATATTTTTTATAATGAAATTTTATCCCTACCAGGTGTGAAGTTTATTCAGACAAAAGATGATATTAACATGTTAAAACAGGACGAGATTGGAGCGATATTAACACTAGAAGGATGCGAAGCAATTGGAAGAGATGCAATGAAATTACGGTTGTTGTATCGCCTAGGAGTACGTTCTTTTGGACTAACATGGAATTATGCCAATCTATTAGCTGATGGTGCGCTAGAGACACGTGGGGCAGGTTTAACGACTTTCGGTAAAGAAGTTGTACAAGAACTTAATACGTTACATGCATGGACTGATGTGTCTCATCTAAATGAAAGAAGTTTTTGGGATGTTGTAGAAAGTGCAAAAAATCCTATTGCTTCCCACTCAAACTGTATGAAACTTTGTCAGCATCCACGTAATTTAAACGATGAACAACTTAAAGCTCTTATAAAGCGAAATGGCATGATAGGTGTCACTTTTGTACCGCAGTTTCTAACAAATGAAAAACAAGCGAATATAGCAGATATAGTAAGACATATCGAATATATTTGTTCATTAGGTGGAGAGAACAATATAGGATTTGGCTCAGATTTTGATGGGATTTTAGAAACGGTTGTAAATGTATCAGCGTATCGAGATTATGAAAATGTAATGAATGAGCTTTGTAAACATTATGCTGCATCTACTGTAGAGCGATTTTTATATGATAATTTTGTTGAACATATAAGCTTTTAAGATTTTTGTTTTAAAAATCCAGAAAAATCAGAATTAATTCATTTGATATTATTGCTTTTTTTAAGACCTAATACTAGAATGAAAAACAAAATAGCTTTATACTAAAGATTCAGGGAAATCAGAAGAGGCATAATTTGCGTCCGTTGTAGTTTATTTGTATAAAAAATGCTAAACTATTACTGTAAAAAAATACACTACAATGAATGCAGCCAAAAGGGGTGTAGGAGATGATTAGTCAACTTTCATGGAAAGTTGGAGGCCAACAAGGTGAAGGAATTGAAAGTACAGGAGAAATCTTCTGTATTGCATTAAACCGATTAGGATATTACCTATACGGTTACCGCCACTTCTCATCACGTATTAAAGGCGGCCATACAAATAATAAAATTCGCGTAAGTACAACAGAAGTACGCGCGATCTCAGATGATTTAGATATTTTAATTGCTTTTGATCAAGAAACAATTGATTTTAACTTCCACGAACTACGTCCAGGTGGAATTGTAGTTGCGGATGCGAAATTTAATCCAACAATACCTGATAATACAGATGTAAATCTATATGTGATACCGTTTACAGATATTGCTTCAGAATTAGGCACATCATTAATGAAAAACATGGTTGCTGTTGGGGCATCAAGTGCGGTATTAGGATTAGATGAAACAGCTTATTTAAATGTTGTTGAAGAGATCTTTGGTCGTAAAGGAGAGCAAGTCGTTCAAAAGAATATGGACGCAATTAAACGTGGCTCTCAATATATGAAAGAGTTGCTAGGTAAGAAAGTGAACATGATGCAGCTTGAAAAAGCTGATGGTAAGAAACGCATGTTTATGATTGGAAACGATGCAATCGCATTTGGTGCGGTAGCTGGTGGTGCTCGCTTTATGTCTGCATATCCAATTACACCTGCATCTGAAATTATGGAATACTTAATTAAAAAATTACCAAAAGTTGGTGGAACAGTAATCCAAACTGAGGATGAAATCGCAGCTTGTACAATGGCAATCGGTGCAAACTATGCTGGTGTTCGTACATTAACTGCATCTGCCGGTCCGGGTCTATCTTTAATGATGGAAGCGATTGGTTTAGCGGGTATTACAGAAACACCATTAGTAATTGTTGATACACAACGTGGTGGTCCAAGTACAGGATTACCAACGAAACAAGAGCAGTCGGATTTAATGGCGATGATTTACGGTACGCACGGTGAGATTCCAAAAATCGTAATGGCGCCAAGTACAGTTGAAGAAGCTTTCTATGATATTGTAGAAGCATTTAACCTAGCTGAAGAATATCAAGTACCTGTTATTTTCTTAACGGATTTACAGCTTTCTTTAGGAAAACAAACTGTAGAACCGCTTACGTTAGATAAAGTGGAAATTCGTCGTGGTAAGCTTGATTTAGAAGCGGAATTACCAGAACGTGAAAATAAAGCATACTTCAAGCGCTATGAAGTAACCGAAGATGGCGTTTCACCACGTGTTTTACCTGGTATGAAAAATGGTGTTCACCATGTTACAGGTGTAGAACATGATGAAACTGGTAAACCATCTGAATCAGCAATAAACCGTAAAGATCAAATGGACAAACGTTTCCGTAAAATGGAGAACTTGAAGTTTAATACCCCTGTCTATAAAAATGTTAAGCATGAAGAAGCGGACGTATTGCTTGTTGGATTTAACTCAACTCGTGGTGCGATCGAAGAAGCAATGGAGCGTTTAGAACAAGAGGGTATGAAAGTAAACCATGCTCATGTACGCTTAATTCACCCGTTCCCGACAGCTGAAATCGATCCACTTGTGAAAAATGCGAAGCGTGTTGTAGTGGTAGAAAACAATGCAACAGGTCAGCTTGCTAACATTATGAAAATGAATCTTGGTAACGGTGAGAAAATTTCTAGTCTTTTAAAATATGATGGGAACCCATTCTTGCCGAAAGAGATTTACAACGAATGCAAAAAAGGGGTTGTATTAAATGGCAACATTTAAGGACTTTCGTAACAGCGTAAAACCAAACTGGTGCCCAGGTTGCGGAGACTTCTCGGTGCAAGCTGCAATTCAACGTGCGGCAGCTAACGTTGGTTTAAATCCAGATGAACTTGCTGTTGTCTCCGGTATCGGCTGTTCAGGTCGTATTTCAGGTTATATTAATTCATATGGTGTGCATAGTATTCATGGTCGTGCCCTTCCAATTGCACAAGGTGTGAAAATGGCAAATCGTGATTTAACAGTTATCGCATCAGGTGGTGACGGTGATGGATTTGCGATTGGTATGGGACATACAATCCATTCTATTCGTCGTAACATCGACATTACGTACATCGTAATGGATAACCAAATTTACGGATTAACAAAAGGGCAAACTTCACCGCGTAGTGAAGCTGGATTTAAAACGAAAAGCACACCACAAGGTTCAATTGAACCGTCACTAAATGTTATGGAAATGGCTTTAACAGCTGGTGCGACATTTGTGGCGCAAAGCTTTTCAAGTGATTTAAAAGAATTAACACAAATTATTGAAGCTGGTATTAACCATAAAGGATTTTCATTAATTAACGTATACAGCCCATGTGTTACTTACAATAAAGTAAATACTTACGATTGGTTTAAAGAGAATTTAACAAAACTAAGTACAGTAGAGGGATATGATCCGTCTAATCGCATGATGGCTATGCAAACGTTAATGGAAAATAACGGATTAGTAACAGGTTTAATATATCAAAATACAGCGCAACCTTCATACCAAGAACTTGTAAAAGGCTATAGTGAGAAGCCTTTAGTGCAAGCTGATTTAAATATGGATCAGAAAATGTTTGATGAACTCGTAGCTGAATTTATGTAATGTAAGAAGAGGAGGTTGCCATTTGGTAACCTTTTTTTATGAGTAAAAAATATAGGGTAGTCTTATTTACTTAGAAAATTCAGAATGGTAAAATAATATATAAATCGTTGTATGAAAATGGCGAGTTCATTGCTGATGAAATGTAAGATCAGACAGAGCCTCTTTCTTGTTAAAATTGGCGCAACGCTTCATCCTATGGTAATGTTTATAGGGATAAAGCAATATGCTTTTGGATAGGACAAAAAGAAGTATGAAAAGGGAATGTCTATTTGTGTGGGGAAGACTTCATTCTTATGAATGATTAGATTGATTACTCAAGTTTCAAAGGACAAGTTATCTCTCAAGCTATCTAACCATTTTTGAGGTGAGTCAAAGCGCATTAAAATGGACTATAGAGTGTGTATAGTTAAGGGTGAAAGGAGATTACCAATGAACGAGCAACAACGATTAGCAAGTCGACAAGCAAATTCCTCTACGAAAAAAGAAGAGAAAGATTATAGTAAATACTTTGAAAGTGTATACCAACCACCTTCCTTAAAAGACGCGAAAAAACGAGGGAAAGAAGAAGTTAAAATTGAACGGGATTTTGGCTTATCTGAAGAATTTCGCAATTTTGGTACAGGAAGAAAGTTCTATATTCGTACATATGGTTGTCAAATGAATGAGCATGATACGGAAGTAATGGCGGGTATTTTCACCGCACTTGGATATGAGCCAACCTTTTCAACTGAAGATGCAGATGTAGTTTTATTAAATACTTGTGCAATTCGTGAAAATGCTGAAAATAAAGTTTTCGGTGAACTAGGTCATTTAAAGTCATTAAAAAGAAGAAATCCGGACCTTTTAATTGGTGTATGTGGTTGTATGTCTCAAGAAGAATCTGTTGTAAATAAAATTATGCAAAAAAATCAGCATGTAGATATGGTGTTTGGAACGCATAATATTCATAGATTGCCGTATATTCTTAAAGATGCGATGTTCTCGAAGGAGACGGTAGTTGAAGTTTGGTCAAAAGAAGGGGATGTAATTGAAAACCTTCCGAAAGTACGCCGTGGTGATATTAAAGCTTGGGTAAATATAATGTATGGCTGTGATAAGTTCTGTACATATTGTATCGTGCCGTATACACGTGGAAAAGAGCGAAGCAGACGTCCAGAAGACATTATCCAAGAAATTCGTCATTTAGCTGCGAATGGTTATAAAGAAATTACATTACTTGGCCAGAACGTAAATGCATATGGTAAAGACTTTGAAGATTTCGAATACAGTCTTGGCGATTTAATGGACGAACTCCGTAAAGTTGATATTGCCCGTATTCGTTTTACAACGAGCCATCCACGTGATTTCGATGATCACTTAATTGAAGTGCTTGGAAAAGGTGGAAACTTAGTAGAACATATTCACTTACCAGTTCAATCTGGAAGCACAGATATGTTAAAAATTATGGCGCGCAAATATTCACGTGAGCATTATTTAGAACTTGTAAGAAAAATTAAAGAAGCAATTCCAAATGCAGTATTCACAACTGATATTATCGTTGGTTTCCCGAATGAAACAGATGAGCAATTTGAAGAAACGATGTCGTTATATCGTGAAGTAGGATTTGATACTGCCTTTACCTTTATTTATTCTCCGCGCGAAGGTACACCAGCTGCAAAAATGAAAGATAATGTACCGATGGAAGTGAAAAAAGAACGTCTTCAACGCTTAAATACACTAGTAAATACGTTGGCAATTGAAAAGAATAATTGTTACAAAGGTCAAATTGTAGAAGTGTTAGTTGATGGGGAAAGTAAAAATAATCCAGAAGTACTCGCAGGTTATACTCGTACGAATAAACTTGTAAACTTCGTCGCTTCAAAATCTTTAATTGGTCAGCTTGTGAAAGTAAAAGTAACGGAAGCAAAAACTTGGTCTCTTAACGGGGAATTAGTTGAAGAGCCGATTGAGGTGGAATAATAGATGAAAGCATATTCGAAAGATGAAATTGTTGAACAAGCGAAAGAATTAGCAAAAATGATTTCTGAAACAGAAGAAGTTGATTTCTTTAAGAAAGCAGAGGCGCAAATTCATAAAAATGAAAATGTAAAGCGCGCAATTGATGAAATTAAAGCACTGCAAAAACAAGCAGTAAACTTGCAGCATTACGGGAAATGGGAAGCTTTGAAAAAAGTAGAAGCTGACATTGATGCATTGCAAGATAAGTTGGATAGTATCCCAGTTGTGCAAGAATTTAAATCTTCACAAACATATGTAAATGACTTACTACAGCTAGTTGCAAGTACGATTTCTAACAACGTAACAGATGAAATATTAATTTCAACTAATGGCGATGTATTGAAGGGTGAAACGGGCGCAGCAGTAGAAAGTAAAAAAGGAAATTGTGGTTGTTAAAGAGATGTCGAATTGACATCTCTTTTTTTAATGGGTTAAACGTAAGTTCTTCTCGAAAAAAGAATGACACATTCCGCTATTGTCACGCATATGATTAAGTGAATAGTGATTGAGGAGGGTTACGAATGTCCGAATTTAGAGAGATTATTACAAAAGCAGTGGTTGGAAAAGGACGTAAGTATACAAAGTCAACGCATACATGTGAATCGAATAATGAGCCGACAAGTATTTTAGGGTGCTGGGTAATTAACCACTCGTACGAAGCAAGAAAGAATGGAAAGCATGTGGAAATTGAAGGTTTCTATGATGTGAACACTTGGTATTCATTTGATGGTAATACAAAGACAGAAGTTGTAACAGAACGTGTGAACTACACTGATGAAGTGAGCATTGGGTATCGTGATAAAAACTTTTCTGGTGATGATTTAGAAATTATTGCTCGTGTCATTCAGCCACCAAATTGTTTAGAAGCTCTTGTATCACCAAATGGTAATAAAATTGTTGTAACTGTAGAACGTGAATTTGTAACAGAAGTAGTTGGGGAAACGAAAATTTGTGTAAGTGTAAATCCTGAAGGTTGCGTAGAATCAGACGAGGATTTCCAAGTCGATGATGATGAGTTTGAAGAATTAGATCCGAACTTTATCGTCGATGCAGAAGAAGAGTAATAGAAAGCTAGGGAGAAGTTCTTCCTAGCTTTTTACTTTACATAAGTGATGCTTGAATGAACATGATTCCTTATGAAATGTGCTATAATGAGGAAAGACTCCTGAAATAGGAGATATGGATGTCCGTGAAGTGTGACATATATGAAAATTGATTACTATGTAAGAATTATGGAGGAAAAGTATGACTCAATATACCCCTATGATACAGCAATATTTAAAGGTTAAGGCAGACTATCAAGATGCCTTTTTATTTTTCCGATTAGGTGATTTTTATGAAATGTTCTTTGAAGATGCGGTTAAAGCAGCTCATGAACTTGAAATTACATTAACGAGCCGAGATGGTGGTAGTAGTGATCGTATACCGATGTGTGGTGTACCACATCATGCAGCTAAAAATTATATTGAACAACTTGTTGAAAAAGGATATAAAGTAGCTGTTTGTGAGCAAGTGGAAGATCCAAAAACAGCTAAAGGTGTAGTACGCCGTGAAGTCGTACAACTAATTACGCCAGGAACGATGATGGAAGGGCGTACTATTGATGAGAAAGAAAATAACTTCTTAGCAGCATTAACACATTTTGAAGATGGATCGTATGCTTTAGCTTGTAATGATTTAACGACTGGACAAAATACAGTAACGTTGTTAACAGGTTCAGTAGAAGATATTTTATTAGAAGTGTATGCAACTGGTTCAAAAGAAATTGTTGTAGATTCTACATTTTCAAAAGATGAATTAAATAAATTAACTGCAACATTAAAAATGACGATTTCGTATGAAGATGCAACAACGATTCCGGAAGGGTTAGAACATCTTGTGAAAAACGTTTCGCAAGCAAAGTTAATTAAAGCAGTTGGACGCTTATTTAACTATGTAATAAGAACGCAAAAACGTTCGTTAGACCATTTACAACCAGTGGAAATTTATTATACGAATCAATTTATGAAAATTGATGTGCATTCAAAGCGAAATTTAGAGCTGACAGAAACACTCCGAACGAAAGAAAAAACAGGATCATTATTATGGCTATTAGATAAAACGAAAACAGCTATGGGTGGTCGTATGTTAAAACAGTGGATGGAACGTCCGCTGATCCAAAAAGAAAAAGTAGAAGAGCGTTTAGAAATGGTTGAAACATTTGTAAATGATTACTTCTTACGTGAAGATTTAAAAGAAAAATTAAAAGAAGTATATGATTTAGAACGTTTAGCAGGGAAAGTTGCATTTGGTAATGTGAATGCACGGGACTTATTACAGTTAAGACGATCTTTACTTCAAGTACCGGCTATTTTAGAAGCGATTAGTCTGTTAGATAATGCTTATGCAGCAAGGTTAATTCAAGGTGCGGATCCATGTGAGAGCTTAACTGAATTACTAGGAAGAAGTATTCAAGAAAACCCACCGCTTTCTATTAAAGATGGAGATATTATTAAAGACGGTTATAATGACAAGCTTGATCAATATCGTTACGTTAGTAAAAACGGGAAAACGTGGATCGCTGAGCTTGAAAAACGAGAGCGTGATATTACAGGAGTTAAATCGTTAAAAATCGGGTACAACCGTATTTTCGGCTACTACATTGAAGTGACGAAGGCGAATCTTGCAGCGCTTCCAGAAGGCCGCTATGAGCGTAAACAAACGCTTGCTAATGCGGAACGATTCATTACAGATGAATTGAAAGAAAAAGAAACATTAATCTTAGAAGCAGAAGAGAAAATTGTACAATTAGAATATGATTTATTTACAGCGCTTCGTGAAGAAGTAAAAGTATTTATTCCGAAATTACAACATTTAGCGAAAGTAATTAGTGAATTAGACGTACTGCAAAGTTTCGCGACAGTTAGTGAAGAAGAACAGTTTGTAAAACCCGTTTTAACAACTAAGCGCGAAATCTTTATTAAAGATGGTCGTCATCCTGTCGTTGAAAAAGTATTGAACGGGAAATTGTATGTACCGAATGATTGTATTATGCCGGAGAAGATGGATGTCTTTTTAATTACAGGACCGAACATGTCTGGTAAAAGTACGTATATGAGACAATTAGCACTTGTAACTGTTATGTCACAGATTGGTTGTTTCGTACCAGCAACAGAAGCGGTATTACCTGTATTCGATCAAATCTTTACGAGAATTGGTGCAGCGGATGATTTAATTTCGGGTCAAAGTACATTTATGGTCGAAATGTTAGAAGCGAAAAATGCAATTGCAAATGCATCAGAAAGAAGTTTAATTTTATTCGATGAAATTGGACGCGGTACATCTACGTATGATGGTATGGCACTTGCACAAGCAATCATTGAACATATTCATGACCAAATTGGTGCGAAAACGTTATTCTCTACGCATTATCATGAATTGACGGTGCTAGAAGAAAGTTTAGGACAATTGAAGAATGTACACGTTTCAGCTATTGAAGAGAACGGAAAAGTAGTATTCCTTCATAAAATTCAAGATGGAGCAGCTGATAAAAGTTACGGAATTCACGTTGCGCAACTTGCGGAGCTTCCAGATAGCTTAATCGCTCGTGCGAAAGAAGTGTTAGCGCAACTAGAAGGACAAGAAGAAATTATTATTCCAAAGCGTACAGAAGTGAAAGTACAAGAAGTGGCTCCAGAAGCAGCTGTTGTAAAAGAAGAACCAGCAGAAATACAAGAGACGAAAGTAGAGACTGAGGAAGAATCGCAATTATCATTCTTTGGTGGAGAACAATCTTCGAAAAAACAAGACAAGTCAGTTCTAGATGCAAAAGAAACGGCAGTACTTGCGCAAATTAAAAAAATTGATTTACTTGATATGACACCTTTAGAGGCGATGAACGAACTGTATCGCTTGCAGAAAAAGTTAAAGAAAGGATGAGTAAGTAGATGGGGAAAATTCGCAAACTCGATGATCAACTCTCTAACTTAATTGCGGCAGGGGAAGTAGTAGAGCGCCCTGCCTCAGTCGTAAAAGAACTTGTGGAAAATTCTATCGATGCGAATAGTACATCTATTGAAATCCACTTAGAAGAAGCTGGTTTATCAAAAATTCGCATCATTGATAATGGGGATGGCATTGCAGAAGAAGATTGTATCGTCGCTTTTGAACGACATGCGACGAGCAAAATTAAAGATGAAAACGACCTGTTTCGTATTAGAACACTCGGTTTCCGTGGTGAGGCATTGCCGAGTATTGCCTCAGTTAGTGAATTAGAATTAATTACTAGCACAGGTGATGCGCCTGGTACACACCTTATGATTAAAGGTGGAGACATTATAAAGCAGGAGAAAACAGCGAGCCGAAAAGGAACAGATATTACAGTACAAAACTTATTCTTTAATACACCAGCGCGTCTTAAATATATGAAAACCATTCATACAGAGCTTGGGAATATTACAGATATCGTGTATCGTATTGCAATGTCACATCCAGAAGTATCATTCAAGCTGTTTCATAATGAAAAGAAATTGCTTCATACATCAGGAAATGGTGATGTAAGACAAGTACTTGCATCGATTTATAGCATTCAAGTTGCGAAGAAGCTTGTTCCAATTGAAGCTGAATCTTTAGATTTTACAATTAAAGGCTATGTAACATTACCAGAAGTAACGAGAGCATCTCGAAATTATATGTCAACGATCGTAAATGGCCGTTACGTTCGAAATTTCGTATTAATGAAAGCCATTCAGCAAGGATACCATACGTTACTGCCAGTCGGACGATATCCAATCGGCTTCTTATCGATTGAAATGGATCCAATGCTTGTTGACGTTAACGTACATCCAGCGAAATTAGAAGTTCGTTTTAGTAAAGAACAAGAATTACTAAAGCTTATCGAAGAAACATTGCAATCGGCATTCAAAAAAATACAGCTCATTCCAGATGCAGGTGTAACAACGAAGAAAAAAGAAAAAGATGAAAGTGTGCAAGAACAGTTTCAGTTTGAGCATGCGAAGCCGAAAGAACCATCTATGCCGGACATCGTTTTACCGACTGGCATGGATGAAAAACGAGAAGAACCACTGGCTGTGAAACAGCCAGCACAACTGTGGCAACCGCCAAAGCAAGAATGGCAACCACCACAGTCGCTCGTAAGAGAAGAACAAAGTTGGCAACCATCTACTAAACCGATAATGGAAGAACCAATTCAAAAAGAGAAATCGTGGAACAGTAACGATGAAGACTTTGAATTAGAGGAATTGGAAGAAGAAGTTCAGGAAATAGAAGAGATTGAAATGAACGGTAATGACTTACCGCCACTTTATCCAATTGGACAAATGCATGGAACATATATTTTCGCTCAAAATGATAAAGGCTTATATATGATTGACCAACATGCCGCGCAGGAACGTATTAATTATGAATACTTCCGGGATAAAGTAGGAAGGGTAGCGCAAGAAGTACAAGAACTACTTGTACCATACCGTATTGACCTATCTCTTACTGAATTTTTACGTGTCGAAGAGCAATTAGAAGAACTGAAAAAAGTTGGATTATTCTTGGAGCAATTCGGCCATCAATCCTTTATCGTCCGCTCGCATCCAACGTGGTTCCCGAAAGGACAAGAAACAGAAATTATCGACGAAATGATGGAACAAGTCGTCAAACTAAAAAAAGTTGACATTAAAAAACTACGTGAAGAAGCAGCCATCATGATGAGCTGTAAAGCATCCATTAAAGCAAACCAATATTTAACGAACGATCAAATATTTGCTTTACTGGAAGAACTACGTACAACAACAAACCCATATACATGTCCGCACGGAAGACCAATTCTTGTGCATCATTCTACTTATGAGTTGGAGAAGATGTTTAAGAGGGTTATGTAGGGATACTGTTCATAGAGAAAAAATGGTTTCTTGTTATTTTAATAAAATATAGAGTGAAATAAAAAGGAGCGATAGTAACAAGTCGCTCCTTTTTAATATAATTCTTTTGCAACTATATTTTAAAAAATCATTTATAAACTAGAGATAACCTTAACCTATTTGTACTTTATATGTGCTTTCTCAATTTTTTTTGTAAGGAAAGAGGTTTTTAATTTACAGATTTATCAGAATTAAGTAAAGTGTAGATAAAACCATAAAACGGGGTGTTCTTTATGTGTACTAGTTTGACATTACAGACAAAAAACGGTCAGCATCTTTTTGCAAGAACGATGGACTTCACATTAGATTTGAATCAAGAAGTAATAGTCATTCCTCGACATTATCAGTGGAATAATATAACTGGTGAAATCATTGATACGAAACATGCTACGGTCGGAATGGGAATTAATCATCAAGGAAGGATCATTATGGCGGACGGAGTAAATGAAGCAGGTATGACATGTGCAACACTCTATTTTCCAGGATTCGCTACTTATAGTCAAAGCATAGATGACAACAAAACGAATTTGGCTCCATTTGATTTTGTGACTTGGAGTCTCACACAATTCAATTCTGTCAAAGAGTTAAAGAAATCTGTAGATAGACTTACCTTTTTGGAAATACCATTACCGGATTTAGGACTTACGCCACCACTACATTGGATTTTAGCAGATAAATGGGGAGATTGCATTGTACTGGAGCCGACAAATGAAGGATTAAAAATGTATGACAACCCACTAGGAGTGATGACGAATAGTCCGGAGTTTAATTGGCATTTACAAAATTTAAGACAATATATTGGCCTTAAATCGCAGCCATTCGCGCCAACAGAGTGGAGCAATGTACCATTAAATGCTTTTGGTCAGGGCTCAGGTTCAATGGGACTTCCAGGGGACTTCACCCCGCCATCAAGGTTTGTGCGAGCAGCATACGGCAAACAAAACATTCAAGGTATAGATAGTGAAGAAGAGGGAGTATCGGCCCTTTTTCATATTTTATCAAATTGCGAGGTTCCTAAAGGCGGAGTAATAACAGAAGAAGGTGCATTAGATAATACCATTTATACAAGCGTAATGTGTATGGAGTCCGGAACATATTATTATCATACTTACGATTGTAGACAAATTATAGCCATTCATTTATTTCATGAAAATTTAGATACAGATGAGATTAAAGCCTATCCGTTCCAACGGAAACAAAAAATATTTTATGAAAACTAAGTAGCTTTGAAACAACTTTTAGTAAATTTTTAAATATATATAATAGAGCAATAATGGCCAATATAATTGTTGGGTGCTTCTTTAACTTTGTGATTTATCATAAAGTTACTCCTTTCTTCAATTACGCCAACGAGTAAAATTATGCTGGTAGGAGCATTGGCTAAGAAACTTATTTTTTCATTAAACTAGCTTTTATTTCTTCTAGAAGGCCCATTAAAGTGCTATTAGGTAAAATAAACATGGAAGTACTTTATTTATAAATAGTAAAGAACAAAAAGGTATGGAAAATATCCATACCTTTTTTGTTCTTCCATTATCTATGTATAAAAAAGCGCCGTATATCAGCACTTTTTAAAAATACGTGGGTTGTATAAGAAAGATTTATATAATAACTATGCAAGGTTTAATATAGATTCTTATTTGATTAATTGTTATAAGAGTCTATAAGGTTATTTATTTTTATTATTATTATTAATTTTTTCCGTATATAACACCTGTTCTTTA
>NZ_QOZX01000060.1:0-5397 GCF_008368895.1 Bacillus sp. BB081
GACTCGTCTTTTTTGTGTTTAATAAAATAAGCTAGTTATTTATGGGCTTCTTGAGTTATAAATAACTAGCTTATAGCTTTAAAAGTAGCAACAGGAACTTCCGGTAATTATAAATAAGATCTCCTAAGCCTTCATCAATAGCGAATTCTTCGCTTACTTCATTCGTTGGTGTTACAGTTACTTCTATTATTTTAATAATAGCTACAGGTTCATCATTACTAATGAGTATAATACTATAATCGTTAGTAGTCAGTAGTGGTTCGTTTTCTAATTCATAAAAAATGTGAACGGAGCATGTTGCTGTTTTTATGCCGTCAATTACTAACTGTGCGAGATAATTAGAAGAATCACCGAATTGCCAAGCTGTAATAGATTTCGGTTTGTCACCGTTTCCCCAATAAGTATCCCGATATGATTGTACTAAAGGATTCAATTGTATTGTTACCTCACTTTAATTAATAATTTTAGTCTCTTTATAATCCCTGGGAAATTTCCTTATTTGCTATGTCTTTGTACGCATTTAAAACTTGTATCGGTGTGTTGCGAATTAAGAAAGATAATATGTGTGGAATGAATATGGTTTGTAGACACTTTCGGTCCCTATATAGCATTTTCCAGTAGACATCCATATTAATAGAGGAATGTTTAAATTTTGAATTGTGTCGTACGGTAAAGACTAAAATTGCTTGAAGAACATTTGGATTATTAATGATGATTTATTCCCACTATGCCATATTGGAGTAGGTAGTACTAGATGTGAAATGGATAAAAAACCGATATTCTAACTTGAATATCGGTTTTTTATCTGTGACTTATATGAATTTATAGCAATACGAAAAGCGTAAATAAGATAGCCAACAAAATACGATAGTATGCGAAAGGTTTTAAGCCTATCTTTTCTAAAAGCTTTAGGAATGTTACTACTGCTAACATTGCTACTATAAAAGAGGTAATGAATCCTACCGCAAACATAGGGATATCATTGACACTTAAATACTTCCAACTTTTTAACAAGTCTAAGCCTGTAGCGCCTACCATTACAGGAAGAGCAATGAGAAAAGAGAACTCAGATGCAGTTTTATAATTTACTTTTGCTAATAGACCTCCAGAAATAGTAGAGCCAGCTCTAGAGAAGCCGGGGTATACTGCTAAGCATTGAAATAATCCAATTGTTAATGCTTGACGGTATGTTAAATCATCCAGTGAATAGGAGGTTGCCTCTTTCTTTTTTACTTCTGCAAAGAGCATAAGAATTGCCCCTGCTACAAGTCCAATTACGACAGTATAGGGCTGAAATAAGTAAGTTTTAATAACACCATGTAGTAGTAAACCAGCAACTACTGCTGGAAATACGCCAAGAAATACATGGAATGCGTTGAATTTCTTCTCTTTCCGCAGAAGAGGTTTAATATTACATAAAGAAACGAGGCGTTTATGATATAAAATTGCAATAGCTAAAATTGCCCCTAGCTGTATAACAATTTCAAACGTTTTCGCTCTTTCTCCTTCAAAATCTAATAAATGCCCGACTAATATAAGGTGCCCAGTAGAAGAGATAGGTAAAAATTCGGCTAACCCCTCTACGATACCGAGTATGAAGGCAATAATGATATCGCTCATCGTTTCACTCCTATAAATTAATGAATGTCTACTCTTTTGAAATAGAATAGTGTTGCAAAAAATCCTGAAACTGCTGTTGCTGCAATGATGATATAAGAATATTCCGGTGGATATGTGGGTTGTAATTCATTATTTGCGATATCAAGAGTAGCGGTCCACGGAAATAAATCTTTATGTTTGGAGTTTACGAGCATAAGATTAGTCATTGTAATAATGACTGTTAATATAATAGGTGGTACATAGCTCTTCATTACAAGAGTTAGTAGCACAATAGGTGAAGACGATAGAAAGAGAAGTCCACCACAGATTAAAAATTTTAGAAAAGAACCTAAAAATAAAGCAGTGTTAAAACCAGGGAAGTTCCCCAATAGCCCTAATATTAAAGTAAGTGCCCAAGCGACTAAAGTTAGCATCATGATCCAAAGAAAAAGAGTGATGAACTTACTTATAATAAAGCTAATACGCGATACGGGGATAGTTAGTAAATTCTTTAGTGTGTCTTCTGCATATTCACGGGTAAACAAATAAGCAATTACTACTCCATATAAGGGGAACCCTATCACTAAAGTAGTATATAAGTTAACATCAGTAAATAATTGATGGAACCAAATAGTCGGAGTGGGCTGTTTGGTTTTTATATGTATATAAGAAGCTACTACGACTAAGAAAGGTGCGACACCAGCCCCAATAATGCTAATTAAAAACATATTAGAGCGTTTTAGTTTTAGTAGTTCTGTATAGAGTAGATTAACCAATTGTTCCACCTCCAACTAATTTAGTGAAATAATCTTCTAATCTATCTTCACTTATCATCATTTTTAATACTTCTACACCATTTAGAACGAATGTTCTGTTGATGTATCCTTGTTGTCCAAAATGAGAATAAATACGAATATTCCCTTCATCATGTACTTCATAATCAAAGATTTGAAGCTGATTTTCTAATAGCATTGCGGCTTTGTTTTCATTATTCACTTGAAATTCTATGTACTTACGGTTTGCTTTACGTAGCGTATTAAGAGAAACTTCTTCTAGTAACCTTCCTTCATGAATAATTCCCATACGATCAACTAATTGTTCTACCTCAGCTAATATGTGACTGGAAATAAGTATCGTTATATTTCTTTCCTGAGCTAAAGATTTAATAAGTTTTCGCATTTCTTTAATACCAATGGGATCGAGCCCGTTAGTTGGTTCATCTAGTATGAGTAATTCGGGATAATGGAGAAGGGCACGTGCAATACCTAGGCGCTGCTTCATTCCTAAAGAATACTTTCCAACTAATTTTTTTGTTTCATGCTGCAATCCTACGATTTCTAATGCTTCTTTAATAGCATTCTTTTTGTGAATCCCAATTATCTTTGTATTAATTAATAAGTTTTCTTTTGCAGTTAAGTTTTCATAAAACCCTGGAACCTCAACGATAGAACCAATTCTTCTTAAAATATCTTTTTGATTTTGAAATAAGTCCTCTCCGAATATTTCAATATTTCCACTTGTAGGTTTTATAAGACTGAGTAGCATACGAATGGTTGTTGTTTTGCCCGCACCGTTTCGTCCTATGAATCCATAAATCTCGCCTTGTTGAACATTAATATTTAGATTATCTACTGATTTTTGTGTGCCATACACTTTAGTAAGGTTAGTCGTTTTTATAATTGTATTTATAGGAAACACCTACTTTCTATAAGTTCTTAATTACATGATAAGAAGGAAGGCTTAACTGCATATTAATCATTTCTTAACTATTTCTTAAAAGAAATGTATTTTGGAATTGAAAAGCCAAAAGTAGTTCGTTTCCATGGAGTACTTTCAACCCATATATGCCCACCATTTCTCTCAACGAGTGCTTTAGAAATTGAAAGCCCGAGACCGCTACCACCAGAAGAGGAGTTTCTCGATTGTTCGCTTCGGTACATTCGTTCAAATACGTTTTGTAAATCATGTTTTGGAATACCAGGGCCTTTATCCCAAATAAGAAGTTCATAGTCTGTATCAGTTTCTAGTAGTTCGATCCCTAATGTTTTCCCATCTTTTCCGTAATAAATGGCATTTTTTATCAAATTACTCATAATTCGCATAAGGCTAAGTTGGTCTGCAATGATAGGACAAGTAGATTCTGGTATGAGAACCTGTAGTTCGAGATTATGTTTTGAGAGTTCAGGTAAAAATTCAATCAAAACTTCTCTAGTAACTTCAGAAAAGTCGAGTTCCTCTTCTTTTAGTGGAAATTCATTGGCGTCTAGCTTTGCCATATTGAATATTTCATTAACTAGATGTTTTAAGTTATTTGATTTCATATAAAGTATTTTAAGATATTCTTTCTTTTCTATTTCAGAAACAGCAACCCCATCTTTTAAAGCGTCGATATATCCAATAATAGAGGTGAGTGGTGTTCGGATATCGTGCGAGATACTAGACAAAAGTTGTTTTCTAGATTCCTCGGATCTTTTTGCTTCGATCCGAACCTTTTCTAATTCAGCTATCAGTTCGTTTATTGAAAAAACGATACTATGTAATGAGGGGTCATTGCTTGTGAATAATCTCGTTTGTAAATTTCCTTTTAGTACACGACCTAATTTTGTGTCCACTGATTTGCGATGTTGAATGAATTGTATTCTTGAAAAGAAGAGATACATTGTAATTAAAATAAGGGTAATAAATAAAGACATCTTTCCTTTTGGGCCCATTTGTATATTTAAAAGCCCGCAAATGATAAGTTGTAATGAAATAAGGAATAGGGTTTTATCAGTCTTCAAGTTTTTCACCTACAAACTTATAACCAATTCCCCATACAGTTTGAATGAATTTTGGATTAGAAGGATTGATTTCTATTTTCTTTCTAAGTTTTCGAATATGTACCATAACGGTATTATCGTCTTCTATATAATTATCGTCCCATACATTTCGAAAGAGCTGTGTTTTTGTAAATACTTGTCCTGGGTTTGAAGTAAAGAATTTCAACAGTTCCAGTTCTTTTCCGGTTAAGCTGATTTCTTCTTTATTTGTATGAACTGTGTATGTATTTAAATCGATAGTTAGTCCTTTGAAAGCTAAAATTGTTTTCTCTTGTGCAGTAGTGTTACTTCCAAGAACTAAAAAACGCCGCATAAGAGCCTTTACTCGTGCAACTACTTCGTGAATACTGAAAGGTTTCGTAATGTAATCATCAGCGCCAATGCTTAAACCTAAAATTTTATCAATTTCGTGATCTTTAGCGGTTAGCATTAATATAGGTACGTTAGTTTTATCTCTAAGTTTTCTACATACTTCGATACCATCTACTTTCGGCATCATAAGATCTAATATAACGAGGTTATAGTTGTTTTGATTAAATAATTGTAAGGCTTCTTCACCATTAACCGCAGTATCTACCATATATAATTCTCGTTCTAAATATATTTTTAATAAATTTCGGATTTCTTTATCATCGTCTGCTATAAGGATACGTATATCTTTCATATTTTCACCTGCTTCTAATAGAGTTTTATTGCTAGTACAACAACTCTCTAATTATATACTAGTATTTGTTAAAATAAGGTTGCTAGTTTTGTTGGAGGGACATGTCTACAAGAATTAAGTCTAGAGTTCAAATGAAATCGAATATGTTTTGGAAGAATAAATTAAAGAGAAGCAGAAGGTGGTTTCTAGTAATGACTCTTTGTAGAGGCATATCTAGCTAAAAGAGCATAAAAATATTAAATTGAATATCTTTATAAAAAGGTGTTGACGATTTCACCTTAGAGGTGTAGTATAGAACAAGTCGCCGATGCAATA
>NZ_QOZX01000061.1:0-28947 GCF_008368895.1 Bacillus sp. BB081
AACACCTGTTCTTTATAGTGTTTTTTAATTGGGAAAGTATGTGTACCAGAGCCGTTTTTGTATGTTTTATTGATGGGGTTTTTTAGAGGGATTGTTGTAGTTTCAGTAAATTCATATGGGTAGTTTATTTTAGATTTATCTTCAAACATGAAAATGCCTCCTTTTAGGATTTCCTGAATTCTTTACTATAACATGATATGCATATAGATTTTTTTTGGACTAGTTATTTATAGAGGTTAATGGAATTAAATTACGTAACTACTGAAATATTTTAAAGGAAAACAATGTGAGAAATATATGATAATGCTTCTTTTATTTATTAGGGAAAGAAATATTGCATATATATTCGTTATAAATTGTTTTTATAATATGGTTTATATAGACTTTTCCTGATAATATAATGCGGGAGATTATAGTGTTATTAGGTTATTAGGAACATTTAATGCTGTTTCACAACTGAAAGGAAAATGAAAAAAAACTGAAACTTTTCTCATAAAAATTCAATCTAACTTGAAAAATGAAAGGAAAATGAAATTTTCCAAAAGATATTCTTTGTTAAGATAAAAAGCATACATACAAAAAGTATTGACATATCTGAAAAATGTATTTTCAAGATATAGTGGGGGAAAAGATGAGAGTAGAAAAACAATTAATAAAAAAGATGTATTATGAAACATTCCTAATGGAGAATGAAACAAAATCACCTCTTGACGTACTTGGAGAAGCTTATGTAAACGAAGAAAGAAATGAGATTTCTGATGGATCTTACATTCGCTTTGCACAAGGTGAATTTTATTATCGCCATCAAGATTTTGAAGCAGCTATTTTTAAATGGGAGAAAGTTAGTAATGAATTAGCACCATGGGCACAAAAAAATATTGCCGATGCTTATTTCGAGCTTAATCAATTACCAGTTGCTGAAAATGTTTATACTTCCATTACTACTGATAATATAATATTGATGACGGAGATTAGATTACAATTACTTTCTCTTTACATAGAGCAAAATAATTTTGAATCTGCCTTCGCTGTTATTAAAGAAGCAGTTTCTTTAAATCCGGATTATCCAAATGTCACAAAAATTGCCCGTTCCTTTTATGAGGAGCAGCAAGATTTTGATAGTGCAGTAGAGCTTGCTGTGAATGAGTTAATTCGAACAGAATCTTATCCGTGGTTTGAGGTTTTAAAAGGATATATCGATAAAAGATTTACTAAACATATTTCACCAGATTATTTTTATGAAGTATTAGTTACGTTAAATAATGTAGATCAAGTACAATTTACGCAAATGGTTTCATCACTTTGGAATAGTTATAAAAACGAACAAAATTACTTATTATGGCTTAACACAATAAATGAATTTTTCTTACATATTGAAATACATTCGTCCGATATATGGGACAAAATTTCTTCTCTTTACGAAGGAACGTACTTTGAATTAATTCAAGGTCAATATATCCTTAAACAATTGCACGATATCATTCCAAACTTGTTAACAAATTGGTTAAAGGTAGTCAATCCATCTTATGCTGTATTTCCAGCAGCAGCTGTATTGGCATGGGATGAGATTTTCCCTTCTAAAATAGATTCA
This sequence comes from Bacillus sp. BB081, assembly GCF_008368895.1. Taxonomy (NCBI): domain Bacteria; kingdom Bacillati; phylum Bacillota; class Bacilli; order Caryophanales; family Bacillaceae; genus Bacillus; species Bacillus sp. BB081. The sequence continues at coordinate 1,592 of NZ_QOZX01000061.1, forward strand.
GCAAATATAAAACATGCGGAAAACCTGTTGTTATATTCTATTAATCATGTGGATGGCTTAGAGTATAGTTTGCATCTTTTTGAATCTATTACAGAGTGGGCACAAAAACATAATATAGAAATGGGTCACCGATTTAGATGGTTAGTTGGCGAGCTCGCAGATTTAAGCACAAATCGCATTTTAGTAACGGGAACTTCAGGAAACGGAAAAACTACATTTATTAACTCTATATTAGGAGAAAATATATTAGAAAAATCAATTTCAAATGTAGTAGTTTTAAAAAATGATGCGCACACAGAAATTAACGCCATAACAGACTCTACAATTACAACAACTGAAGATGTCTCCGATTACCATCATATGATGTCGCAGCACCATCAAACATATAGAGACAGAGCATGTGTTGAATTTAAATTACCATGCAGATTTTTAAGTGAAAATAAACTTACATTTGTAGTTACACCTGGATTTAATAGGAATAACGATACTAGAGATGAGGTATTCGAATATTTAAATTCTGTAGACGAATTGCTATTCGTATTGAATGCGGATTCACCTTTTACTGACAAAGAACGTGATATTCTATTAAGCATTCAAGAACATACACCAAATTTAAAACTGCATTTCTTATTAAATAAAATCGATAACATTTACAGTGATGCAGAAGTGAAAAGAGTATTACATGATACGCAAGCGAGAATAAACACATATTTCCCGCATGCGAGAATTTTCCCTTACTCTTCGTTATATACAAGTAGTCAACAATTAAGTGATTTAACGGAGTTTATTCATTTTAACTTTAATCATAAAAATATCGATGCAGCACGTACGGAGAAGCTATTGTTTTTCATTCGAAAAACAATTACATATCTATTGGATAAACGCGTTGAGAAAGAAAACAATTTAGTGGATTCTATTCATTGGAATGAAGATATGCTAGTGAAACTAAATGGTAGCATTAATAATCTTACTACTTTTGAGAAGGAAAAAATTCATTTCATTACAAAATCATATCGCACAATGAAAACGGAAATTACAAATGATCTTACTGAAAATATTCCGAAGATATTACAGCGTTGTTCGGATTTAATTAGTGAAGAAAGCGATTTCGGGCACATTGATACGGAACTAAATAAAGCGATGAATGAAAGAGTACATAAATATTTAGAACAAACTGTATTACCTAATTTTGCTCTTTCTATGCAAAATTGGATTGCGATTTCTAATAATGAGCTCCTTCAAAGTCAATCGTACCTAGAAGAACTTAGTGAAGGACTTAATTCTTTATTAGGAGAAAATCGAATACAGTTAGAATGTGATTTTAAAGTGCTTGATGACTGGCGCAGAGATACTGACAGAATGACGACTAGAATACAAATGGATGAAGTAAATATTTTACGTCGCTTTACGCCAGCACAATTTTTACTGAAAAGTGCCGGTAAATTATTTGGAGTTCTTCCTAAAAACAAAGGTATGCTATATAACAAATACAAACAGTATGTAGAAAATGAAGATTATACCGAAGTAACGGCTTCTATTATGAAGAAATTTTTCTTGCAATTTGAGCTATTTGAAAACACGCAAGAGCGGGATATTAACATATTCTTTAGGAATCCATTTAACTCCTTGAAACAAGCTGTAGAAAACACTCATTTAGAAATACAAGAAAAACAAGAGATGTTACATAAGATGAAATCACAACCTGAAGTTTATCATGATTCTATCATGCTCTTTGAATTGAGATTACGTCAATGTGAAGTGATTTTAAATATAGGTGATGATCATACCTATACAGATGTAACTTTAGAAACAAACGTAGAATAAAAGTAAAATATACAAGGTTTTTATATGACATTGCATCATGTGTTATAAGAGAGTAAAAGGGAGCAACTGTAATAAGTTGCTCCCTTTTCATATTTAGATTATTTTTCAGTCTCTTTAATTTTAGTTTGTACTTCGCCAGTTTTAACTTTATTACTCTCTGAGAAACGTAATAAATCGCCTTCAATAATTTTGTCAGACATTCGTAATTCATTTTGTGCACGGTTAATGAGTGCTTGCGCTTCTTTTTTTGGTAAATCTACAATTTCACCTGTTATGCGGTCATAGAAAGTGTTGTTTGTGTATGCATACTTGTCTGTAATAAAGCTACCATCACGTAAAACAACAAAACCGGTATATTCATCTGAAAACATATCATGGCCAAAACGAATATCGTTCGTAGTATCAATTCCTAATAAATTTAGAATCGTAGGTTTCATATCGATTTGTCCCGTAGGCTTTGAAATTGTTTGACCTTCTGTTTGGCCAGGCATATGAATATATAAAGGTGTGCGTTGTAAATTTAAAGTGTCAAATTCTGTTATTTGATCTTTTTCTAAAAACTGTGCCATTGCGCGATTGTGTTTTTCAGAAATGCCATAATGATCACCATACAACACAATAATAGAATCATCATACATTCCTTCGGCTTTTAAGCGCTCAATAAATTTTTTAATTGATTCGTCTAAGTAACGTGCTGTTACGATATACCGATCAAATACGCCATTACCAGAGTTGTATGGTTCAATGAATTTTGTATCTTCATCATACGTAAATGGATAATGGTTCGTTAAAGTAAGAAAACGAGCGTAAAATGGTTGATCAACAGTTTTTAATATATCTACTGATTGATCAAAGTATTCGATATCTTTTAATCCCCAATTTAAATTTGTTTCGGGTGTAATTTTGTAATCAAGTTCATTATAGTAACGATCATAACCGAGAGCAGAGTACATAATGTTACGATTCCAAAATGTTGCGTTATTCGCATGGAATACAGAAGTGAAATAACCTTGCTGACGTAAAATTTCTGGAGTCGCAGTATAATCATTGTTACCGTGCGTGAAAAATACAGCTCCTCGATTTAATGGATACAACGACGTATCGATTAGAAATTCAGAATCGGATGTTTTTCCTTGCCCAGTTTGATGGAAAAAGTTATCAAAATAATAGCTTTCATTTATGAATTCATTCAAGAATGGTGTCACTTCTTGGCCATTGACTGATGCGCCTATTAAGAAGGTTTGCAGGGATTCAAGAGTAACGACAATTACGTTTTTTCCTTTCGCTGCACCAAACATGTTAGGGTTTGGCTCACTTTGGTTGGCCTTTACGTAATTTTCAGTTTCTTGTAATTTACTACTATCAGCAAGTGCCTTTTGTGATCCTGCTTTTACTTGCAGTGTTAAATCATATACTTGATGAGTATATAGTCCTAAATTTTTAACAAGCATGACTCGGTCGAATGATCTCGTTAATAGTTCAGGTCGTTCTTTTTCTGCAAGGTGTAGATTCGCAAAAAATACACCAAACGTTAAGAGAAAATATACGAGGCGTGCCGGATGAGTTACACGTCCTGTTTGGAAGACTAGTGCCTTCTTCTTTAACAAAATAAAGAAGAAAATAATGTCTACGAATGCGAGAATAATTCTGTAGTTCAATATTTCTATAATACTGCCGCCTAATTGGCCAAAGTTTGATGTTTGTCCAAGTACTGGTAACGTAACGAAATCACTATAAAAATCATAGAACATTACATTCCCAACAAGTACGATTGTTAATAAGAGATTAATACATAGCGCTATATAATTTCGCTTTTCACCGGTTGCAAATAATGCTAATCCGACAAAAGCTAATGATGCAGCAAGAGGGCTAATAAACAAAATAAGCTCTTGTGTAGAAGACTCAATTTTTAAATCAAAACTGAATCTTGTAATGAGATATGTTTTTAACCATACTGCTAACGCAATTATTAAAACAAAGCTTATATTTTGCATTTGTAAATTGATTTTATTTTTCATTTTTACACCTTCTTTATACAATTTATTTAACTCGTGTTATATATTATATTTTCATAACTATTAGAGTGTAATGAACCATTTAATGGTTTCTAAAGGTAATAATATGAAGTATTCATATACGTACAATGAGGAATTTTAAAGTATAAATCTATTTTTTAGAAACAGAGCAGAAAAAGTCATAGTTGTAGTAAAAAATACTTATAGACATCCTAACATATTAAACACTATGATGATGTTACAAAATATCGAACAAATGAAAGTGGAAATAAATAGAGGCTTTTAAAACTGTTGACATTCAATTTGTTAGAATTGAATGTCGATAGTTTTACCATACATAGTTATGTTACATATGTATCTCGTAAAATCCCGATTCTTGGCGGGATAATCATTAGCGGGGGAAGGACAAAGTACATAAATAAAGCGTTATGGAAGTTAAAATATTTGATTGCTATCTTAATGAAAGAAATTAAATATGAGATAAATATTTTCCAACATACAACCCACTTGCAGCAGCTTGAGATAATGAATGAGTGACGCCTGAACAATCTCCAACTAAAAATAGCCCATTTACACTTGTTTCAAAATGGTTATTGATTTTTATCGTAGGAGCATAGAACTTTCCGTCAATTCCATATAATAAAGTATCTTTATCGATCGGTTCTTGTATAAATTGTTCTAAACGTAATAAAAATTCTTTAAGCGCTTCAATATATAATGGAGGGATTTCTGTATGCAAATCTCCATAATCTCCTTGTAGTGTAGGCTGTATACGGTTATGCTTCATGCCGTTCTTTGTTGTAGGCTGTTTATTTAGTAAGTCCTCTAAGCGCTGTATAACAATCCGATCTCGTCCTTGGTTAATGTTTTTTATAATTGAACTTGCGTATATATTTGCTTCTTTGAGAGTTGAAAAATAGCGCGGGATAAATAAAGTGAAATTTAAGTTAGGTGTGCCAGTTCCTTTCTCTCGAAAATTTTGACCATCAGGCATAACTAAACCTTCTTCGTACTTTCTAATGATGTGTCCTTTTGGATTCATACAGTATGTAGTTGCGGTGAAGTGTTCATGCTCATAAGAAAGTTTTGTCTCAAATGTGTCTTTTAATATAGAACGTAATTGGTGTTCTTTCATCTCTACTCTAATCCCTAAATCTACACGGGTTTGCTCCTGAGAAATTTTAAGGGAAGTGCACATTTCTTTTAACCAATCCGCTCCGGAACGCCCAGTTGCAAATACTAGTTGCTTAGATTGAACTATTCCTTCATTTGTCTCTATTGTAAAATAATCTTTCTGCTTCATAATATGTTGTACATCTATATGAAATTGGATATTTATTTTCGTAAGTAAAAATTCATAGAGCTGCTGAAAAATTTTACTTGAAAGGGTAGTGCCAAGATGCCTTACTTCTGTTGTTAGCATTTGTAAACCACACGCTTCAGCTCTCGTATTGAGAGTTGGATTTTCTGTAGAGTATTTTGAAACAGAACTTCCTCCGAACTGACATAGAATTTCATCTACTTCAGCCATGAGTTGAATAAAGCTTTCTTTACCGACTTTTTGCTCAAGTTCTCCGCCAAATCCGTTTGTATAATTAAATTTCCCTTCAGATTTTCCTAAACCACCAAACCCGAAATATTTATCACATGTAGTACAAGTACACACTTTTCCTTCGTCTAAAGGACAATGGCGATCTTCTAGCGCTTTACCTTTATCAAGAATTAAAACCTTTTTGTTACTTTTAGCTAGTGAATAAGCCATAAAAATGCTACTTACTCCAGCGCCGATAATTGTAACATCATACATATTCTTTCACCTGCTAACGAATAGTTTGTTTTTATTTTTCTAGTGTATAACAATTTTATGAAGTTAAGAAATAGCTTTTATTAATAAAGAGGGAGTTTTTGAACTTGATGCTATTTTAATTTCTCCGAGTGGTGGGGTAAATACAAATGATTTTATTTGAAAGAAGAAATAGTTTTAAATGATCACTATGTCATATGATTAATAAAATCTAACATATAAAAAAACAGACCTTTCAAGTGAAGAGGTCTGTTAATGATTTCAACTCTTATTTAGCAAACAGATGGTTACCAATTACTGCTACTGTTTGACGTGTCGTAATCCATTTGTCTGTTGCTGTTTTTGGATTATAGAAATAAAGCCAATCAGAATGTATGCCATTTGTGGAGATAGCTTCTTCTACTGCCATTTTTGCTTCTGGGCTTGCAGGCTGATTAATTCTTCCATCTGTAACAGGAGTAAAGGCATATCCGTATTTAATAGGTTCATAAATAACGCCTGTTATTGTATTTGGAAAACCTTTTGCGTTTACACGATTTAGTATAACTTTTGCTACAGCTACTTTACCTTTATAGGATTCGCCACCTGCTTCAGCGGTAACTAAGCGTGCCATTAAGTCTTTTTCTTTTTCTAAAATGCTTGAGTTAATTTTTAAATGTTGTCCTGTATAAAGCTTGTTTCCGACTGTATTGTTAATTTGCTTTATAGATTGAACGGTAACATTGTAACGCTTTGCTATCGTTTCTAATGAATCTCCCGGTTGTACTTGATAAATAATTTGTCTAGAAATATTCGCAGGTTTGACGTTTTGACGAACGGTAATTTCATTAGAGTTCATGGAACCTGGAATATGTAACTGTTCGCCAATAAAAGTTTGATCGTTTCCTTTATTATTAGTCTGCTTAATGGATTGTATTGAAACGCCGTATTTTTTACTAATGCCCCAAAGTGTATCATTTTTTTTTACTGTGTGGATGGTAGAAGCTTCAGCTGTACTTTGATGACATACGAATGTAATTGCAGCTGCAGATAAAGGTATTATATATTTTATTTTTAGTAATTTCATTGTAAATCCTCCTAAGAAAAAATTAAGGTGAAACTGTTGAGTAATGTAGTTTGAAATGTTTATATACGTTATATATTAATGTAAGTATATTAGCACATATAAAATAAATAATCACCAAAAGTTTCTTATTCATGTAGTGTAGAGTCCGAATATGAAATATTGCATATGAAAATACATTGAAGTTCATATTTCTGATTACTATAATCTATTTAGTAGAAAGGGAATACGTAATAGAAATAAAATCATTATAGATTAATATAATGATTAATAGGAGGATTGATGTAATGAAAATATTTCAAAAAATGTGTGCGTCAACTGTAATCATTACAACACTTTTAGGAATAGGAGGCACTATCAATAGTGTACATGCTGATTCTATAGAACAGCAGAGTAAATTAGGAACAGAACAAGAAACAGATAAGCAAATCATTGTAAAATTTAAAGCGGATTTGAAATTTCCATATGAAGATGGTATTGAAAAACAAATACAATCTCAAACGAACGATAAAGTAATAAAAGATCTTTTGACAGAATATCCAGATGTAACATTTACTCGTTTATTCACATCTGTAAGCCCGGAACAAATACAAAACCTTGAAGTGAAAGCACCCAATCATGTATCTACAAGTTTATTAAACTACTATATTCTTCAAACTCAATATAGTGGGCATGAAGAAGAACTAGTAGATAAGTTAAAGACATCTTCTTTAATAGAAGATGTGTATATGAAGAAACAAGAAAAAATAACACCACCGGAGGTAGAACCATTAAGTGTATCTTTTAATCCGAATAACAATCCTAGATATGAAAAACAAGGTTATCTTGAAGCAGCACCATACGGTATTAATGCGCCTTTCGCCTGGGGAGTTCAAGGTGGTAAGGGAAGCGATGTCACCTTTGTTGATATGGAATATGGATGGTTATTAAATCATGAGGATTTAGTACACCAAAATATTGAATTAATGTCTGGAATAAATATAGATCAACATGTCGGTCATGGGACGTCTGTATTAGGAATTGTATCCTCTGAGGACAATAAAGTTGGGAATATTGGGATTGCGCCAAAAGCGAAAGCAAAGGTGATTTCTCAAATAAGAGATAACGGACAGTATAATACAGCTGATGCAATATTAAGTGCTGTAAATCAGTTAGAAGCTGGGGATGTTTTATTATTAGAGGCACAAGCTTCTTTTGATGGATATGGTGATAAATATTTACCTGTTGAAGTACAACCAGATATCTTTGATGCAATTCGTGCTGGTACAGATAAAGGTGTTGTAATTATAGAGGCTGGAGCAAATGGGTGGAATGATTTAGATCAATTTAAAGATAGAAATGGTAAACAAGTCTTAAATCGTAATAGTAAAGATTTTAAAGATTCAGGTGCAATTATGGTAGGAGCGGGCTCTTCATCTTTCCCTCATGAGCGTATGTGGTTTTCAAATTATGGAAGTCGGATTGATGTGTACGGGTGGGGAGAAAATGTAGATACAACTACAGCCGAGCAAAGTAGAAGTGCTGTAAATCTTTATACTACAAGCTTTAGTGGAACATCTAGTGCTTCGCCAATTATTGCTGGGGCAGCGACTTTAGTACAAAGCATTGCTAAAAAAAATGTAGGACAACCGTATAGACCAATTGAATTAAGAACGATATTAAGTAACCATAACACTGGAACGAAATCTAAAAATCCATATGCAGATAAAATTGGTGTTTTACCAGATTTGAAGTCTATACTAGTAAACTTAGGGTATGAACAAAGAGAACCGAACGGTGGGAATGAGTTACAAGTAACAGAAAATGAACCAAATAATGAACCTAGACAGGCAAATAAAGTTAACTTTCATACACCAGTGAAAGGAACGCTACATAATAGTGATAATGTAGATGTATTTACTTTCCAAATAGACTCACCAGAAAATATTAATATTTCTCTACTAAATGAACAAAATATCGGAATGACATGGGTACTTCATCATGAATCAGATTTAAATAACTATGTAGCATATGGTGAAAATGAAGGAAATGTAGTTAAAGGTACTTATAATGCAAGGCCAGGTAAATATTATTTATACGTCTATAAGTATGAGAATAAAGATGGTTCATATATGTTGAATATAAAATAAACGAAAGGAACTTCAGATGAAGTTCCTTTAAATTTTTCTAATTCAGTATATGTGAATGATTTTTTAACTTTACTTTTATGCAATATTTCATATTGATGAAATATTATTTATTTTTTACTCAACAGATTATATTATATTCAATAAGTTTGATATAAAACGGAAAAAGGAGGAATAATAATGAGCAATAAGAAGTTTATTTTGAAATTATTCATATGTAGTATGATATTTATCACATCTGTATTTGCTTTACATGATAAGCAAGTCGTTGCAGCTAGCTCTGTTATTGAATTTGAAAATTGGTCAAGATGGATGCAGCCTATACCTGATAATATCCCGTTAGCACGAATTTCAATTCCAGGAACACATGATAGTGGTACGTTCAAATTACAAAATCCAATTAAGCAAGTATGGGGAATGACGCAAGAATATGATTTTCGTTACCAAATGGATCATGGAGCTAGAATTTTTGATATAAGAGGGCGTTTAACAGATGATAATACGATAGTTCTTCATCATGGCCCATTATATCTTTATGTAACACTGCATGAATTCATAAACGAAGCGAAACAATTTTTAAAAGATAATCCCAGTGAAACGATTATTATGTCTTTAAAAAAAGAGTATGAGGATATGAAAGGGGCAGAAGGTTCATTTAGTAATACGTTTGAAAAAAAATATTTTGTTGATCCTATCTTTTTAAAAACAGAAGGAAATATAAAACTTGGAGATGCTCGAGGGAAAATTGTACTACTAAAAAGATATAGTGGTAGTAATGAATCTGGAGGATATAATAATTTTTATTGGCCAGATAATGAGACGTTTACGACAACTGTAAATCAAAATGTAAATGTAACCGTACAAGATAAATATAAAGTGAGTTATGATGAGAAAGTAAAGTCTATTAAAGATACGATCAATGAAACGATGAACAATAGTGAGGATTTAAATCATCTATATGTTAATTTTACAAGCTTGTCTTCTGGTGGTACAGCATGGAATAGCCCATATTATTATGCCTCTTATATAAATCCCGAAATTGCGGCATATATTAAACAAGAGGATCCAAAAAGAGTTGGTTGGGTGATCCAAGATTATGTTAGTGATAAGTGGTCACCGATTCTCTATCAAGAAGTTATAAGAACTAATAAGTCACTTTAAGTTTCACCATAATTTCATAGAAACAATGTAACGCTATTAAAAGTCTTGTGGAATTCCCATAAGACTTTTTATTTTAGTATTTGATGTTATGAGAATCAAAGTTCTTTGAATAGGTTTATATAGTTAATATAATAATTTAATGCAGTTATAAAATCGACACGAAAAAATGTCGATAAATGTCGAATATTATTGTAATATAAAACATATAAGTATAATATACAGATGAGGTGGAATTGTTGTCTTTTATTAAAAATAGTAAAATTGGAACGAAATTAAATGTGTTAGTCATTATATCGAGCTTGGCTTGTATCATGTTATCTTCTCTAGGGTTTTTAGGGCTTCAAAAAGGTGAAAATACATCTTCTAGTATGTATGACGAAAGGCTATTACCAATTGAATGGATAGGAACTGTAGAATCAAATTTTTACCATGTTAATATGAATTTTATGGAGATTATGATATCGAAAGATGAAAAAAGAATGAAAGAACTAATAACAGAAATGGATAAGACTAGGAAAGAAAATGATGAGTTATTAAAACAATTTGAAACTAGAATTAGTTCTCATAAAGAAAAGGGCTTGTATAATGCATTTCAAAGTCAATTCAAAGATTTAAGAATACAAATGAAGAAAGCACAGGACTTGGGACTGACTAATAATGAAGAAGCGTATAGCTATTATTTAAAAGAAATTGAGCCTAATATGGGAAAAACAATTCAGTCTATTCGTGAACTTATTTTATATAATAATACCGCGGCTGAACAACTACAAAAAGAGAATATGAATAGTGTGAAAAATACAATAATAACATTTGTAATTATTTCATTTGTTGGAATCATAATAATTATTTTTATTGGTTTTATAATAAAAAATGTTATAAAAAAACCAATTGTATTATTACAAAAAGATATGGAACGAGTATCTGCTGGAGATTTAACAATTCGAACTTCTTATAAATCGGAGAACGAATTAGGCCATATTGTACAATCTTTTAATAGTATGTTAAATAATTTGCAACAATTAGTCGGTCAGGTGAAGGTTACAGCAAAAGAAGTGATCATTTCAACTGAAAATATGTTACAAGAGACAAAAACGGCAGCAAATATATCAAACGAGGTTGTTCGAACTACTTCTGAAATAAATAAAGAAATAGAGGGACAAGTGACTAGTATTCAAGAAAGTTCAACTGCGATGGAAGAAATTGCAACTGGAGTTCAAACAGTAGCTGAATCTTCAGCGATGGTTGCTGAAGTTGCTGTTGCAACAATAGACCAAGCAAATGCTGGTAGTGAAGTTATAAAACAATCTATTCGTCAAATGAATAGTGTGAATGAAGTTGTCGAAGAAACTGCTAAGGTCATTGATAGACTTGTTACACGTACACAACAAATTGAAGAAGCGCTAGATATTATTACTAATATTGCAGAACAAACGAATTTACTGGCCTTAAATGCTGCAATTGAGGCCGCACGCGCCGGAGAAAATGGAAAAGGATTTGCAGTAGTTGCAGCTGAAGTAAGAGGTCTGGCTGAGAAATCTAAAACGTCTGTAAATGATATAAATAATTTATTACGGTTTATACATCAAGATACACAGGATACAGTTCATGTAATGAAAAAAGGTCATCAACAGGTTAGTGGTGGTAAAGAAGCAGCATATAAGGCAGAACTCACATTTTCATCTATTATGCAAGATATTAATAGAATAACGTCCCAAATTCAAGAAGTGTCTGCTGCCACAGAAGAAATGTCTGCTGGGACAGAAGAAGTGAATGCCTCTTTATCAATAGTTTCTGAAACTGCAACACAAGTCGCACAAGAAACGAATCGAACGGTACAATCAATTCAAGCACAAGCCACATTGATTCAAGAAATAACGACGAAATCTAATGAAATGAAAAAGAAAGTCGAAAATTTAGAAATGCTAATTTCACAATTCATTATTGAAGAATAAGTTTGTTAACATTTATCATTAGTATAAACTTTAAGATACTCAATATAGTCTGCGTTGCACAATTTGAAAAAGGACCTTTATAGGTTCTTTTTTTGTAAATGGTGTGAATGCTATGTTCTATTATAGTGAAAAACAGAAACTTAATAATTATTTAAATTTGTACCTATAAATTTAATATGTAATAATGAATTTGATTTATTCTAATGAAATGGAGGTATATACTATGAAGTTTCCACATGATTTTTTATTCGGAGCTGCTTCAGCTTCTTATCAAGTAGAAGGTGCATGGAATGAGGATGGAAAAGGTGTTACGAATTGGGATGAGTTTTCAAAAATTCCTGGCAAAACATACAATGGAACAAATGGTGATGTAGCGGTTGATCATTATCATCGATATAAGGAAGATGTTCGTTTAATGGCTGAGATGGGATTGGAATCGTATCGTTTTTCGATTTCTTGGGCGAGAATATTGCCAACTGGAGATGGAGAGGTAAATGAAAAAGGCATTAAATTTTATAACAATTTAATTGATGAATGTTTAAAGTACGGGATTGTACCGTTTGTCACTTTATATCATTGGGATCTACCATTACCGTTAGAAAAGGATGGTGGGTGGACGAATAAACGAACAGCAGATGCTTTTGTAAAGTATGCCGAAATTTGCTTTAAGGCATTTGGTGATAGAGTGAAACATTGGATTACTTTTAATGAAACAGTAATGTTTTGTGGATTAGGCTATTTAAAAGGTGCACATCCACCAGGAATACAAAATGATGTTCCAAAGTATTTTCAAGCGACTCATTATGTATTTTATGCGCATGCGAAAACAGTTGCGGTGTACAAGCAGCTGAAACAATATGGGGAGATTGGGATTACACATGTTTTCTTACCTGCTTATAGTGTGGATGATGAAAAAGAAAATATACTAGCAGCAAATCATGCGAATGAATATGAAACGTATTGGTATTATGATCCAGTTTTAAAAGGTGAGTATCCACCTTATGTTGTTCAACAATTAAAGGAAAAAGGGTGGACTCCTAATTGGACGGTTGAAGAATTAGAAATCATTAAACAAAATGCCGAAAAGAATGATTTTATTGGCTTGAATTATTATCAACCAATACGAGTAGAAAGATACGATATGGATATAAAGAGCGATGAGCATTCTCGAGAAAACTCAACACTTGCTCCAGGTAATCCTTCTTTTGATGGTTTTTATCGCACAGTAAAAATGGATGATAAAACATATACAAAATGGGGATGGGAAATATCTCCCGAAGGTTTCTTAGATGGATTGCATATGTTGAAAGAGCGTTACGGTGACATAAAGATGTATGTAACGGAAAATGGACTTGGTGATGAAGATCCAATCATTGAAGGAGAAGTTGTAGATGTTCCGAGAATTAAATTTATTGAAGAGCATTTAAAAGTAATAAAGCGTGCAATTGAAGAGGGAATCAATTTAAAAGGTTATTATGCATGGTCAGTGATTGATTTATTAAGTTGGTTAAATGGGTATAAAAAGCAATATGGCTTTATTTTTGTCGATCATAATGATAACTTAAAACGTAAGAAAAAACTTTCGTTTCATTGGTATAAACATGTGATCGAAACGAGAGGAGAAGAGTTATAACAGATAAAAGAGTATTTTAGGAGAAAGTGTATGAGTGCAAAGTATAAACAAATTGCAGATGTGTTAGAGCAAAACATTCGAGATGGGCTTTTTAATGAAACGAAAAAACTACCTACAGAAGAAGCTTTGATGAATCGGTTTGAAGTAAGCCGTAATACGATACGTAAAGTAATTAGTCAGCTTGTAAATAGAGGTTATATTTTTCAAGTGCAAGGTAGTGGTATGTTTTTACGTGAAACTTCTGTAACAGATTACATTAATTTAGGAAGTTTACGTGGATTAACGAAAAATCTCGTTTCGCAAAATATTGAAACGAAAGTGTTAGAGCTTGAAGTAATAGATGCGGAAGAAGATATAGCAAAGCGGATGCAATGCGAAGCTGGAACTAGGATATATTTTTTGAAGCGTTTAAGAATTGTAGATGGTAAACCATTCTCTATTGAAGTAAGTTATTTCAAAAAGGATATTATTCCATATTTGAATAAAGAAATAGCATTAAGCTCTGTATACAGTTATTTCATTGAAGATTTACGATTAAATATTGGCTTTGCCGATAAAGTTATTAGTTGTGAAAAAGTAAATAAAGAAAACGCGCAGCTGTTAGAATTAAATGAAGGTGATCCGGCGCTTCTTATTGAAAATACAGTATGTCTTGTAAACGGGACAATTTTCGAGTTATCTCAATCGATGTTTCATTATGAAAAGACTAAACTTTTAAATCGAATTAATTTCAAATAAAAAAAGAAAATAATTGATTGTGTGAAAAGCAACTGAGTCCAAAGTGATCAGTTGCTTTTTATTTTCAAAGTGGATGAGCAAAAAAACACCAAAGTGGTTGGTCCGTTTTTGGCAAACATACATTATGATAAGAGAAGAAAGGTAGTATGTTATTAACGTTTTAAAGAGGAAGTTCTTTATTAAAATAGATTGTCTTTAGAGAGGTGAAAATACAATGAGTTTTGCAATTTCACTAGTGGTTATTATTGTAATTGTATCGCTGTTTGGGACCGTGCTAGTTGCACGAAATGTGGAGGAGAATTACGGCAAGTCTACAAAGAGAAATGTGAAAAACTTATCAACTATTTATATTCTCCTTCTTTTTGTACTACTTGTTGGGGTAACGTGGTATGCGGTAGTGATTTAATAGTTTTGAAAGAAAAAGGTTAATATTGTATATGATGGAGGAGTATGATTTTGATAAAAAATGAACGCCACGTTTTAATTGTTTTTCCGCATCCAGATGATGAGTCATATTGCGTGGCAGGTACAATTTTAGCTTATGCGCAGCGAAATGTTCCTCTTACTTATGTTTGCTTAACGTTAGGTGAAATGGGGAGAACGATGGGGAATCCTCCTTTTGCAACACGTGAATCATTAAATGTTATAAGAGAGAAGGAACTAAAGAGGGCTACAAATATTTTAGGGATTAAAGATGTACGTATGATGGGATATCGTGATAAAACTCTTGAATTTGAAACTCACGGAGAGTTAAGACGTGTAATACAAAAATGTGTAGAAGAAGTGAATCCTTCGTTAGTCATTTCTTTTTATCCGGGATATGCGGTTCATCCAGATCATGATGCAACAGGAGAAGCGGTAGCAGAGGCGTTAGCTAATATTCCGGAATATAAAAGGCCAACATTTTATGCGGTAGCTTTTTCGAAGAATCATGAGGCGGAAATAGGTCCTCCGCATTTTAAAAATGAAGTGAAAGAATATGTTCCCAAAAAGTTAGAGGCATTGCAAGCACATGCATCACAATTTGCGACGAAAGTAACGGAACTAAAAAGAGAGTATGAAGAAGGTGTACCGGAAACAGTAGAGTGGTTAGAAAAGGAACCATTTTGGATATATTCATTCAAAGATAAGAGTAAGTGACGTTATAGCTGAAGGTGATAAATATGTATTTTGAATATAAGAATCGGAAAATTTCTTACAATATAGAAGGATCGGGACCTGTTATATTGTTATTACACGGTCTTGGTGGGAACGCAAACAATTGGCTATATCAAAGGCAATATTTCAAAGAGAATTGGACGGTGATTTCTCTTGATTTACCGGGGCATGGGAAATCTGAAGGGCTGGAAATTCCTTTTAAAGAATATGCAAATGTTTTGTATGAGTTATGCAGTTATTTAAAGCTACAAAAAGTAGTTATGTGTGGTCTTTCAAAAGGAGCTAGAGTCGGTATCGATTTTGCTATTCAATATCCAGGCTTTGTTTCCAGTTTAATTGTTGTAAATGCATTTCCCTATTTGGAGCCTGAAGATCGAAAAGAACGAATTGAAGTATATGATTTACTTAGCTTACACGATAATGGAAAAACATGGGCGGATACATTATTGAAGGCGATGGGAGTAGCAGATAATGAAGTAATTGTTAGGGGATTTTATCAATCTTTACAGTCTATTAATTCGGTGCATATTCAAAGATTATTTGCTGAATTAGTAGATTATGATCAAAGACCGTTTCTTTCAAATATTTCATGTCCTACTTTAATTATAAGGGGGGAAAATGATGATTTCGTTCCCGAGAAATATGTAAGAGAGTTTGAAAGACGTTTGAAAAATACAACTTTTATTGAGTTTAAAAATAGTGGACACTTACCTTATTTAGAACAGCCGACTAGCTTTAATATGACGGTAGAAAGATTTTTAAATCATGCACTTAATTAATACTATTATTACAGTCAATACTGTTATTAGGAAATCAAGTATATTTCGTTTTGAGAGGGGCAATAAGGTGGAATGGAAACCAAATCGTGCAGATAAGACGCCTGTATATAAACAAATAGCGGATTATATGGAAAGGGGTATTTCTTCAGGTGAGTTTCCTTCTGACAGCAAGTTACCTTCTGAGCGTACGTTAGCGAAAGAATTACAGGTGAACCGAAGTACGATAGTAGCTGCATATGAAGAATTAAAATCACTTGGAGTAGTAGAACGGCAAAAAGGAAGTGGGACACGGGTAAATACAGACATATGGGGTGTTTCACATAAACGAATACCGAACTGGGGTAGGTACGTTGAGGATGGATCGTTCTTACCTAATGTACCACTCGTTCAACAAATTCGAACGGAAACACAAAAAGACGACTTAATTAATTTAGCGAGTGGTGAATTGTCACCAGAATTGATTCCGAGTGATAGATTCCGAACGATTTTGTCGGAGAAAACATTTATGGAAAACCTCGGTTATGACCATCCACTTGGAAATGAAATGTTGAGAAAAACAATTGCAGCACATGTTCAGCAATATAAACAAATTGAAGCAGATTCGAATTCAATCCTTATTACATCTGGCGCACAACAGGCACTTAATCTTATCGTTCAATGCTTATTAAAACCTGGCGATGCGATTGCAATTGAGGACCCTTCGTATTGTTTCTCATTGCCGATGTTTAAATCCGCTGGCTTAAAAATATTCCATTTACCTGTTGATCAGCATGGAATGAATCCAGATGATTTAATTGATTTGCATAAAAAGCATCGTATTCGTATGGTATTTTTGAATCCAGATTATCAAAATCCAACTGGAACTGTGCTTTCATTGGCGAGACGTAAAAAGATTTTAGAACTGTCTTCTGAATTTGGGATACCGATTGTAGAAGATGATCCGTATAGTTTAACTTCATTTAATGGAGAAGTGAATCCAACATTAAAATCAATGGATCAAAACGGGAATGTTCTTTATATAAGTTCATTATCAAAAATTGTTGCATCAGGATTACGTATTGGCTGGGTAATTGGCCCTACGCGTGTAATAGAACGTTTAGCAGATGCGAAGCAGCAAGTTGATTTTGGCCATAGTGTATTTACGCAATGGGTTGCAAATCAATTTTTAGAATCAGCAGATTTTCATGCACATATTACAATGCTTCGTGAGCAATTGAAAGACAGAAGAGATGTGTTAATTAGAAAGCTTGAAGAAATATTAGGGGACCAGGTTGAATTTTTTGTTCCAGAGGGTGGAATACATTTATGGTGCAAAGTGCAAGGAACGTTTGATGAATATCATTTACTAGGTGAATCTATACGAAATGGTGTAGCGTTTGTCCCAGGAAGTGTTTTAGGTACTAAAAGTGAATATATTCGTTTTACTTTTGGGAGAGTAAATACCGAACAAATTGAGCTGGGAATGACGAGGTTTGCTGAAACGTTAAATGAGATTTCATAATAGAGATGCGTAATATTGAAATGAGGGAAAGAAATGAAGTACGTGACGCTTTTACTTCAAGTAGGCGTGCTATATGTATTTAGTTTAGTTGGAACGTGGATTCAAGGAGTATTCCATTTATCAATGCCAGGAAGTTTAATAGGGATGTTAATGCTGTTTCTGATCCTTTCTACTCGTATTTTACCATTAAAGTGGTTTGAGGAAGGTGCGGAAAAATTAATCGTATTTTTACCGTTATTTCTAATTCCTTCGACAACAGGGCTGATGGAATACGGGTCTTTTCTTTTCAGTAAGGGGAGTGTTACATTCCTTTTAGTAGTTGTGAGCACGGTAGTAACTTTGGTTGTTTCAGGTTATATAAGTCAATTATTAGTAACATCAAAAAAATAAAATCGACAAGGTGCACGATGCAAATGGTCTTAATTATTATTACTGTAGTAATGTATGTATTGGCGACAAAGTTATATAAAAAAATTCCGTTTCCATTTACGTTACCGGTGTTAACAGTTACAGCAAGTATGATTTGTTTATTTCTGATTTTTGGTATTTCTCATCATGAGTATAGAGAAAATGGGGGAGATATTCTTTCCGGCTTATTGAGTCCTGCAATTGTAGCGTTAGCGATACCTTTATTTAAAGAGCGAAATATACTTATGAAAAACTTTTTATCGATACTTATCGGCGTAGCGGTAGGTATAGTGGCTTTAACGAGTATGAATGTAGTGATTGGCGGAATGTTAAATATAGATAAGGAACTCATATTAACAACACTGCCGCAATTAGCGACGATGCCTATCGCCATTTCATTAGCGGATCAAATTGGTGGTATTCCATCTATGACTTCTAGTTTTGTAGTTGTTGCAGGAATAACAGGTGCTATTATCGGACCAACAGTACTTAAGTTTTTCCGTATAACAAGTACGATTGGAAAAGGAGTGGGGATGGGCTGCGCATCACATATTATTGGTGTGAGCCGTCTCGTGAAGGATGGCGAGAAAGAGGCGACGATCGGTTCAGTGACGATGATTGTAACTGGAATACTCATTAGTATATTTATACCTTATGGAACGAAATTTATATTTTAAAATGTAATGGAGATGATGAAAATGACAACATGGTTTATAGTTACATTATTTATTTTTGGAGCTATTAAAGTATTAGTTTCTAGTATGCCAACTTCTGTTGTAGAATCAATTATTAGTAGATTTGAATTGCATCAAAAACTTGAGGAAGAGAATACCTCTATATCAATAGATGGCAAGAATATAGAGGGAGAAATGAAGCTACAAGTTATTCATGAATTTAATGAGGCTTTATTTTTAGATAAACATTATTTTCCACCGCACGGGGAAGGAACACCAATCGTTATTAACACGAAGAAGGGGAATAAAGAGATTCGTTTTTCTCTGTATAGCCATGAGGAACATGTTGATGTAATCAAGCAATATAAGAAGAAAATCGTTGCCTATCGTTTACGTTCAAAAAGTCTTCAAAACCCTATATCATTAGCAATAACTGAAGATTATGCTTAAGAAGAGATCGATTATGGTCTCTTTATTTTTGTATGAAATGATATACTTTCCAAATAAAAGAAAAGAAAATCATATAGCCAAATAAAGAATATGTATGATTCCAATCCAAGCTATGAATAAAGAAACCGAATCTTTCAGCAACCTGTTCAAAAATGCTGGCAAAAATGCCTATTGAAATAATAAATAGAATTCTAGAAACTGCAGATAATGTTTTTGAAATTTGAATGAAAATCATTGTTAAAATCGGTAATACAAACAAAGTAAAGCCAATGTTAACTGAAAATATGGAGGAGAATGGTCTAACCGGAAAGGAATATATTTGTTTCGCAATAAAGAAAGCATCTAAGCAAGTTCCGATAATAGAAGAGAGTAAGATTGTAACTGCTAATGCTAGAAAATCACTCTTCTTCTCGAAGGAGGACGTTTTTCTTTGCAAGAATGGCGAGTTCAATTCTTTCGAGTGTTTTACAGTAGTCTTCTGTAATTTGTCCATTTATATTTTCCTCCTTATCTACTAAGTAATTTACAACTTGCCAGTCCGTAAACCAATCTTCACTGTCAACTTCTTCATGCTTCATATCTCGCCATGCATAGATGAGTGCAGGACTGTATATACGATGAGCGCCACTACGCAACTGGCATTTCTTTATTCGACGCTTATAAAACTCACGAGAAAAAGATTCATTTACACTTGAAAATAAATGAGGCCAGTAATCTTTCCTTGATCCTGTATGCGGATTGTGCTGGGCCCAGCTTATTATTTGAGATAAAACATGTGTGTCTCGAAATAATAATGAATACAACCTTTTGCCAATTAAGATTCGTTCGTGTAAGGACGTGAAATGTTTCATTGTATCACCAAATAGTAATACTTTGTGTTTCTTATCATTTTTGTAGAATGGGAAAAGGATATGATTAAACTGAAAAAAATCAAAGAGTTTAAATCCAATACTATTAAGTACAGTCTTTTTAAATTGTATATTTTGAATCACTCTTTTTTCTAAGTAGTTTTGTTCATTAATAATAGTTGCAATGGCTAATGTTTTTTTGTTACCTGTTTTCCAAAAATCATTCCACATCGTTTCCATAAAGGTAGAAACATTTAGGTGAGGGAGAAGGTGAAATAGTTTTTGTGCTCTTTTTACACTTTGTTCATAAAGCAGAAATTGAGGATATACATCTTGGAAAATAAGCCAATTCCCTCTTTCTAAAAAAGAAAAAAATGTGATTTGATCTTTCTCTGATAAAATTCTCGTATATAAATCGCCCTTTAAATCAGTCATATTCCAACCGCCGTTACGTGATACCATATGCCCAAGTAGTGCCCAATGTATTTCTGGATATTGAATGTAAAATTGGTAGTATGCGCGTGTTCTTGTCACATTATTTTTATTTAGCTGTTCTGTTTGTATTTTTATGTTGTTGATGATGAATTGCTCTTCTTTCGTTAATTTATATATCGTGCCAGAATGTATGAGTTTGCTTTTTTGTTTCAATTCATTTTTTACATCAAATAGGGAGAGAGGCAGTGCTTTGGAAGGTCCGTTATATGTATAATTTGAATTGCTTCGGTACATTCCGTTACCTCCATTTTTCATAAATTTAACATGATTATTGGCTATGAATCATTCTATTTATTTTATTACGAGTATAAGAAATAAATGAGTGGTGTTTTTTACAAGGAATTTATTTATTATGCAAACAGTATAAAAAATCTTACTGTTGTGAGGTGAAATGAAAAACAGAAACTATTTTTAATAGTTTCTGTTTTTTTATTTTGTCAATTAAATGTAACAAACGAAGATTATGATTTAAATCAATTGAAAATAATTCAATAAATTTTATAAATACAATTTTAATTGAAATGTGTGGTAGGAGGAAAAGAAATGCTAAATAAAATAATTTTAATTACTGGTGGTACAGGTTCGTGGGGACATGAACTTATAAAACAATTATTAGAAAAATCACCGAAAGAAATTAGGGTTTTTTCAAGAAATGAAACGGTTCAGTTTGAAATGCAGCAACAGTTTATAAATGATGATAGATTAAAATTTATTATTGGAGATATTCGTGATAAAGATCAACTAGTCTATGCATGCCAAGGTGTCCATTATGTATTCCATCTTGCAGCTTTAAAACATGTTCCAGTATGTGAGTATTATCCTAATGAAGCTATAAAAACAAATATACATGGTACACAAAATGTAATTGAAGCATCTATACAGATGCAAGTTGAGAAAGTTATATATGTTTCAACGGATAAAGCAGCCGATCCATCAAATACGTATGGGATGACAAAAGCAATTGGTGAGAAGTTAATGGTCCATGCGAATATGCAAACGAAGAAAACAAAATTTATTTGTGTTCGTGGTGGAAATGTTTTAGGGACGAGCGGAAGTGTGGTACCACTTTTTAAAAAACAAATTAAAAAATCTTCACAAGTAGGGATTACCGATGCAAATATGACTAGATTTTTCTTAACGATTGAAGAGGCTGTTGGATTGTTATTTAAAGCCGTATATCAAGGTAGAGGTGGGGAAATCTTTGTTATGAAAATGCCGGCATGTAAAATAACAGATTTAGCAGAAGTGTTAATTGAAGATTCGAAAAAAGAAAACGTGAAGGTAAAAGAGGTAGGGATAAGACCGGGTGAAAAATTAAGTGAAATGCTTTTGTCTGAGGTAGAGAGTAAAACAAGTATAAGCTTTGATCAAAATTATTTTGTGGTACTACCGACTACTCCTATAGAAGGACTCCAAGAATATTATGCTAGTTATCCGTTAGTGGATGTGAAGAGTTTTAGTTCTCAACAAGACTTACTTGCAAAACATGAGGTGAAACAAATGTTAGAAAAAGGAGGGTTTTTACGATGAAAAAAAATGCGAGCCTTTTAATAACTGGTGCAAATGGCTTCACAGGGCGCCATGCTTGCCAATATTTTTTAGAGCAGGGCTTTCATGTAATTCCTATGTTTCAAAATCGTGCACATAGAGAAACAATTAGGAGTGGAATTACTTGTAATTTAACTAATAAGAGTGAAGTAATGAAGGTAATGAAACAAATAAAGCCAGATTATGTATTGCATTTAGCAGGAAGGAATTCGGTCATAGAGTCTTGGACAGCTGCTCTTGAATATGTAGAGATTAATGTAATAGGGACATTATATTTATTAGAAGCAATTAAGCAAGAATCACCTCATTGTAGAACATTAATTATAGGATCTGCTTTGCAATCAGATAGTATGAACGAAATAAAAATTTCGAATCCATATAGTTTAAGTAAAACGATGCAAGTCATTATTGCAGAGGCGTGGAGTGAATTAATGAATTCAAATATTATCATTGCAAAGCCCTCGAATTTAATTGGCCCAGGAGTATCGAATGGTATTTGTTCTATTCTTGCAAAAAAAATGATAACTATAGAGTCGAATAAAAGTGAAGCAATTATTGAAGTAAACAGTTTGAAAGATAGTAGGGATTTTCTAGATGTACGTGATGCGGTTAAAGCGTATCATGTGTTATTGCGCGATGGAATAAATGGAAAACAATATAATATTGGATCAGGGGTAAAACGGTCTTTATTAGATGTACTAGAACAATACAAAGAATTAACACAGCTGAATTTTTCCATAAAAGAAGCAGAGCATAGTGGGAGCGAATTAAATGAGAGTTTAGTAATAGAGGATATAAAAAGGTTAGGTTGGGTCCCAGAAATTCAATTCCATCAATCATTAAAAGATGTACTCGAGTATGCGAAGTGTAGTGAAATCTGCATTCCATGAAAAATGAAAAGGGTGTAAGAAATATATGAATGGCTATAAAACAATAGATAATCAAAATACGCTATTTCTTTTAATTGTTGATACGCTGGACTGGAAAGATGAGGAAGAGCATGTTTTGTGTATCTATGAAGCGATAAATAAATGTCAAGCCTATGTGGAAGGTAAAAAGGGTGATAGGAAAAATCCAGTAATAGGTACAGAAACTAGGCCTGTAATTCAAGTCTTTGCTCAGTATGAATGTAGTGAATATGGAAATGATTTTTATGATCTTATTAAAGATTTTTTGCAAGATATAGGATTTGAGCTAAATGTTTATATAAATAATAGTAAGTTTACTTACATTTAATAGATTAGTATAAAACAAGATTTTTAATGATAAAGGTGGATATAAATTATGAATAAAAAGATTCTCTTTACTGGGGGCGGTACAGCCGGACATGTAATGATTAATATGGTATTGATTCCTAAATTTATGGAAAAAGGATGGGAAGTTGAGTATATTGGATCTCAAAATGGAATTGAAAAACTATTAGTTCAAAATGTGAAATACAATAGTATTTCAACGGGAAAGCTTAGGAGATATTGGGATTGGGAAAACTTTAAAGATCCTTTTAAAATAATAAAAGGTTGCATACAAAGTTATAAATTGATGAAACGAATAAAACCAGATGTTATTTTTTCGGCAGGAGGATTTGTGTCCGTTCCTGTAGTAATAGGAGCGTGGATGAATAAAGTACCTGTAATAATACGTGAACCAGATAGTACGTTAGGATTAGCAAATAAAATAGCATTACCTTTTACTACAAAACTATGCACAACATTTCCTCAGACAGGAGAAAATGTAAGTAATGAGAAGAAGGTTTATGTAGGACCAATTGTAAGGGAAGAAATTGAGAGGGGCAACATATTGCGGGGAAGAAGCTATTGTAAATTTCAGCAAGATAAACCAGTATTGTTAATTATGGGTGGGAGTCAAGGTGCTCAATGGATAAATGATATGGTAAGGGAAAGTTTGGAAACATTACTATTAAATTTTAATATTGTTCATATGTGCGGTAAAGGGAAGGTGGATTCATCTATTGGTATGGAAGGTTATATGCAATTTGAGTATATAGGGGACGAGTTGCCGCATATACTAAATATGGCGAGTGTTGTAGTTTCTAGAGCGGGTTCTACTGCTATTTCTGAATTGCTATTTTTGAAGAAACCGATGTTGCTTATCCCGTTAACTAACAGTTCCAGTAGGGGAGATCAAGTTTTAAATGCTGAATATTTTTCTAGGCAAGGATATGCGGAAGTTATACTCCAGGACAGAATAAGTACGAATGTATTCATACATGCAGTAAATAAGTTGTATACAAATAAGGAGAGATATATTCAAAACATGAATGGATATAAGAAAACAAATGATGAGGGGATTCATCAATTAATAGATATAATAAATGAAGTGGTGAAGGAATAGAAATTTAAATAAAAAAAAGGAAAGAAGGTATCTTCTTTCCTTTTTACTATAGTTGTTCAAATTCATTATTACTTATCCAAATTAGCTATATACTATGGGTGAATACCGATTTCTAATAGCTCAGTAAATGCATGAGTATGGATAGGTTTACTATAATAGTAACCTTGAATAAATTGACAATTATTTTTTTGAAGGAAATTTACGTGTTCTTTCGTTTCTACACCTTCAGCAATAACAGACATTCCTAATGTATTTGCTAATGTGATGATCGTTTTAATAATTTCCATTCCATCGTCACATGTTTCAGACATTGTAATAAATTCTCTTGGGATTTTTAATGTATCGATTGGATATAAAGGTAAGTAAGCTAGCGAAGAATAGCCTGTACCAAAGTCGTCGATTGAAATGTGAATCCCTAAACTTTTTAGTGTACGCAATTTTATCAATGTTTCTCGCTCATCTATCATCGCAATTCGCTCTGTTAACTCAAGATCGAGAGAACTTGCTGGTAAACCTGTATTTGCTAAAGTAGAAGAAATAGACTTTACAAAATCCTCTTGTTCAAATTCTTTAGCAGATAAGTTTACACCTATTTTTAAATGTGAATATCCGAGTGCGTGCCAACGTTTCATTTGCTCACAGGCTTGCTGTAACGTCCACTTTCCTATTGGAATAATTTGTAGTGTTTCTTCAGCAATCGGAATAAATTCATATGGAGAAATAACGCCTAATTCGGGATGGTTCCACCTGATTAAAGCTTCAGCACCGATAATTTTGTTAGATTCGCTATCAACTTGAGGTTGATATAAAATGAACAATTCTTTATTTTGTATTGCGTTTGGTAAATCTTTTTCTAATCGTAATCGTCTTTCAATTTTTTTAGCAATTACATCGTCATAAATAGAGACAGAGTTAAGTTCTTTTGCTTTCGCATCATACATGGCAACATTAGCGTTTTTCAAAAGTGTAGTGATATCGATTCCGGAATGTGGATAAATAGCGATACCGATACTAAGTGATAAAGTTAATGTATGCTCATGTAAGACAAACGGCTTTTCTATGCTTTCAAATAATTGGCTGCATAACTCGAATAAGGAATCTTCGTCAGTATAGTTTTCAATTAAGATTGTAAATTCATCGCCACCGATTCTTGACAGATGAGTATGTGATGGAAGACATGATTGGAATCGCTTTGCTACTTCTTCTAATATGTGATCTCCTGCCGAATGTCCAAGTGTATCGTTAATTGCTTTAAAGCGATCTAAATCTAAGTATAATAATGCGAACTCACTGTCTGTTGTTTTAGCATTTTTTATAACTCTTTTTAATTTCTTATGGAAAAAGGCACGGTTCCCAATTTTCGTTACCGTATCATGGAATGCTAAATACTTTATTTCTTCTTGTTGCTTTTTTAGTGCGGTAATATCTTTTACCATAATATAGCTTCCTGAAATTTGTCCGTCTATTATAATAGGGACGATGGTAACGTATAAAAAATAAGTAAAACCATCTTTATATTTAGAACTTAGTTGTAAGTATGCCGATTCTTGTTGTTTCACCTTTTCTAATGCAGATGTTAGTTTATGTTTGTCTTCATCTAAAATAATCGAAAAACAAGTTTCACCGAGTAACTCATCTGTTGGTGCTCCAAGTAGTATACTTCCGGCTTGATTTACATTTAAGAATACGCCATGTAAATCAATTGTAAAAATAGGATCAGGATGATATTCATATAACGATTTAAACTTTTGTTGTTTTTGAGATAGAGCCTCTGATTTATGAACTAAATCAGAAGTCCGTAAAGTCACTTTTTCTTCTAGTTGCGCATTGAATGCCTGTAAACGTTTTGTTAGGGAATTGTTTTGCATACGTACAATAGAATGACGAATGAGTACGAAAATAAAAGTAATACAATTTCCTGTAATGAGAGTTGAGGATGATGTTTGTTCTTTTAATGTAAACCCGATTAGTATTGCAACAGCAAGATAGGGAAATACAACTAAAGCCTTTTTTCCTATTATAGGGTTAACAATGAAATAATTTTTATGGCTATTACGATCTGCTGAAATAGATCCAGCTATTGCAATAAATAATATAGGTATTCTATATAAAAGACGTAATAATGTTATCGTTTCAGTTGATAAATGGTTATTTAAGTAAAAATAAATATAGTTAAAAGTTGCGGAACTTATTAATACAAAAATAAAGATATAAATCTTCCGTTTAGAATTAAAAATTGTCGGACGGAAAAAGAGACTAACGCCTAGTAGAAGAAATAATAAATCTGCAATTGGATATAGAAATGAAAGGAAAACATCTCCTAGTGAAAGAGAGAATATATTTAAATTTGGTTGATTAAATAAATACCACTCTAATGTGAATATGGAAGTAAGTACTATACATATATCACAAATAAAGAACGCTTTTTCCCATTTATCGCATTCTTTTAAAATTTTATAACTGAAAGCGATAAGACAAAAGAGTAGAAAAAACATGTAAAATACATCAGAAATAGTAAAACGATGTATTGGAATTTCGAAGAAGCTATCTTGATATGTATATACTATTTTTCCTAATAAAAAACTCCCAATTGCTATTGTGATACATACCCAAAATGGATTTGAACTGACTTTTTTAGAATATATAGAATAAATTAGTGATACAAATGTAATGGCTTCAACGATAAGTGAAGCGAAGCGTACATCCGAATTTGAAAAATGAGTAGGGAACAGATAAAAAAATATAAAATAGATTGAATAGCATATTAATATTCCGATTAATATACATAGTTGTAAATTTTTATTTAATTTCAATAAAATCACCTTCT
>NZ_QOZX01000062.1:0-30766 GCF_008368895.1 Bacillus sp. BB081
ATAGGACGTTTATATTATCTTTATCATTTCTTTTATATAAAAGGAAAAAAGTAATTAAGAGAAATTGAGAGTAGCTTATACTGATGTATTTGAAAATATGCAATAAAAAAATCATCTTAAATAATAAAATTTTATTGTAAAACGATAAATTTTATATTAAAATCAAAAACAGAATAAATAAGTGTGGTGCTTTTTATGGAAAAGATAAAAATGTTGTTTTTTTAATTAGAGGAGGTATAAATATGGACATTAACAATTTGATTATTGAAAATATGGATAACCCTCATGAGTTGGAGAGAATGTATAGAAAAGACCCGAAAGTTTTTAAAAAGTCATTCTCACAAGCATGGGATGAAAAACCTGATTCTCAGGTACTAGCTGCTTGGTACGAAAGATTGCATTTCAAGGAGACGGCAAATAAAGAAAAAATATCGCTGTTTCAAAAAGGTTTCTTATTCATGGGTATGTTAGCTATTCTAGCTGGACTAAGCACCAGAATCATTTTCCACTTTGTCGAGCAGGAAGCAATTGCTCCCATTAACCTAGCTTTTGGTGTAATTCCTTTTATTGTTGCTTATTTTATTTACAATAATACTCCGAAAAAAAGTATTATTTATTTCCTTGCGGCGTTGTTACTAATTTCCGGATTGTATCTTAATATGTTGCCATTAAATTATAAAGACAGCAGTATCCTTGCTTATTTACATTTTCCTATAATGTTATGGGTTTTAGTAGGGATTGCGTTTACAGGAAATGAATATTCAAAAGGTAGTACAAGATTAGCTTATATTAAATTTAATTTAGAATATTGTCTTCTCTACGCGAGTATGGCAGTGAGCGGAATGGTATTAGCAGTATTCACCATGAAGTTATTTAGCTTCGTTGACTTGGATATAGGAGAATTCTATTTTAGTAATGTTGTGTTATTTGGTGCTGCTGCTCTCGCTATTGTGGCTGCATATTTAGTATCAATGAATCTTAAACTTGCTAAAAATATTACACCATACATATCTAAAATTTTTAGTCCTCTTGTCCTGATCACATTGTTGATCTATCTTATAACAGTTATATGGGTCGGAAAAAATCCGTTCTTGGACCGCAATTTCTTAATGGTCTTCAACGGAATACTCCTTGGTGTATTGGCTGTTACTATATTTTCTATTGTTGAGAGTGACTCAGATGAGAAAAAGAACATTTCAGATTATATAAATTTTTCCTTAATTGTTCTGGCGCTTATTATTGACACTGTGGCTTTGTCAGCCATCATATTCAGACTTTCTTCTTACGGGATTACACCTAATAGACTTGCTGTGTTAGGGGTAAACATACTGATCTGGGCAAATCTAATTTGGATTATGTTTTCTTATATGCGTTTCTTGCAAAACAAATCAGGACCAACAGCTATCCAAAATGCCGTTACGAAGTATTTACCAATCTACGGACTTTGGACAGCTTTCGTTATATTTACGTTTCCGATAATTTTTAATTAGGAAGGCTTTGTTAATGTAATGATAAATTTGTTAAAAGAGGATGATGGATGTCATCCTCTTTTAACTGTATAGAAAAACATATTGAAATTATTTTGATGTAATATATAATAAATTTAGATAATTCAATAAAAACTTCTTATTAAGAGAGGTGGAGGGACTGGCCCTTTGAAACCTCAGCAACCTAATGTTATATAAAGGTGCTAAATCCTGTAGGATCTAAAAGTCCTAATAGATGAGAATGTGGTTATAAGTAAACCTTCTTCTTATTTTGAAGAAGGTTTTTTGTCATTTAAATAGAGAATTTAAAAGGTGGTGATACAGAAGAGAAAGCATTAAAGAGAATATAGAAAGAGAAACCGGAGGGCATTGTGAATAATCAAGTTGGGGGTTTAGAAGAGAATAGCACTAGTAGTATTTGGAGCAATAAAGTTTTTTCGTATTTTTTCTTAGCAAGTTGCATTTCTTTAATAGGTAATTCTATGGTTACGCTCGTTTTACCGTTATGGGTAATGAAATTGACGAACTCTCCATTACTTGTTTCTGGGATAAACGTTGCAATTGCAATGGCGGCGATTTTGTTTGCACCTGTAACAGGGACGTTAGCAGATCGAATGTCGAGAAGGAAGCTTATGATAATTGCAGATGTTATGAGATGTATCGTTATGATTTATGTTGCGGTAATAGCATTTTATAATAAAATGTTGTACATTCCGTTACTACTGTTACTTATTATACGTTCAATTGGGAGTGCTTTATTTACTCCAGCTTCAAATGCAGCATTAGTAACATATGTGGAAGAAAAGCATGTTCAACAGGCGATCACGCTGAGACAAATCTCAATACAAATCATATCGGTAGCCATTCCTTTAATGGCTAGCTTTTTAATTAGTATTTTTAATTTTCATGGAGTATTTATGTTAGATGCAATTACATTTTTTATATCATTTTTAATTTTAATGAAAATCAAATTTCCACGTGAATTAAAAGTAGAAAAGAAAAAGCCTTTTTATGAAGACTTTAAAGAGGGGTTCTCACTTTTAAAAAGTAATCAATCATTGAAAATGTTGCTTATGAGCGCTGCAATCATTAATTTGCTTGGAGCGGCGTGTATGCTATCACTGCAAGTAATCGTTGTTAGAGAGATGGATCTTTCTATGCAGTGGTATAGTATAGTTTTTGCAGCATCACCGATAGGGATTTTAATAGGAGCATTTATTACGAAAAAGATTCGTACATATAAAACGATTACGACTGCTTTTATATTTACCGCTATTATGGGAATTTTTAATGCTGCAATGGGTACGACAGTAAATCCGGTGTTATTTTCTGTTTATTATTTTCTATCAGGAATTGCATTTGGGGTAAGTAATGTATATTTTGGAGTGTTGTATAGAAAGTTAATTCCAAATGAAGTGCAAGGAAGATTTTTCGGTTTTTTAAGTTCGTTATTATTAGTATCTACTCCAGTTGGAATTGCAATAACAGGATATTTCTTAGAGTCAATTTCAGCTTCTATTGTATTTATTATAATTGGTATTATTACGTTTCTAGTTTCGGTTATTTCATTTGTAACGATAAATAAGAAATAAGTGTTGTATGAGATTTTTCAATAATAAAAAACGTCCTATAGCAGGACGTTTTTTATTATGTATGTTGCTGTTTCTTCTTAATAAGTAATAACATTTGTGACACACAAGCAAGTACTGGCAGTTCAATCAACGGTCCAATAACGAGTGCAAGTGCGATAAGAGGCTCGTCTGGAAAAGCTGTTACAGCAATAGCGAGTGCAACAGGCGAGTTTCTTGCTAACGTCGTTAAATTTAGACTTACTGTATCTTTATAAGATAAACGCATAATGCGTCCGATAAATTGTCCGAGTACGAAATTAATGATGAAGAACAATAGAACAGGAATGAGTAATAGTAAAACGACATTCATATTTTTTAGTAAATATTTACCTTGTGATGCAAACATCGCTACTATCGCTAAACTTAAAAATACAATTTGCGCAGAGTTGAAAAACGGAATGAGTTTATTCTCGAGTGTTTCAGCTTGTTTCATTTTATACATAATGAATTTTGTAGCGTGTGCAAGTACAAATGGTAAGACGATTACGATAACAATACTTTCTACTAAAACAGAAACCGCTACAGTCTTCATGACACCAGCAAATAAAAATAAATAAATGGGAAGGAGTAGTACTTGCAAAATTAAATTTACAGGCAAAATTGCAGTAGAAAGTGCTACATTTCCTTTCGCTATTTCAGTAAAGATTAAGTACCAGTCTGTACATGGAGTAACCATTAACATAATAAATCCAACCCAAAGTGCTGGATGATCTGAAAGAAATAGTGCACCTAATCCCCAAGCGAGTAAAGGTGTCCATAAAAAATTAATAGTAAGACTCGTTCCAGCAAATTTTAAATTACGGAATCCATTTTTTATTTCTTTCAATGGGATGCTGAGGAATAATCCATACAGCATGAAAAATAAGAAGGGGACAATAAAGTGCTCTGAGTACATATGTATCAAATTAAATTGTCCGAGTACGATGCCGCATGTAACAGCAAAAAGAATAATAAAAGTTTGAATCTTTTCTATAGTGCTCATGAGTAAATCCTTTCTAAATATGAATTGCCCTCTCTAAATCCATTATACAAATAATAAAGTTATAATGGGTGTTTTAATTGTATTGGGGATATTATTTTTAATTTGAGATATTATTTTTTATTTAAAGTTACTTGACTAAAGTAAGTAGGTGTATTACAATCACTTACATAAGGTAATTAAATAACAAAAAGTTTTATGTGTCTTTACTAAAGGTATCTATTGGAACTTTTTATTAGAATAAGAATTTTTATGATGATGAATAATGAATATGATAAGAAAGTCTAGGTGAAGAAAATGGGATTATTTAGCTCGTTATTTGGTAAAAAAGAAGAAAATACAAAAGTAGAGGGGAATAAAACAATGTCAAAAGTATTATTTGTAAAAGCAAACGATCGTCCAGCGGAGCAAGCAATTAGTTCAAAAATGTATGAAACATTTGTAAGTACTTATAAAGAAGCGAACCCAAATACAGAAATTACAGAGTTAGATTTATTTGCATTAGATCTTCCATACTACGGAAACATCGCTATTTCAGGTGGATACAAACGTAGTCAAGGAATGGAATTAACAGCAGAAGAAGAGAAGGCTGTAGCAACAGTAGATCAATATTTAAATCAGTTTTTAGAAGCTGATAAAGTTGTATTTGCGTTCCCACTTTGGAACTTCACAGTACCAGCACCATTAATCACATATATTTCATACTTATCTCAAGCTGGAAAAACGTTTAAATATACAGCGAATGGTCCAGAAGGTTTAGCTGGTGGTAAGAAAGTAGTTGTATTAGGTGCTCGTGGTTCAGATTACTCTTCAGAGCAAATGGCTCCTATGGAAATGGCAGTTAATTACGTAACAACTGTACTTGGATTCTGGGGAATTACAAATCCAGAGACAGTTGTAATTGAAGGACACAATCAATATCCAGATCGTTCACAACAAATTGTTGAAGAAGGATTAGAAAACGTTAAAAAAGTAGCTGCAAAATTTTAATTTATGATAGTAAATGGAAAAACCAACATGGATGACCATGTTGGTTTTTTAGTCTGTTTTCTATGTTAAAAAATGTATATTTATAAAATAAATGAAAAGTTTGAAAATAGTATTGCAAAATATTATATATCAAACTATAATGAGTTCAAGAATAGTTGATACTCGAATTGAATATTCAGAAAATTCAATTAGTTAAAAATGGAAAATGAGATAAGGAAATTTGAATGGGGGTTATATTATGGCGAATAAAGTACCGTTTTCGTTCATAGTAGTTATTGGATTAATGTTATTTGCACTATTTTTTGGAGCAGGAAATTTAATATTCCCGGCAATGCTTGGTCAATCGGCAGGAGAGAATGTGTGGATTGCTAACGCTGGATTTTTAGTAACTGGTGTTGGATTACCATTACTAGGTGTACTAGCATTTGGTTTTTCAGGTAAAGATGATTTACAGTCATTAGCAAGTCGTGCTCACCCAGTGTTCGGGATTGTGTTTACAACAGTTTTATACTTAGCGATCGGTCCGTTATTTGCAATACCGAGAACAGGAAATGTATCTTATGAAATTGGTCTTAAGCCGTTTATGCCAGAGGGATTAGGTTCTACACCTTTAATTCTTTTCACAATTGTATTCTTTAGCATCACTTGTTTTTTTTCGCTAAATCCCGCGAAAATTGTCGATATTGTTGGAAAAATCTTAACGCCAATTAAATTAACATTCATCGGTATTTTAGTAATCGTTGCTTTTATTCACCCGATTGGAGAAATGCAAGCACCAGTTGAAGCTTATACATCACACGCATTCTTTAAAGGGTTCCAAGAAGGATACTTAACGATGGACACGCTTGCATCATTCGTATTCGGAATCATCATCATTAATGCAATTAAAGAAAAAGGTGCGAAAACGAAAACGCAAATTATGGTCGTTTGTGCAAAAGCGACAATCATTGCAGCATCTATTTTAGCAATTATCTATACAGCTCTTTCTTATATGGGTGCTTCAAGTGTTGCAAAGCTTGGACATTTAGAGAATGGTGGAGAAGTATTAGCGAAAGTTTCTAACTATTATTTTGGATCATATGGCGGAGTATTATTAGGATTAATGATTACAGTAGCGTGTTTAACAACTAGTGTGGGACTTGTATCAGCATGTTCTTCATTCTTCCATAAGTTATTCCCAAAGGTTCCTTACAAAGCGATTGCCATCACGCTATGTGTATTTAGTGCAATTGTTGCAAACGTAGGATTAACACAATTAATCGCAGTTTCTGTTCCAGTACTAACAGCAATTTATCCACTAGCAATCGTATTGATTTTCTTAACATTCTTCCATTCATTATTCAAAGGAAGAGCTGAAGTTTATCAAGTGAGCTTAATCATAACATTTATCATCAGCTTATTCGATGGATTAAGTGCAGCTGGAGTTAACATTGAAGTAGTAAGCCGAGTGTTCACTAAATTCCTTCCGATGCAAGAAGTAGGATTAGGATGGATTTTCCCAGCGATTATCGGTGGATTTATCGGATATGGCATTAGCGTTTTAAAAGCAAAAAATCAAGTTCAACCAGCTAGTGCGAATAAGAAAATAGGTTAAATAAAAAAGTTATAGAACTTGTTTCTATAACTTTTTTTGTTACTATTGATAAGGATAGAAAAAATAAAGTAGTAGGGGAAATAAAATGAAAAAAACAATTGATCATATCGGCATCGCAGTTCGAGATATAGATAGTACGATACGTTTTTATGAAAATGTGTTACTAGGAACTTTAATAGATCGTTACGTAAGTGAAGCTCCTGGTGTGGAAAGCGAAGTAGCCATTCTTGAAGTGGATGGAGATAGAATTGAATTACTTGCACCGACGAATAATAAGACATCTCCAATTGCCCGTTTTATTAAACAAAAAGGTAAAGGTGTTCATCACGTTGCGTATCGTGTCGATGATTTAGATGTGGCTCTAGAAGATTTAAAAGAACAAGGTATTCGGACATTAGAGCACACACTTCGGATTAATAAGCACGGTAGAAGATTAATATATCTTAACCCAGCGGATACAGAGGGAACAATCATTGAGTATTGTGATTATCCAGAAGAGAAGTAAAGAAATTTTATGATTGAAGAAGGGTATTACGTAATAACGTAATGCCTTTTTTATTTATGTATTTCACACTTTCTTCACAAATAATTCACGATAACCTTTCTTCTTTAGGAACTTACATAAATATATTTTATGATATAATAACAATCGACTTTAAAAATGTAAGTTGTATCTGTGAAGGTAGTTACTATTATATTAGAAGTTTAGAGGTAAAAGAGAAATAAAGAGTTTTACTGTATAGAAGTTTATATTTAATCAGGTTAATATTTATTCAAGTAATCGACTTGGTAAGTAGATGTAATGAAAATAGAGCGATGAGGAAGAAAGAAGTGAAATGAGTGTGAAAGTAATGAGAAGGTTAGGGGCAGGGTTATTAATTGTATGTATGCTTATTATATCGATGCCGAAAAGCGCATCTGCTCATGCGTACATTGTGAAATCAAACCCTACTGAAAATGAAACGGTGAAGAAAGCACCATCTGCAGTGAAAATTGAATTTGATGAGGATATACAAGTTTCGCATTTTAATACATTGTTTGTAAGAGATACCTCAGGTACAAGAGTAGATTTAAAAGATGTTCATATTGATAAAGAAAATAAAAAATTATTAGAAGTAGGGTTAAAAGAAAATTTAAAAAACGGACTCTACTCTATTCAGTGGAAAGTGATTTCTGCTGATGGGCATCCCATTCAAGGAGTGATTCCGTTCCGAATTGGGTCAGCAGAAGCGGGAGCAGACGATATACAAGTAGAAGAGATGGGGTATGTCCCGAAAATAGATATGATTATGGAACGTGGAGTTTTATATACAAGTTTCTCACTATTTATAGGAGTGCTATTCTTTAATCTTATTATGTATAAAGGGAATGCAATCTCGGTTCGATCAAGGAGTAAGAACATAATATGGATCTCATTATTGGGTATATTGATTAGCTTATTATTCAATCTGCCATTGCAAGCGAAAATAAATGCTGATGTTTCATGGTTAGAAGCATTCGATCCATTACTATTAAAAGAAACATTACAGCTTTCTGTTTTTGGATATGTATGGATTACTCAAATGGTTCTTATTAGTTCGCTTATAATTGTTACTTATTTTGCGATGAAGTGTGAGAAGCTGTCGTCGTTTAAAGTATGGAGCATTCCAATACTATTGTTTATCGGGATACTTGTTATGAAAGCCTTTAATAGTCATGCATTTGGTTTAAAGTTTAAAGAGATTGCGGTCGTTATGGACTTTCTACATTTATTCGCAGCTTCGTTATGGGTTGGAGGTCTATCATCCATTATTCTTCTTTTACGTAAAGAGGAAGACAAGTGGCATATGTATTGGGATATGATTAAGCGTTTTTCATCGTGGGCAACAGGTGCTGTCATCGTGATTTTAATAACAGGTCTTTTTAACAGTACATTCTTTATACCAACAATTCATTCGTTATTTGATACGAAGTATGGTTTAGCTTTATTAGCGAAGATACTTTTATTCATTTTCATGGGGATATTGGGAATTGTTCACTATGTGAAAGGGAAAATGAGAGCGGAGCAAGGATTAGGCGCTACGGTGAAAGTAGAGTTTATCATAGGAATTATCATCTTTGTCATCGTAGCTTTTATGACAAACGTACAAACACCACCGATGCCTCCTACTGGACCTTTTACAGAGAGTAAGCAATTAGATAATGGGTATGAACTTACTTTACATGTAAGTCCTAATAAAGTAGGACAAAATACATTCCATATTACTTTAAAGGATGAGAACGGACAACCTGTTACCGATATGGAGCAAATTATTTTAACTACGCAATCATTGGATATGAACATGGGAAAAGGTTCATTTAAAGTTTCGGCCGTTTCACCAGGAGAATATGAAGCGGAAGGTATGTATATTAACATGACAGGAAACTGGAATATACAAGTGCACGGATTAACAAAATCTCTTGATAGCTTTGATGCGGATTATAAATTTATAGTAGGCGGCAGATAAAGAGAAGGTATAAATAAAAAGGAGTTAATAGAAAATGAAACGTATAAAAAAAATTGGCACAACAATGATCGCAACAATTATTGCAATGGGAATTTTTTCGTTACCTGTTAGTGCGCACGTCACTGTGAAACCAGAAGCTTCGGACGTTAATTCTTGGGAGACTTACACGATAAAAGTACCAGTTGAAAAGAATGTAGCAACGACAAAAGTTACATTGAAAATACCGTCTGGAGTGGAATTCCAACAGTATGAACCAGTACCAGGATGGAAAGTGGAAGAGCAAAAAGATAATGCTGGAAAAGTGAAAACTGTAGTATGGGAAGCAACAGGAGAAGGGATTTTACCTGGCCAGTTCCAGCGATTTACTTTCGTCGCTAAAAATCCGGATAAAGAACAAAAAATAGCTTGGGATGCATATCAACAATATCAAGACGGAGAAATTGTTGAATGGACAGGCGATGAAAAAGCTGAAAAACCACATTCACTTACTACAATTGCAAAAGGTACGTCATTAACAGGAGAACATGGTGAAGTGTCTAGTGTAGAACAGAATGAAGGTACTAGTAATATGCAAGTAATAGCGATTGTCTTATCTATTTTGGCGATTGTATCGTCGGCAGGTGCGTGTGTTTTTGTAGTACGCCGTAAAAGGTAAGTAAAAGGGTGAAAAAGAGCCTACAAACAGCAGGCTCTTTTTCATTTTTATTTCACTTCAACTTGCTGCCTTACAGCAAGTGTTTTTGGCTTTATATTTACGAAACAAATACTCACCACAATAAATAATAGTCCGATGAATAAGCTAATAGTAATGGCCTCATGTAAGAAAATTGAACTTACAATAATAGCGATTAATGGAATAAGAAATGTATAAGCCCCAACTTTACTTGCTTCACCAGCTCCAACAAGAGTAAAGTATGCAAGCCATCCCATTGCAATAACAAAGAATGAAATAAAGAGTAGTACACTAACAAATGGTATACTCCAAGCGATACTAGACCAGCTTTCAAACTCTGAACCAAATCCAATTAAGCAAAGCCCGCCAATAATAAGCTGAAGTGTTACCATCCAAATGGAATTAACGCGGTGCCCAGTCTTCTTAATAAATACTGTGCCAAGTGCCCAGCCAATAGCGCATCCTATCGCGAGAAGGATTCCAATAATAGAAATATGTCCAGTTAAACTACTAGAGCTAATGACACCTACGCCAATAAATCCAAGAACAAGCCCAAAAATTTTTAAGCCGTACATAGATTCTTCAAGCCAAATCCATGAGAAAATGCCCAGTAAAACAGGTTGTAGAAATACAATGGCTGAAAATAACCCAGCGGGCATATATTGAAGGCCTACAGTTTGTAATCCGTAAAATATAATGATGTTAAGTAAAGAAGAAATAACGTATAAATGCCAAGTTTCTTTTAAGTGTAACTCTTTGTATTTCGGTAATGCGAAAAGGAGTAAAATGAATCCTCCAATTAAAGTTCGAACGCCTGCAAATAAAACGGGTGGTGTATAATGCAGGGCAAACTTAGATAAAGGCCAATTGATTCCCCACATGAAAACGAGAAAGGTAAGGATTATGGCCGTCTTAGTTCGAGAAAGCTGTGTCATGGTAAGACCTCCTTGTTGTTATTCATTTCACTATGATATGATATCGACTGTAATAAATAAAATGAATCTTTTTTATAAGGAGTATAAGTGATTAGTTATGACCATTACACAACTGCAAGTATTAATAAAAACTGTTGAGTTAGGTAGTTTTACGAAGGCTGCTCGGGTGTTAAATATGACGCAGCCAGCTGTAAGTCATGCGATTTCAAGTATTGAGTCAGAGTTAGGAGTTACGATTCTTATACGTGATAAACGAAAAGGGCTAATCGTTACGGATGTAGGAAACAGAATTCTTGTGCATATTAGAGAGATTTTGAACGGTGTAGAGAAGATTGAACAAGAAGTTGCGATGGAGAAAGGATACGAAGTTGGGACGATTCGAATTGGGAGTTTTCCGAGTGCCTCTGCACATTTCTTACCCAAAATGATAAACCTTTTTAAGGAGAAGTATCCGAGCTTAGAAGTCGTTCTTTGTGAAGGAACGATTAAAGAAGTTGAAGATTGGTTAGTATCGAGGGTTATTGATATAGGAATTGTTATTTTGCCTAATAAAGAGATGGAGATTGTCCCATTAACGAAGGGGAAAATGGTTGCTATCTTAAGAGATGATCATCCTCTTTGTAAGAAGGACTCTATTGCAATTAGTGATTTAGAGAATGAACCGATCATATTATGTAAGGGTGGATACGAACCACCCATTATTGATATGTTTAAACAAGCAAACGTACCACTTCGGGCTGAGTATGTAATATCGACCGTTACTACAGCTTTAAATATGATTCAAGAAGGGTTAGGTATTGCAATATTAGCTCAATTATCTTTAACGAATTTACCACAGAATGTGCAAACGAGAGAATTGGAACCACAAGTATGGAGAGAAATTGCTTTAGCTGTTCCTTCATTAAAGGATTCCTCAATCGCTGTGCAGCTATTTATTGAAGAATTTCAAGCGCTATTTACAGAATAAAAAGAGGTGTCTCATATATCATAATGGGACACTTTTTAATTTGCTTATAAAAAATCTATGAAAAGGATTGACTTATCTTTTTGTTGTAACTATAATGATTACATCAAGGTGGTGATCACAATGAAAATTAGTAGCCGCTTTTCTATAGCTGTTCATATTTTATCTATTTTGAAAAACAATGCATCTTCACTTTGTACTTCAGACTATATAGCTGAAAGTGTAAACACAAATCCAGTAGTCATTCGTAAAATGATGTCGTACTTGAAACAAGCTGGTTTTGTATATGTAAATCGCGGTCCAGGTGGTGCGGGATTATTAAAGGATTTACATGAAATCACATTGTTAGATGTATATCATGCAGTAAATGTAGTCGAAGAAGACAAACTATTTCATATGCACGAGCAACCAAATCCAGATTGTCCAATTGGAGCAAATATTCAAGCAGTGTTAGAAGTTATATTAATACAAGCGCAATCCGCGATGGAAGAAATTTTGAGAAATATTACGATGGGGCATTTATTTGAAACTTTGCAAGAAAAAATGAATGCTTAAATCATATTTATATTTTTTTATTATCAATGTAACTGATTTGATTACAACTATAAAGGTAAGGTGTAAAAGTATGACTGTAAAAATGAAAGTATACTCAGATTTTATATGTCCATTTTGTTTTTTAGCAAAAGGTCCATTAGATGAAGTAGCGAAAGAGAAAGATGTAGAAATTGAATGGATGCCATTTGAATTACGTCCAAGTCCATATTCAAAAATAGATCCATGGAATGAGCCAGAAAAATTAGGCTCATGGGATGCTTTTATTCTTCCAACTGCGAAGAAGTTAGGAATCGATATGCGTTTGCCGCGTGTTTCACCGCATCCATATACACATTTAGCTTTCGAAGGATGTCAATTTGCGAAAGAACGTGGACTAGGAAATGAGTATCATCACCGCGTATTCGCAGCATTTTTCCAAGAAGAGCAAAACATTGAAGATATTGATGTTTTAACAAAATTAGCGGTAGAAGTAGGTCTTCCTGAAGCTGAATTTAAAGATGCTTTAGTAACTCGTAAATATAAAGAAAAGCATCAAGAAGCAATTCAGCATGCATATGATGAAGCAAATATTATGGCTGTTCCAACTGTCATGATTGGAGATGAAGTCATTCAAGGGCTTGCTAGTAAAGAAACGCTACAAAGAGTCATCGATAAAGAAATTGAAAAGGATAAAACAAATTCATTTGAAGGTATGCAATGTAATACAGATGGATATTGCTAATTCGCTTGTTATGAAATAACAAAATAAATTATAAAACAAATATTTGGAGGAATTAAAATGTCAGCAACTACAACAAATTTAAAAGAAGCAATCGTGAACCGTCGTTCTATTCGTAAAGTAACAAAAAACGATGCAATTACGAAAGAAAGAATTGAAGAAGTTTTAAAAACAGCTTTACACGCACCAACATCTTTCAATATGCAAA
This sequence comes from Bacillus sp. BB081, assembly GCF_008368895.1. Taxonomy (NCBI): domain Bacteria; kingdom Bacillati; phylum Bacillota; class Bacilli; order Caryophanales; family Bacillaceae; genus Bacillus; species Bacillus sp. BB081. Next base: position 13,221 of record NZ_QOZX01000062.1, read on the forward strand.
GTGGTCGTATGGTTGTATTAATGGATGGAGAACATGAAAGGTTTTGGGATATTGTTAAAGAAACACTAAGAGCCCGAGTACCAGCAGAAAACTTTGAAGCGACTGTAGAAAGATTAAAAGGTTTCCATACAGGTGTTGGGACTGTGTTATTCTTTGAAGATCAAGCAACAGTAGAAAAAATGCAAGAAAATGCACCATTATATAAAGATCAGTTCCCATTTTGGTCTCATCAAGGAAATGCAATGTTACAACATACTGTATGGATGTTATTATCGGCTGAAGGAATTGGTGCATCATTACAACACTACAATCCAATCGTAGATGCTGAAGTGAAAGAAACTTGGAACATTCCAGCAGAGTGGAGCTTAGTAGGACAAATGCCATTTGGTGAGCCAAATGAACAACCAGGAGAAAGAACTTTCTTACCTACTGAAGATGTAGTGAAATTTTATTAAGAAATTTAATATGTAAAAAGTTAAATAAAAGGAGAGTACATATTAGCCATATATGTACTCTCCTTTCGTATGCAATGTTAAACTCTTACTGCAAGAACGATTTCCTTCATATGAATCGAAGTCTTTCCTTACAATTAAAAATCTATTATGTTTATTATTTTGAAATGACAGTAAACATCCCCGTCATGTTTGGTGAGTAATCCTTAAAATCAAATTTTTCATAGAATGATTCTTTATCTTGTGATGCAAACAAACCGACAAACGCCTTATCAGGGGCATTCTCATGTAAGTATGCAACTAAACGATGCATGATTTCTTTCCCGATACCATGTTTCTGATACTCTGGATGAACTACTATATCTTGAATATAGAAATAGATAGATCCATCACCGACAATTCTCCCCATGCCGATAATTTGTTCATTATCTTTGACTGTGATGCAGTGAATAGAATGCTTCAGTGAAGTTTCCGCCACTTCAAAATTCATATAATTAGACCAACCAACAGAATCACATAAGTATTTGTACTCTTCTAATGTTGGAATGTTATGTTTAAACTCATATGTTTTCAAAATGTAACCTCCAAGTCCTTAAATACAACCAGTATATAAATTCGACATTTTTTTATCTTTTCCTCCTATGTAACTGAATCCCTTTTGGCTATTGAATTTCGTACAGTTTCCTTATTTGTATTAATTTATAAGAGTTTAGGGGAAAAATATTAGAAATAATGCAGTAGAAAGGGAAGTGGCAAAATGAATGATGAGAAAAAATATACAGTGGTAGGTACTGATGTTGAGGAGGTAAAACGTTTAAATAAGGATTCAGGGTTAACGTATAATCAAGTGAAGGAATTATTAGCGAAGCAAATGAAAAAAAGAATGAATTAAATTGAAATTTTTCATTTTTTCATTTAGCATTTTAATAAGAGAGGGTTATAAGGATAACTCTCTTTTTCAATACAATTGAGCAACTTTTAGAGCGGAGGAAACAGCATGAAAAAGTGGATAAAGATAACGCTGTCAATTGCTGGGGGGATCGTCCTATTAACATGTGCCGGAGGATATTACGTGTATAAAAATTATTTTCCAAAGGAACCTGAGCGTATCGTATATGATAAAGATAGAGTGTTAAAACCGATACATAATCAGTTGAAAGGGATTAACATAGATAATGTGAAGATAAAAGAAAAAGAGGTTGTAAATGCGACTGTGAACGAGCTTCAAAAAATGATTGATGATGGAAAATTATCATATGAAGAATTAACGAGTATTTATCTTTTTAGAATACAAGAACATGACCAAAATGGAATATCATTAAATGCTGTTACAGAGATTAATCCAAATGCAATGGAAGAAGCGCGAAAGTTAGATAAAGAAAGGTCTTCAAATAAGAAGTCGAACTTATACGGCATGCCGGTTATCGTAAAAGATAATGTACAAACAGAAAAGGTGATGCCGACAAGTGCGGGCACGTATGTGTTAAAAGATTGGATTGCAGATGAAGATGCGACAATCGTGAAGAAGTTGAAAGAAGAAGGTGCGTTTGTTTTAGGGAAAGCGAATATGTCTGAGTGGGCAAATTATTTATCCTTTACAATGCCTAGCGGATATAGCGGGAAAAAAGGGCAAAATTTGAATCCATACGGTCCGATTACGTTTGATACATCGGGATCAAGTTCTGGATCTGCTACAGTAGTTGCGGCAGATTTTGCACCACTTGCAATTGGGACGGAAACGACTGGGTCAATTGTAGCACCCGCGACGCAGCAATCAGTAGTTGGATTGCGTCCATCACTAGGTATGGTGAGTAGATCGGGCATTATTCCGTTAGCTGAAACACTTGATATAGCGGGACCGATGGCAAGAACGGTGAGGGATGCGGCAACGTTATTTAATATAATGGTAAGTAATGATGAAAAAGATGCTATGACAGAAAAAATGAAAGATAAAGAAAGAATTGATTATACGAAGGACTTATCAATAGACGGATTGAAAGGGAAAAAAGTAGGAGTTCTTTTTTCAATAGATCGACAAGATGAGAATAGAAAAAAAGTAGCAGAAAAGATTAGAAAAGACCTTCAAGATGCAGGTGCGATATTGACTGATGATATTCAGTTAAACGATGGGGGAGTAGATAATCTGCAAACATTAGAATATGAGTTCAAACATAATGTTAACGATTATCTTGCACAGCAAAAAAATGTACCGGTAAAATCGCTAGAAGAGATTATAGCGTTTAATAAAAAGGATAGTAATAGACGAATAAAATACGGACAAACATTAATTGAGGGATCTGAAAAATCTGCTATAACGAAAGATGAGTTTGAAAAAATAGTGCGATCGAGTCAAGAAAATGCAAGAAAAGAGCTAGATAGATATTTAGTAGAAAAAGGTTTGGATGCTTTAGTTATGATTAACAACGAAGAAGTTCTTCTATCAGCTGTAGCTGGCTATCCAGAATTAGCGGTGCCAGCAGGATATGATAACAATGGAGAGCCAGTAGGTGCAGTGTTTGTCGGGAAGCAATTTGGTGAAAAGGAACTCTTCAATATGGGATATGCGTATGAGCAACAGTCTAAAAATAGAAGATCACCAAAACTGTAAAAGGGTAAACGAAAAATAGAGCTCCACTGAAATATGTTGGTAGGCTAATATGAAAAGAATCTAACAATATAAAAAGAAAAAAAGGATTCTTCTCAATTAGTAAGAAAGATTGTCTATAGAAGTTCATAAAATGTAATATATTCAATTTCCATCCATTGAAGGGGGAGGTTAAATCTTAATGAATGAAGTGAAAAATTTCTTTCGAAGTAGAGGGTTCCAACGGTTTCTCGTTTTAATAATAGTAGCGCTTGTATTATATGGATTAAAAAGTATGATTAATTTAATATTAATTACGTTCATACTGACATTTTTAATGGATCGGTTTCAACGTTTTATTTCAAAGAAATTGAAAGTGAATCGGAAAATTGTTATCGCATGTTTGTATATAATATTAGTTACGTTTATCGGCACAACATTATATAAATATTTACCTGTGCTAACGATACAAATTTCCCAATTGATTTATCAGTTTAGGTTGTTTTTTCAAAATCCACCTGATAATGAGATCATTAAATATGCACTGTCAACTATTAATGGGATGGAAGTATCAAAATATATAGAACAAGGTGTAGATGTCATATATCAATCAATTGCAAATATAGGAAAAGTCAGTTTGCAAATACTACTCTCTCTTATTTTAAGTTTATTTTTCTTGTTAGAAAAAGAACGCATAATATCATTTACTTCGAAATTTAAAGATAGTAATCTGAAGGTTTTTTATGAGGAGATTACTTATTTTGGTGAAAGGTTTGCAAGATCGTTCGGTAAAGTAATTGAAGCACAGTTTTTAATTGCGGTTGTCAATTGTGTACTCACTGTAATTGCACTTGTGATTTTAGGATTTCCGCAGCTTCTTGTATTGGCCGTCATGGTCTTTCTACTCGGTTTGATTCCTGTTGCCGGTGTAATCATTTCTTTGTTTCCACTTTGTATTATTGCTTATAACGTAGGCGGGGTAATGTACGTTGTATACATACTTGTGTTCATTACAGTAATCCATGCTCTTGAAAGTTATTTTTTAAATCCGAAGTTTATGTCTGCGAAAACGAATTTGCCAATCTTTTATACATTTATGATTCTCATTTTCTCAGAACATTTCCTTGGAATATGGGGGCTTATTATCGGTATACCAATCTTCATTTTCTTATTAGATGTACTTGATGTAAACAATGAGGAACAGTTTAAAAAATAGGAAATGATAGAAAATAACTGATGTTTTCAAGGAATAATCAAAAAAGCAATCCAAAATAAATTGGATTGCTTTTTGGCATACACGATTAAAGAACTGGAGCCATTGTTTCTTTTAATACTTGAACAGAGTGATCGAATTTTAATTCTTCTTCTTCACTTAATTCCACTTCTAGAATTTCACGAACACCGCCGCGATTTAAAACAGCAGGTACGCCGATATAAACATCTTTTTGACCGTATTGGCCTTCTAAGTAAGCTGATACTGTTAATACGCTATTTTCGTCGTTTAAAATCGCCTTTGTAACACGTAGAAGTGACATACCAATACCATAGTAAGTTGCACCTTTTCGCTCAATAATATGGTAAGCTGCATCACGAACGTTTATGAAGATTTTGTCTAAATCTTCTTGCGTGTATGTGTTGTCTTTATCAAGAAGCGTTTGTAATTTTTGAATACCGACTGATACGTGACTCCAAACAGGAAGTTCCGTATCACCATGTTCACCGATAATATAAGCATGAATGTTGTGTGGACCAATATCGAAATACTCACCTAACATATAGCGGAAACGAGCAGAATCAAGAGTTGTACCAGAACCGATTACGCGTTCTTTTGGTAAACCAGATTCTTTCCAAGTTACGTAAGTTAAAATATCGACAGGATTAGTTGCGATTAAGAAGATACCATCAAATCCGCTATCCATAATACTACGAACGATTTGTTTAAAGATTTTCGCGTTTTTCTCAACTAAATCTAAACGTGTTTCGCCTGGTTTTTGTGGTAATCCAGCCGTAATGACTACAAGATCAGCATCTTTACAATCTTCGTAGCTACCTTTCCATACTCTAGTTGGAGCTGGAGCGAATGGAACAGCATGACTTAAATCCATTGCTTCTCCTTCAGCTTTTGCCTCGTTTACATCAACTAAAACAAATTCTTCAGCTACAGCTTGGTTAATCATACAGTAAGCATAACTACATCCAACTGCTCCTGTTCCTACTAATACTACACGGTTAATCCCTTTTTTCATTTTAAAATTCCTCGCAATTTCATTGATTTTATTATGTAAGATAATACGTCTTACTTCTATAGATTCATATCTAGTTTATTACATTTTATAAAAGATATTCAAGTATTTGAAAATGTATCCGTGCAATTTCTTGCACGAAACATAGGAAGTAAGTGAACCGAATATAATGCAATAAAATCCTTTATCGAAGGGGAAAAGGGCATGATGCAGCCATTAACGATGGAAAGAATGCTCCATATTATTAATGTGGGGCTTGTAAAAACGAAGAATCCAAAGCAAATTATTATTGCTGGTGCAGGAATTTCAGGATTAGTTGCAGCATCGTTATTGAAAGAATCAGGGCATAGCATAACAATTTTAGAAGCGAATAACCGAATAGGCGGAAGAATATATACGATCCGTGAACCGTTTAGCAGAGGCTTATATTTTAATGCCGGGCCAATGCGAATTCCTGAAACACACGAGTTAACTTTAGCTTACATTCGTAAATTTAAATTACCATTAAATCTTTTTATAAATAAAACCGCTTCAGATATTATTTATACGAATAATATTAAAACGAGATTGAGCGTATTTGAAAAAAATCCAAGTATACTTGGATATCCAATTTTAGAGAATGAAAAAGGGAAAACGGCAGAAGAATTAATGTTAGTAGTGCTAGAACCAATACTTAATTTTATAAAAAAAGATTCTAATAAAAACTGGATCATCGTTGAAACAAAGTATAAAACATATTCGCTCGGATCATTTTTAAGTGAGTATTATTCAGATGGAGCAATAGATATGATTGGGGTACTTCTAGATATGGAAGCATATATGGGAATGTCTTTAATTGAAGTATTACGTGAAATGATCTTTTTTACTTCAACGACAAAATATTATGAAATAACGGGCGGAATGGATACATTACCAAATTCATTTTTACCCGAGTTAAAAGAAAATATTTTTATGTCGTATAAAGTAGAAAAAATTATACAGGAAGATAGTAAAGTGATGATGCAAGTAACAAATGAACAAACGTTACATCCATTTATGGTAACAGGCGACATTGCTATTATCACAATTCCATTTTCAGCGTTACGATTTGTAGAAGTTCAGCCATATCATTTATTCTCTTATTTTAAAAGACGGGCAATTCGTGAATTAAACTATATAGCTTCGACTAAAATTGCGATAGAGTTTAAAAGTAGATTTTGGGAGAAAGCGAGACAGTGTGGCGGTAAATCTATTACAGATTTACCTATACGATTTACATATTATCCGAGTTATGGCATTCATACACCAGGGGCGGCTATCGTTTTAGCGAGTTATACGTGGGCAGATGAGGCGTTAACGTGGGATAGTCTCCCGCAAAGAGATCGTATACGTTACGCATTAAAAAATTTAGCGGAAATATACGGTGACATCGTCTATAGTGAGTTTGTTACTGGAACATCTTTTAGCTGGAGCCAAAATCCGTATTCTTGCGGCGCATTTACGGCTTTCGAACCAGGTCAAGAGTTAGAGTTATTTCCGTATATTACGCCGCCAGCTGGCAAAGTACACTTTGCAGGAGAGCATACGACATTAACACATGGATGGATGCAAGGAGCAATAGAGTCTGGAATTCGAGTTGCTTATGAAGTAAACGAACAGTGAAGATATATTTACAAATCACTATTCTTTTAATAAAATGATTAATATAAATCGTAATTATTACGCTTTGAATACGTTTGAAATAAAGAAATGGATGGTCGATCAAATGAAAAAAGTAGAAATTCATATATTAGGTGGCTTTTTAGGTAGTGGAAAATCAACATTATTACAAAATTTATTGTTAGCGGAGAAAAAGAAGAATAGAAAAGTTGCAGTATTAATGAATGAAATTGGTGAATACTCGGTAGATACAGACATTATTGGAAAAGAGAATGTTTTAAGAGAGCTTCTGAAAGGATGTATTTGTTGTACGCTAAAAGAAGAGCTTGAAATACAATTACATTCGTTATATCAGCAAGAGAGACCAGATGTCATTTATATAGAAACGACAGGTGTTGCACATCCAATTGAAGTGTTAGATGCGTGTGTATCACCAATTTTAGCACCTTTCCTAGAAGTGAAATCAATTGTCGTCGTTTTAGATGCAGTAAGGTGGTTAAATCGAAGAGTATTAAGTGCAAACGTTCAGCAATTATTGCATGAGCAACTGAAGTTTGGTAGCCACATTTTAATTAATAAATCAGATTTACTAACAGATGCGGATAAGAACAAAGTAATTGAAGAAGTGAAAGCAATAAATAATCATGCGAAATTGTTTGAAACAAAATATTGTAATATATCTTTAGAAGACATAGAAGAAGCTGAATTTACGAATGATAGGGAACATGAGACACTACATGTAAAACAGCATTTACATATACAAACGATGACATATCAATTTACGAAATCGATTGATCAAGATAAATTATACGAATGGCTTTCGAATTTACCAGATAGTATTTATCGTGTAAAAGGATTTGTGAAATTCCATGGAGATAAATACCCGCACTTATTCCAATATTCATTTGGGGTACCAACTTTACTGGAACAAGATTTCGGTTTCCCGACGAACTTGGTAGTAATAGGAGAAGGGCTAGATAAGAAACAATTAGCTGAAGGGTTAGAGAAAGTAGAAAATAATTAAGTGTTTTTTAGATAGGCTGCAATAATTGACTTAAGAACTTAAGTTAATTATTGTAGCTTTTTTCGTGATTAATACTGTAACGAAACAGTATTTTCAACTGGGAAGCAGAATATATATTGATTGTATGTCCGTTTCCATTAAATAGGAAGGTGATTATAGATTTGTGCCGAATGTAGAGGATACCACAAGAGTTTTCCATTACCTATCTTATAGTTAGTCATGATTACGGACAGGGGACTTTGGCGTGTTTGACTCTATCAGAAAGTAAAGTATGGGGAGGATCACAATGTCGATGAAAAAACGTAAATGGCTAAGAATGATGGCTACTGGTTGTGTTTTAAGTTCGTTATTAATAACGGCAGCTTGTTCAGGAAAGAAAACAAGTACAGAGGATGAAAAGACGATTAAGGTAGGGGTTCTTGCTTCATTAACAGGTCCATTAGAATCGTATGGAAAACAAACGGTGAACGGATTTGAATTAGGGTTAGACTATGCAACGGGTGGAACTGGGAAAGTGGAAGGGAAGAAGATTAAGTTTGTTGTAGAAGATACGGAAACGAAAGCAGAGGTAGCGGTTAAAAAAGCTACGAAGTTATTAGAAGAAGAGAAAGTCGATTTTTTAGTCGGATCTTCTAGTTCAAGTGATACATTAGCAGTTTTACCACTAGCTGAAGAATATGAAAAAATAATGGTTGTAGAACCGGCAGTTGCTGATAGTATTACCGGAAAGAATTGGAATAAGTATGTTTTTAGAACAGGAAGAAATTCTTCGCAAGATGCGATTGCAGGAGCAGCCGCAATCGCCAAAAAAGATGTAAAGATTGCGACGTTTGCCCCAGATAATGCATTTGGCCGTGAAGGAATTGCAGCATTTAAAGCTGGAGCGAAGAAATTAGGTGCGAATATTGTAAACGAGCAATATGCTGATACAAATTCGACTGACTTCACTGCAAATATTCAAAATATCATTAGCTCAAAACCAGATTATTTATTTATCGTTTGGGCAGGTGCGAATTCACCTTGGAAACAGTTGAAAGATATGAATGTGGAAGCGCAAGGTATTAAAATTTCTACCGGTGCACCAGATATACCGGCATTAAAAACGATGGATGCGTTAGTAGGAATGCAAGGTTTTTCTGTTTATTATCATACACTCCCGAAAAATAAGGTGAATGATTGGTTAGTGGAAGAACATAAAAAACGATTTAATGGTGCGGTGCCAGATTTATTTACAGCAGGTGGAATGTCAGCGGCAATTTCTATTGTAGAAGCTTTAAAGAAATCAAAAGGGGATACAGATGTAGATATGTTGATTAAGAAAATGGAAGGAATGGAATTTGATACACCGAAAGGAAAGATGAAGTTTAGAGAAAAGGATCACCAAGCGATGCAGACACTTTATTCTATCACATTGAAAAAGCAAGATGGTGTTGACTATCCGGTGCCAGTACTAGAGCGAGAATTAACGATGAAAGAGACAGAACCACCAATTCAAAATAAATAGACTGAATTTTCTGTTGTTTTTGTATAAAGAGGGGATACCCTCTTTATACGTATTTCTTTCATACTTAAAGCTTTAAAGGGAGGGATTTCGTGACACATTTGCTTGAAACGAAAAATCTTAGCGTATCTTTTGGTGAACATCATGTTATTAAGGATGTGAATGTAACAGTACAAAAAGGAAAGCTTATTTCCATTATTGGACCAAACGGTGCAGGAAAGACAACGTTATTTAATTTACTTAGTGGACAAATTTCTCCAACAAAGGGTGAAGTATATTTTAAGGGAAAAGAGATTACAAAATTATCAATTTCAGATCGAACTCGATTAGGGATTGGTCGTTCTTTTCAACTTACAAATATATTCCCAGAGTTAACGGTACTTGAAAATGTTCGTTTAAGTGTTCAATCATTCGTGCAAGATTACTATAGTTTTTTTCCGAGTTCAGCAAAATTTAAGCAACAAGTTGGAGAGGCGAGACGTTTCTTAAAAACAGTATTACTTCAGGAGAAAGAACATGTATTAGCGAAAGATTTAGCGCATGGAGAAAAACGAAAGTTAGAGCTTGCAATGTTATTAGCTTTAAAAACGGATGTGTTACTACTTGATGAGCCGACGGCAGGTATATCAGTTGAGGAGGTACCGGCTATTTTACAAGTGATTGAAAATATTAAAAAACATCCAGAGAGTACGATTGTACTTATTGAACACAAAATGGATATGGTACTAGGTTTGTCAGACCATCTTATCGTTTTATTCCATGGAGAGCTATTGGCTGAAGGTTTGCCCGAAGAGATTATGAAAGATGAGCGTGTACAAAGTGCTTATTTAGGGGGATTATATAGTGGCACTATTACAAGTAAATAATATAGAGACGTATTTAGATCAGTTTCATATTTTACAAGGGGTATCTCTTGCTGTTGAGAAAGGAACGATTACTGTACTGTTTGGAAGAAATGGGGCAGGGAAGACTACGACATTACGTTCGGTTATGGGATTTCACCATATCGCACATGGTGAAATTTATTATGATAGTACACAAGTAAATGGATTATCTACACACTTAATTTCAAGGAAAGGAATAGGGTATGTACCAGAAAATCAAGGTATTTTTCACGACCTGACGGTAGAAGAAACATTCGCTCTGGCTAGGGGGAAGGGAGAAGAAGCGAAAGAGAAAATCGAGTGGATGCTTGAACTATTTCCAGATTTAAAGCAGTTTTGGCATAAAAAAAGCGGACTCTTAAGCGGAGGACAAAAGCAAATGCTAGCAATTTCAAGAGCATTTATTAATAGTGATGGTTTATTACTTATTGATGAGCCGAGTAAAGGCTTGTCCCCTATTATGATAGAAAAATTAATGATAGCCATTTTGAAAATGAAGGAGAAAACAACAGTTTTACTCGTTGAACAAAACTTTATGATGGCTAGTCAAATTGGGGATTATTTTTATATTATGGATAACGGAAGAATTGTTCATAACGGTTTTATGCATGAATTAAAAGAGGATAAGGAAATGTGTCACAAATATTTAGGAATCTCTTAACATGAATCCGGGGTGAGAAGGATGGATGTGTTAATCAATTTATTTGTAAATGGGATTTCAACAGGGATGCTCATTTTTTTATTAGCATCAGGTCTTTCGCTTATTTTCGGTTTAATGAGCGTTCTAAACTTCGCACATGGTGGTTTATTTGCCTGGGGAGCGTTTACAGGTGTTTGGATATTTAATATGACAGGTAGTTACGTATTAGCGTTAATTGGAGCAATTGCTATGGGGATGTTTCTTGGATTCATTTTAGAAAGATTTCTTATTAGACCGGTATATGGAAATCATGTTCGCCAGCTTCTTGTGACGCTTGGAGGAATGCTTGTACTTAGTGAATGTATTAAAATATTTTGGGGGCCAAATCCAATTGGTGCTAAATTACCGTTATGGTTACAAGGAAGTTTTACATTTGACGGCGTTATATTAATTAAATATCGTCTATTCGTTATATTAATTGGGATCATCATTTACATTGCCTTACTATTATTGCTCAAAAAAACAAAGATAGGTCTTATGATACGCGCAGGTGTAATGGATAAAGAGATGGTTCAAGCGCTCGGTATTAACGTAAAAGCGATATTTTCTTTCGTCTTTTTATTAGGAGCAGGGATGGCAGCGTTGGGAGGCTTCTTATTAGCACCATATTCAGGCGTGATTTTCGCCGAGATGGGTATGCAGTATGCGATTTTAGCTTTCATAGTAGTAATCATTGGAGGGTTAGGAAGCGTACAAGGTTCAGCAATCGCATCTTTAATTGTCGGATTAGCGGGTGCTTTTACAGCGTATTTTATACCGGATTTATCACTTGCAATCAATATGTTAATGTTACTATTTTTCTTAATAGTGAAGCCAAATGGACTTGTTAGTGAAAAGGGGTGAAATGGTGAACAGCACATCAAATCGAATTAAAGTATACTTCGGAGTATTTATGCTCATTTGTTTAAGTGTATTTCCATTCGTAAATGATTCACGGAGCTTGTTAATTTTGTTCACTCAAATCTTCATCTTTGCTATTTTTGCAATGAGTTTTGATGTATTGCTTGGGTATACAGGAATTGTATCGTTCGGACATTGTATGTTCTTTGGAATAGGAGCGTATGGGGTAGCACTTTTATTTGATCGGCAAGGAGTATCCATAACGAACTTTTTAATAGGGATAGTAGCTGCAATTATCATTTCAGTAATTGTTAGTTATATAATCGGTTTACTTTCATTACGGCTGAAAAGTCATTTTTATGCAATGTTAACACTTGCTATTTCACAGTTGTTTTTCGTACTTGCTGAAAAATGGCGTGGACTCACTCACGGAGGAGACGGTTTTACATTTGGTGTACCAGACTTATTCCGTGATCGTTTTAACTTTTATTATGTAACACTTATATGTTTAATTGTCATTTTTATTCTGTTACGTCTTTTCACAAAATCTTCTATTGGAAAAGTATTAAAGGCAATTTCACAAAATGAGCAACGTGTTGAAGCATTAGGATATAAAGTTCTTCATTATAAAATTATTGCTAGTATTGTTGCAGGAGTAGTTGCTACAATTAGCGGTGGTTTATTTGTTATCACACTACGCTTTGTTAATACAGCTGTATTTTCAATTGAAATGACATTAAATGCATTATTGATGACAATGATTGGAGGCGTTGGAACGTTAATTGGAGCAATTGCTGGAGCTGGAATTATTGAATCACTGAAATATTATTTATCAGAACTAGCCACAGCGTATCCGATTTTTGAAAGATGGACAATTATTCTTGGTTTATTGTACATTATCGTCTTGCTAGTTTTTCCGAAAGGATTAGTTGGCACGATTAAGAGACTGAAGAATGTGAAACAGAGTAAGAAGGAGAAAAGTGCAGAAGTGGAGCAAAATGTGTGAAAAATCAATTGTATAGAATATGAAAATCCCTCTTTTAAATTCGTAAAGGAGGGATTTTTATTGGTGTATGTAATTAGTTTATAGCTATTCTATTAATCAAATAGTTCATCAGGGATTTGTTTTAAAGAGTTTTGATTTGTAAAAAAATGAACAGCTAATTTCTCAATTGGAACATTTTCAATTGGTACCAATGTATCATTTCTAATCGGCAAAAAGGCTATTCCTTTTCCATCATGAATAAACTCTTCCATAAGCGAGTAAGAATCTAATTGTTGAAGTGGACGCTGAGATAAATTATTTTCTTTTAAAAATTGTATTGTCTTATTTCTAAAAGGGCACCTTTTGTCATTACTGACGAAGAAGAGTTCCTTTGAATAGTCAATGGTTCGTGTTTCTTTCGCTTTTAATAAGCCTACAGAAATTGAAGTAGTAAATACTTTTTTAAAAGCTGTGTCGGGATCATCCTCATAAGTAATGACCATATCAACCTTTTGTTGTTGCAGTAATTTTTGTAAATGACTACTATTTTCTACGTATATTTGATAATTCCTGAAATTTTCTTTAATACGCTTACTTACATAATTAGTCAAAATAGATTGTGACGTCGCGATGATATAAGAAGAACCACTCGTTTTAATTTTATCTTTCGCTTCTTCTACTAAAGTTAATATTTGATTCGTATAGTCTAATAAAATGTCACCAGAAGGTAACAAGGAAACGCCTTTGTTATCTCTATGTAGTAAAGGAGTTTCTAATTCTTGTTCTAATTTTTTGATTCGCTCAGTTACGTTTGGCTGAACATATCCTAACTCTTTAGCAGCTTTACTAATAGAGCCTTCGCTAGCTACAGTTTTGAATATAATAAGATCATTTATTTCCATTTATCACAGCTCCTTATAGGGTATCATTATAAATGATATCAAACATAATTTATACCTATTTTACGTTAGTCAATCATCGGTTTATCATTGTGTATATAAGATAGAAAGTGAGTGATAAACATGATTGGAATGCAATATAAGGTCATTTTGCCAAAGGATTATGACATGGAGATTATTAAAAAAAGGGTAAAGGATAATGGGCATAAAACGGATGGTTTTCAAGAATTGAATTTCAAAGCATATTTAATTACTGAGGCAGGTAAGGAAGGGAATTTCTATAACTGTTATGCACCTTTATATATTTGGAATGGTCATAAAGGAATGAACAAATTTATCTTTGAAGGGTATTACGATAATATTTTACAATCTTTTGGGTGGCAACAAATAAATATAGGTGTTCCATTAGTTGTTAATCTAAGTGATGATTTTAAAAAAAGTAAATATGCTGTTGAGTATACAGGGAGTATTTCTCAAAGTAATTCACTGAGAGGGACTCAATTAAACACTATGAATGAGAATGTACAAAACATAGAAAAGAGTTTAGGAAATGTAATCATTTATAATCCAGATAAATGGGGATATAGCCAATTCAGATTTTATAATGAAAAGCCTAATATGGTAACGAATAAAGATGTTACAGTATTTGAGATTTTGCACATTTCACGATGAAAATTTGTTGAATGTTAAATAAAGAAAAGGAATGAAACTGTATGCCCTTTGTGAACGTTTATTATCATGAAAATAAATTAAAAGAAGAAGAGATCAAAAAGATAGGTGAATGTATTCATCTTTCATTAATTGAACATTTTAACATCCCTGAAAATGATTTTTTTCAAATGTTTTTACCTTATCAACAAAATCACTTTTTATATAATCCATATTATTTATTAGAAAGAGGAAAAAAGAGAACAGAGAATATGATTTATGTTTATATTACATGTGGACGGGGAAGAACGATAAAACAGAAAAGGGATCTGTATCAGTCGATATCCTTGAAGGTTTCTGAATGTTCTAGAATAAAAAGTGCAGATATTTTTATTACACTAAATGAGACAGCTGCTGAAAATTGGTCATTTGGTCAAGGAATGGCACAATTGGTAAAAGCGAAGGGGGAGTGAAATGATGAATGAAGCCATTGAATATTGTATTCAAGAGAAAATGAGAGAAAAGGCACCTGCATTTGCTCATTATAGTGAAGAGATATTGTTCGAGGAAGTGTGGCGGGATGCCACTTTAACATTAAGAGAAAGAAGTTTATGTACAGTGTCGGCATTAATCAGTCTTGGTCATACAGAACAATTACCATTTCATTTGCAGTTGGCCAAACAAAATGGAATTGCAGAAAATGAAATGATTGCATTAATAACGCATATGGCTTTTTATGTTGGCTGGCCAAAAGCGGTGGGAGCTTTAAATATAGCAATGAATGAAATGGAAAGTTAAGAATAACGATAAGAAAGAATTCATTTAAACATGCATTCTTTCTTATCGTTATTTATGTAATTCTAATGAGATATTTTTCACGTTTTCTCTTGCTTTTTTATCACTTGCGTAGTAAAGTGATAGTAAGATTCACGATAGGAAGTGATCAAACATGCGTGATAATACGATAGGATCGTTAATATGGTTACGTTTAATACGATTTACGAACCAAAGTAATCAGATGTCAAATGAGTTTTTAAAACGTTTTGATTTAACGACAGCTCAATTTGATGTGCTTTTGCAAATACGTACGTATCAACCACTAACACAAATGGAGTTAGCAGAAAAAGTAACTGTTACACAAGGCGGTATTTCTCGAATGTTAACTCGTCTTGAAAAAGAAGGATATATTGTGCGAAAACAAGACTGGAAAACGAAAACAATTAGTCTTACAGAGCAAGGGGAAGCAGCTTTAGAAAAAGCGCTGCCAGAGCAACTTGCATTTCAATCTTCGTTTTTTGATGATGTATTAAATGAAGAAGAGCAGAAAATATTATACGAGCTAATGACGAAAGTTCATAAGCATAGTGAAAAAAAAGAATTACCGCAAGAGTAATTTTTTTTACAAAATCAATTGACTAATCAAGTGATATTATTAGTAATAGAGAGATACATTTGAATTACCGACGTTTTTAGAAGAGAAACTAATACCACTTCATTAAAGGAGAGAGTAATGATGGAAAAATACCGTATGGATACAAGTAAAGGAATAGAGTTTGGATTATATTCAATTGGGGATCATGTTTTAAATCCACATAACGGAGAAAAAATTAGTGCAGAACAAAGGATTCATGAATTAATTGGAACAGCTAAGTTAGCGGATGAAGCTGGACTGGATGTATTTGCTGTCGGTGAAAGTCATCAAACGCATTTTACAACGCAAGCTCATACAGTTATTTTAGGAGCTATTGCACAAGCTACGAAAAATATAAAAATTGCAAGTTCAGCAACGATAGTAAGTACATCTGATCCGGTACGAGTATATGAGGATTTTGCTACAATTGACTTGATTTCTAATGGACGTGCAGAAATCGTGGCTGGTCGTGGGTCTCGTATTGGGGGATATAGTTTACTCGGTTATGACGTGAATGATTATGAAGAATTATTTGAAGAGAAGATGGATCTTTTATTAAAAATTAATAAAGAGGAACATGTAACTTGGAATGGACAGTTCAGAGCACCGCTTGCACATGCATCGGTTATTCCAAGAGCTAAAAATAATAACTTACCAATTTGGCGTGCAGTTGGTGGCCCGCCAGCTAGTGCAATTAAAGCAGGACGCGCGGGTGTACCAATGATGATAACAACACTAGGTGGTCCAGCTATTAACTTTAAAGGATCAGTAGATGCTTACCGTGAGTCTGCTGAGCAAAGTGGATTTGATCCAGCAAGCTTACCAGTTGCAACTACAAGTTTATTTTATACAGCAAAAAATTCACAAGATGCATTTAGTGAATACTATCCTCATATTAATGCTGGTATGCTTACACTGCGCGGTGGTGGGTATCCGAAAGAACAATTTACAAATTCAGTAGATTACCGTGACGCATTAATGGTTGGTAGCCCGCAACAAATTATTGAAAAAATGCTTTACCAATATGAATTGTTTGGACAACAACGTTTTATGGCACAAATTGATTTTGGTGGTGTACCACTTGATAAAATTGAGAAAAACATCGAATTAATTGCTACTGAAATTTTACCGGCTGTAAGAAAACATACAGCAAAATAATTTGAAAAATACCGAGAGTCTAATCGATTCTCGGTATTTTTTTATGTATTAATTTAGTTTGAAAAAATGACAAAAAAATGAATTTTTAGTCTAGAAAGAGGGAGAGTATTTTCTATTTTTGAATAACATTATTTCGTGTTTGAATTTTAGAAATATATTTTTCTCTTGACAAAAAACGAACTGATTTCTTTATTGGTTAATAGGACATTTTTTCTCGGGAAAGTCAAGTGTATGAAGAGAAAAATGATTTTTTTATTGATACGAAAGTAACTCTTATATTAAAAAAGTACATGTTATTAATGAAAAAAATCTAATTCAAAAAAATGACAAAAGACATATTTCAGACAAAATGATGTCAATAATACGTCAAAAATCAGCTGAATTTACTATGCAGGTATATTATACAATTCGATTAACGGATAAAACACTACTGAAATAGTGAAAAGGTAAATTTTATGAGAAAGTTCTTTTGTAATTATCTTGAAAACTGAAAATTTATATTTTCTAAAAGTACATAAACAAATTTATCTTTCTACATTTCTAAGAATTGAGTTGTTTTATTCATACAACTCAATTGAA
>NZ_QOZX01000063.1:0-39827 GCF_008368895.1 Bacillus sp. BB081
CGTAAGAGAAATAGTAATTTAAGTTTCTGAGAAGACCTTTTCCTATTTTAGCGCTCAAGAACGGAAATACTTGTCCAGTATAATCATCGAGAGATTTACAGTAATATTTTTCATCTAGATAAATACTGTATTTACATGTTAGTTCTACTAGTGAGTTCCCTTCATCATCAATTACTTCTTTAGAATCAATAATGTCTATTAATGCGAATTTTTCATTTAGATAAACTTTCTTCTTTTTCTCGTGTTTATTTGTGAGGATAAATACGAGACCAATGGCGTTAATCAAAAGATTTCCTCCTATAAAAAACGGATATTAATAAAATATATCGATATACGTTAAATGTAAAGAGGAGAGGTGAAATTTCATTGATAGAAAGTTTTATAAGCCGATTTGTTTTTTCAAATCGGCTTATTATTATTGAAACACTTGTGGGAATTGTTTTACGATTGCATTTGTTATCATATCAGCCATTTCTAATGCTTCTTTTTCAATTTTATCGTATAGTTTAACGCTTGCTTCAAAATCTTTATTTAGGAAGGCAAGCGCTTCTGCTTTCGTAAGTGCTAAATGTTCATAAAACATTTTTCTGAATTCTTCTTTTTCTATATATGGATTGATGCTAGTAAGAAACGCCACAATTTCATCACCATTAGCGTACCATTTTTTCTCTATAGTGGCAGCTGCATTTTGATCACCAGCTTTTGCGGCTTTAACTAGATCCGCTGCAATGACTAAGTGTTCTTTAATTAATGCACTATATTTTTTTACAGCATCTTCACCATAGAATGGTTCAAGTGACAATCCCATATGTGTTGCATTTTGAAGAAGCCGCCCAACTGTAACGTTTACGTCTGGTAAATTAAAGACAATGCTAATAATAGCTAATCTCGTCCAAGCGACATGTTGTTCCCATAAAGAACGCATATAACCTTTTAAAAAGTTCTCGTTTTTACTAATTCGGTAATTACGTACAGATGTATCAAAGTGTACATAAGGGTTATGATAGGGGGAGTAATACGATTGCCAATAAGAATACATAAACGGTAACACTCCTTTGAACATGTATAACTCAAAGTATGATGGGAATTTATTTTTAGTTACGTGTCCTAAATTAATTTCAGAAATTGATATGGAAAAAGATGAAAAATTTTATTGTGGTATATATAAATAAAATGAATATAAAAATAAACAAGGCTCTGCAAGGGAAGTTGCAGAGCCTCAAAAGGGTATTGCCGAGATGTCGGACTCGACTACGTAATATTATCATAAAATTCGCTTGAAAAAACCTGGTAAATGTGTCCAAATGAAAGTGGATCTTTAATAAAGTCAAAGGGATCAGCTTCCCGCAGCAGATCCCATTAACTAGATAATGTTGATGAGCAAAAACTCATCTGGAGTACTTTTATAGTAATAAGTGAAATTCGTTTTGTGTATTGAGAAAAAAAGAATTACTTCAATAAATGTTAAGAACTTATATTTTACATCTCGTTATTATCATCATTTGTTGTGAGTGGAGTATGGTTATAAAATAGAGAAAAGATTTACAAGTGTATCTAAAAGTGTACTGAAATATATAATAATCAAAAAAGACCTGCTTTTATAAGCAGGTCAACTAAAGGGGTTTATCCAACAGAATATTTCATATGATAACAGCTGTATTATAGTAAGTCTATAAGGTATATATTGAGAAAATTATTATGAATGATATATCCCACACTCATTAACGTTTAAAAAGTTGAGAAAGAAAATGAAAAAGTTTTCTATAAGAAAATAATTGCTGGTATTTATAATACGATTCATATTTCCACGCATCATGATTCGAGAATTGGAGTTGGTTCGGTACTGTTTTCTGCTTGATGGAACTAATATTCTGCTGCTTCATATAGTAACCTCCTGAATTCATATGTATAAGATTAGTAGTATTCAAGGAAGAGTAATAAAATGTATATTTATTTTGTAATTCATTTTATATGTGCTTTATTTATGTTTTAAAATTTATAAACATAAATAGCCATTAAAACACCGTTGCTAAACAACCTTTAAAATGTAGAGAAGCATAAAAAAATGAAAAAGCAAGCTGTTTGTCATGTATTCATCACTTTCATCACGCATAAGTGATGATATAATAGAAATAGATGAAAGATAAAGAAAAGCAGGTGACTCTTTTTTGTTTACAAAAGCACAAGAACTTTTAGCGTCTTATTTCGGTTATTCATCATTCCGAAGAGGACAAGATGAAACAATTAAAAATGTATTAGATGGGAAAGATACGGTTTGTATTATGCCTACGGGTGGTGGTAAATCAATTTGTTATCAAATTCCCGCATTAGTATTTGAAGGTACGACATTAGTTATTTCACCTTTGATTTCACTTATGAAAGACCAAGTAGATACATTAATACAAAACGGTATTTCAGCTACTTATATTAATAGTTCTATTTCTATTACAGAAGCGAATCAACGAATTCAATTAGCGAAACAAGGACATTATAAGTTACTTTATGTGGCGCCGGAGCGACTTGATTCAATGGAGTTTGTTGATCAACTTATCGATATGAAAATCCCGATGATTGCAATTGATGAGGCACACTGTATTTCGCAGTGGGGACATGATTTCCGTCCAAGTTATTTACATATACATCGCATATTAGATTATCTTCCAGAAAAGCCGCTCGTATTAGCATTAACTGCTACGGCTACACCACAAGTTCGTGAAGATATTTGTAACACGCTTGGAATTAATCAAGAAAACACGATTATGACAACGTTTGAACGCGAGAACTTATCATTTACTGTTATTAAAGGACAAGATCGTAATGCATATTTAGCGGATTATATTCGTCAAAATCAAAAAGAATCTGGGATTATATATGCTGCTACTAGAAAAGTAGTTGATCAATTGTATGAGGATTTAATGAAAGCGGGAGTTTCGGTATCAAAATACCATGCTGGTATGAGTGATACCGATCGAAATGAGCAGCAAGAACTCTTTTTACGTGATGAAGTAAGTGTAATGGTGGCAACATCTGCATTCGGGATGGGGATTGATAAATCGAATATTCGTTACGTTATCCATTATCAACTGCCAAAAAATATGGAAAGTTATTACCAAGAGGCAGGACGTGCAGGGCGTGACGGTTTAGATAGTGCATGTATATTGCTATATTCTTCTCAGGATGTGCAAGTACAGCGCTTTTTAATTGATCAATCGACAGGTGAATCTCGATTTTCAAATGAACTTGAAAAACTGCAAAATATGACTGATTATTGTCATACAGAACAATGTTTACAATCATTTATTTTGCAATACTTTGGAGAAGAACCGAAAGAAGATTGTGGCCGCTGCGGAAATTGTACGGACGACCGGGAAAGTATCGATGTGACGAGAGAATCACAAATGGTTCTATCTTGTATGATTAGAACGAACCAACGATTTGGAAAACAAATGATTGCACAAGTTTTAACTGGTTCGAAAAATAAGAAAGTTATTGAATTCAATTTTCATACTTTACCAACATACGGGTTACTATCAAATCGTAGTGTAAAAGAAGTAAGTGAATTTATTGAGTTTCTAATTTCAGATGAGTTAATTGCAGTAGAACATGGTACGTATCCAACATTAAAAGTTACGGAAAAAGGGAAAGAAGTATTATTAGGTAAAGAGAATGTTTTACGTAAAGAACGAGTAGAGACAAGACAAATTGTTCAAGATCATCCTTTATTTGAAGTACTTCGCGAAGTACGTAAAGAAATTGCGCAAGGAGAAGGTGTACCTCCATTCGTTATTTTCTCTGATCAAACGTTGAAAGATATGTGTGCAAAAATGCCACAAAGTGACTCTGAACTTTTAACTGTGAAAGGGATCGGCGAACATAAACTTGTGAAGTATGGTTCTCACTTCTTACAAGCAGTTCAGCACTTTATTAAGGACAATCCAAACTATGCTGAAACAGTTAAAACAGAAGTGGTGACAGAGCGGAAAAAGTCAGGGAAAGCTTCAGCAAATTCTCATTTAGAAACGTATGAAATGTATAAACAAGGCATTGATCTAGATGAAATTGCGAAAGAACGTGGCTTATCAAGACAAACAATTGAAAATCATTTAATTCGCTCTTTTGAAGATGGAATGGAAATAGACTGGAACAGTTTTGTTCCTGCAGAATATGAATCACTGATTGAAACTGCCGTGCAAAATGCAGAAGGTGGTCTGAAATCAATTAAGGAACAACTTCCAAATGAAGTGAGTTACTTTATGATTCGTGCATATTTACAATTTAGAAAGTAGAGATATATAAGGGGGATAGGGGATATATGCATCGCAGACGGAGCATGGACGTATGGCAAATTATTTGATACAAACGAAGGGTATCCAGCGATGATTTGTTCAAATGAAGATAAAGTATATGGAGAAGTTTACGAAGTGAATGATGATGTTCTGCAAAAATTAGATGAACTGGAAGAATACACAGGTAATGTAGAGAGTGATTTATATGACCGAATCACCGAAACGATTTATTTAGGCGATAGAGAAATACGTGCATTTGTGTATGTCGCTCAAGATAAAGAGATGCTAAAGAAAGTTATCATTTCTGGTGATTGGGTAGAGTATCAACAAGAAAAATAATAGCAGTCATAGAGCAGATAGTGGTATCATCCATTATCTGCTTTTTATATTGGTACTTTAAAATTTCTTATTATTTTGATAAATTATAAATATAATGATTTTTTCATGGGTGTCAGAAATTTAGTTTTTCACCTGTAGAAGAAAAATCTATTGCAGGAGGAGAATAATAATGAACGAATTAGATGTGAGAGAATTTTACGAAAAACAATTCGAACTATCCAATTACGATATCAATACAGAAAGTTGGTTAGAGCAAGTTGCTAAAGAAGTTAAAGAGCAAATTGGACATCCATTTCAGTCGATGTTAGAACTAGGTGCAGGAAATGGCGGATTTGCAAGGGCGATGTCTAAGTTACATGTAAAGATGACTACGGTTGAGCTTGTACCAGAGTTAGTTATGTTTGCAAAAGAGCATTCTACTAATGATATTGCTATTCATTGCGCTGATTTTTATAAAATTAATTTTGAAGAAAAGTTTGATGTTGTTAGTTATTTAGATGGATTTGGTGTAGGAACAGATGATGAACAATTAATTCTATTAAAACGGATTAAAAATTGGATGAGGGATGATGGATGTGCACTTATTGATATTTATCAACCATTGTATTGGAAAAAGGTAAGTGGACAAGAAATGGCCTTAAGTTCAGCTATGCGAAAATATGAATATGATAGTATAAATGAAAGAATGTTAGATCATTGGTGGCATCCTAATAATTCAAATGATATAGTTACACAGTCTTTACGTTGTTATACGGTAGATGAGATTAGCAATCTATGTGCTGAAGCTGGTTTAAGTATTGTAGGATTCTTCCCAGGAGGAGCATATGATTTTGAAAAACGAAAATATAAAGAATTAGCAACTTTAAATGAATGTTTGGCGTATCGAATTAAAATAAAGAAGAGTAGAGATTAATCTCTACTCTTCTTTATTTTAGAAAATTCTCACTAAAACTATTGACTTTATAAATGGATTTTTAATACAATTGTATTTCGACTGAAAAATTAGAACGGACAGGAGGGAATCATCAAATGAATAACATTTTTGAAGAAGAGTTACAAAGGATGAAAGATACATTACGTACGATGGATGATCAATTAGAACAGCTCGAAAACATTCCGGTTTATTATGGCGATGATTTTAAAGAACAAATTCTAGAAAGTATGAGGGAGTCTAATAGACAAAACTTACGTATTGGTGTGCATGAGCCATACTTTGGGAGACTAGACTTTCAAGAGGATGGCAAGGAAGAAGTTATGCCGATCTACATCGGTAAAGTAGGTGTTTCACATAAAGACACAATGAAACCAATTGTAATTGATTGGCGGGCACCTGTCGCAAGTATGTTTTATTCATTTACCGGCGGAGATGAATTAGCGTTTTATCAATCACCAGACGGATTAGTTGAAGGTGATGTGTATTTAAAGCGAAACATCTCGATCCGAAAAAGAGAACTAGAACGTGTTGTTGATACATATGTAAAAGGAAATGAAGATGTCTCACATGCCGATGATTTTCTTCTATATCGATTAGGTGAGAATAAAGATAATAAACTAAAGGATATTGTTTCGACAATACAATCGGAGCAAAACGATATTATTCGTGCGGAAAGAAACTTACCATTATTAATTCAAGGGGTTGCGGGAAGCGGAAAAACAACGATCGCTTTACATCGCCTTGCTTTTTTAATTTATGAATATCGTGAACAATTAGAAGCTGAGAGAATGATTGTATTCGCTCCGAATAGTCTTTTTTTAGACTATATTTCGAGTGTGCTTCCTGAATTAGGTGTAGGGAATATTAGTCAAACAACATTTCCGGATTGGGCATTACGTACGTTAGATGATTCTGTAAAACTAAAGCAAACAGAAGAAAAGTTGAAAGAAGCCTTTTCTATTAATCGTGATGAAGAAAAGGTTATGCTCGGTAAATTGAAAGGTACACTGGAATTTAAGTCCTTTATTGAAGAGAGAATGGTTCAATTTGAAAAAGAATTAATACCAACAAGTGATTTTGAGGCATGGGACAAAGCTATTATTCCAGTAGAAGACGTAAAAAAATGGATGCAAGTTGAATATAAGCACTATCCATTAAAGAAAAGAAGAGAAAGATTAGTCGGCAGAATGAAGCGCTGGATTGAAATTGAACTGAAAAAGTATGGAGAAACAAACGAGAAGAAATTACTAAAAAAAGAAGCGACAAAGAGATTGAATACATATATGAAGTTTTGGCCAAAAATGAGTTCACTTTCACTCTATAGTTCAATATTGAAAAGTAAAGAAATACTCGAAGTATTGCCTGAAGAAGTTGTGAAAGAAACTGAAAAGAGTTGTCGTAAAAAAGAAGTGTATGTAGAAGATTTACCAGCTTTAATTTACATACATCACCGCATAACAGGTATTGAAATCGGACAGAAATTCCATCACGTCGTTATTGATGAAGCGCAAGATTTCTCACCATTCCAAGTGTATGTATTAAAAGAAATTACACTAGGTAATTCTTTCACTATATTAGGTGATTTATCTCAAGCAATTTATGATTATCAAGGGATTGAAGATTGGGGTGCTTTTAAGGAAGTATTCCAAGAAACAGGTTATTATGAACTGACGAGAAGTTATCGTTCTACAAAAGAAATTATAGAATTTGCGAACGAAATAATTAAAAATGCAGAGATTCCAGTTGGGCTCGCAACACCAGTATTTCGCAGTGGTGAAGATGTTAAGGTAATCCATGCAGAAGATCAATTTAATGAGATTATGAAGACGTTAAAACATCTACAAAACGAAGATGTGAAAACCATTGCGGTAATAGGAAGAACAGACGATGAATGCCGCGATATATATGAGAAATTAACAAAAGCAGGATTGGCCGTAAACGTCATTGAAGCAGATCAAAGTAAATATGAAGGTGGTATTTCAGTAGTACCCGTATACTTGGCAAAAGGGCTAGAATTTGATGCTGTTCTATTAATCGATGTTGATGAAGAACATTATAAAAATACGAAACATGATGCGAAGTTACTATATGTCGGATGTACAAGGTCACTTCATGATTTATGGATTTTCCATAGCGGAGAAGTATCGCCTTTAATTAATGGATTAAAATAAATATTACATACAAGATGATTTTCTAGTAATAAAAAGAAGAACCTCTTGTTTTTCTATATAAAGACATGGAGAGAGGATAACTATGATAACAAAAGTAATAACAAAAAGAAATTGGGAAATCGCAAAGGTAGATGGAGAAGTTAATGAAGCTTCACTTAAAGAAGAGGGATTTATTCATTGTTCATTTTTACAGCAAGCTTTAAAAGTTGCTGAAAAATATTTTAATCATGAAGAAGATGTTTTATTACTGACAATCGATCCATCCTTAATAAAAGCAGAAATAAAATATGAACTTGCTTCTAACGGTCAAGAATATCCGCATGTATATGGAGTAATTAATATTGAGGCAATTGTAGGTGTTACCCCATTTACTAAAGAAAAAGGAGAGTTTATATTACAAGAGGTACAAAATTAAGGTTGTAATAGCCTTTTAAATTAACAAGAAAAGCACAAATTATATAGTTTGTGCTTTTTTATTATCTATTTTTTGTAAATACGCATTGTTTTTATCACATTAATACTGTACGATACATAGTATAAAACATATACTGTATGACATATAGTAATGGAAATGAGGTGAGTGAATGGATGCTTTATTAAATTCGTTAATTACTGAACTAAGAAGAGGTACATTAACATTAGCGGTTTTAAGCCAGTTAAGAACACCGCAGTATGGGTATTCACTTGTCCAATTATTGGAGCAATCAGGGATCACAATCGATCAAAGTACTTTATATCCACTACTTCGCCGATTAGAAAAGCAAGAGCTAGTGACAAGTAGTTGGGATAAAACGGAGAGTAGACCTCGTAAGTATTACGTTTTAAGTGAATACGGATTAGAGATATTTTTGCATTTAAAAAAGGAATGGGTAAAGGATTCGAAAGAACTTTATAACCTATTAAAGGAGGGGGACAAGAATGAACATGATTGATATTTATGTCGAGGAAGTAGCGAAGAGATTACCTGAAAAAAATCGTGAAGATATTATTCTTGAACTACGGTCAACTATCGAGGATATGTTACCTGATGATTATAATGAAGATGATGAAAAAAGAGTTCTTGAAAAATTGGGGAGTCCAGTTTCATTGGCAAATGGGTACTTAGATAGGCCGATGTATTTAATTGGACCACGTTATTTCGATGTATATACGACATTATTAAAAATGATCATACCGATTGCAGCTGTTATCGCACTCATTGCAATGGTTGCAGAAAATTTTGTTGGATATGATGGTGAGCAAGCGGTATTAAATGTTATTTTAAATCTGATAGGTAAAGGAATTGGGGAAATTATCGAAGTAGGCCTCCATGTATTTTTCTGGTTGACACTTGTATTTGCAATTTTAGAAAGAACAGATAAAGACAAAGGTACTCAACCGTTGACGACAAGTTTAAAAAAATGGACGCCTGATGATTTGAAAAATACTTCGTATGTTCCAAAGAAAAAGTCGATCTCAAAGTTCGAAGTATTTGGCGGGTTAATGTGGACGGCAATATGGGCAACACTTTATTTTTATGCGAACCATCTTGTAGGTGTATATCATGGTACAGAAAGCGGATTGAAGTTTGTCGCGGCAACTTTTAATCAAGATGTGTTACTTCAGTATTGGCCAATCGTTGTAATTGTGATTGTGTTTGAAATAGGTATATCTCTTTATAAGTTAGTACAAGGACAATGGACGAAAAAGCTGGCAATCGGGAATGCTATTCTTCAAATAGTTGGAACAATAGTATTCATTGTAATTGTAGTAAATCCGCATTTATTTAATGAAGGATTTATTACGTATGTAGCAAATGTGTTTACTACTTCTCCAGAGGAATTTAAAACGTGGTTAATTGGTGGAGGTATTATCATTTACATTTTATCTGCTACATTAAATATATTTGATGGTTTCCGAAAAGCTCGTATTCGTATGTAGGAGTGAAATGAAAGAAGATATAATTTATGAAAGGAAGAACGCGATGATAAGGGAAGCAAGGAAACAAGATGTAACATACATGTTAGATATTTATAATGATGCTATATTGAATACAACAGCCATTTATACGTATAAACCGGTAACCCTTGAAAATAGAATAGATTGGTATGAACAAAAAAAGGCTAACGGCTATCCGATTTTAGTATGTGAATTAGATAATAAAATAGTAGGATTTGCGACATTTGGCCCGTTTAGAGCTTGGCCTGCCTATAAATATTCAATTGAGCATTCTGTGTACGTTCATAAGGAATATAGAAAAAATGGGATAGGAACTTCATTAATGAAAGCATTGATCACAGTTGCAAAAGAAAGGGAATATATGACCTTAATTGCTGGAATTGATGCAGAAAATGAGAAAAGCATTGCCTTACATGAAAACTATGGATTTGTTCATGCGGGGACAATTAAGAAGGCTGGTTATAAGTTTAACAGGTGGTTAGATTTAGCTTTTTATCAATTGGAGCTTAATGGTCCTAAAAAACCTACGGAAGAATAGATTATTGAGTTTTGCTTAATATTTAATTTAGAAAGATAGCATGGGAAAGTTTCATGCTATCTTTTTTATTGTATGTATACATATCAAGTAACAAAAAAGGTTTTATACATTCTATATCGAAATTTAAGAATGTAATAAAATAATATAAAAAGAGGTGCGAATATGCAAACTGTCATTGAAAGAATGAAAGAAATACAATCTGGTCAAGTTGGAGTGATTGTGTCTTCTACAAAATTTGAAGATATAATTGCCTCCTATAATAATGAACTATATGTTCCTTTAGCATCAGCAGCAAAAGTGGCAATTGGATTTGCAGTAGCAAACATGGTAAAAAACAAACAAATTAGTTGGAATGATATGCTTCACCAAATTAAATTTAATCCAAAAGAAGATAGTGCACAATTATATCCACATTTGCAAGGAAGAGATACAATATCACTCAGTAAAGCTGTTGAAGTGATGATAGCGTGTCATGACAGTTATATTGCAAAGGCGATTGTATTGCACTGCGGAGGATGGGATACTGTTAGAAAGTATGTTTCAACGTACTTCCCTAACATACATGTTCAAGAAAACCCTAGAGATGAACAAAATGTTGGAGAGTTAAATGAAATACATTCACTTTTAGTGCAAATTTTTCGAGGGTATAAAACTGAGCCGGAATTATGGGAACCAATAATAAATGGAATGGTAAGGCAGCAAGGAGAATATGAGGGGATACCGCATAATCATTTAGCACATATGACAGGTGGATTGCCAAAAGCTATAATAAATATTGGTATACTAGGAGTGTTTAATGAATTTCCACTTCTTTATGTTATTGGAGGAAAAGATTTGCCTAATCGATTTGAAAATAAAGGAGCCGATGAAACTATTGCATCAGCTTTGAAGTACATATACGACATATATAGTGAAAGCATTCTAGGGGTCAAGTAATTGAAAAGAAACTTAAAAACTTCAACAATTATCATATTAATTTTAACAATTATCGCTATTGAAGTTGGAATCGCGATTTATGATCATAATCTGTCATTAGATACGATTTACTTTGCAGCAATCCTCATTTGTATTGTATTGCTTTTTGGCACACGTGTTTCTGAAGAGAAAGCAAGTACATCGAAACAGAGACGACGAAAAACATCACTTATATTTTGGTCATCTATTTTATTGTCTATCGTTAGTTTTGCTGTTATAAGTTATATAAGAATAGGCTATGTCTCTGTACCAGGGATAATTGGTTTTTCATGCTTTGTTACTTATGGTGGATTCATATTTATTAGTATTATAAAAAGGAAAAGGAAAAATTAAAGGTATCTTACTAAGTTGAAAGGAAGAAATATATGAAACATATAGAAAGTGGTACTCGAACTGAAGGAGAATACATAAAAAATAAAGTAATTCAATATAACATGTCGATTTTAAAAGATGAAGCAAAACAGCCGATGGAGCAAGTAAGTTTCGTAGTAAAAGATGAGGATGGAAAAATATTTGGTGGGGTAACAGGAACGATGTATTTTTATCATCTTCATATAGATTTTTTATGGGTTGATGAAACAGTTCGTCATGATGGTTATGGCAGTCAACTGTTACATAAAATCGAAGACATCGCGAAGGAAAAAAGGTGTAGATTAATATTATTAGATTCATTTAGTTTTCAAGCGCCAGATTTTTATAAAAAGCACGGCTACCGAGAATATGGTGTTGTTGAAGATCATCCTAAAGGACATAGTCAACACTTTTTAGAGAAGCGGTTATAGGAATAGTATTCGTGCTCTAGAAGAAAAATTGATTTTAAAAGCATCACCAAACAAGGTGATGCTATTTTAATTTTAAAGCAACTACTCAACCTGATGTAATTATGGGGACAAATAGTACGATTCGTATAGCTATGATTTTCTTTTTTAATGGAAATGAGTTACTGTCTTTGTTGAAGACACTTGTCGTATTTACTATATGTACTAGCAAATACTATTGAATTTTTAGGAGAGGAAGAGCAATAAGACGAGCTCTGAATTTAATACTAATAAAGGAGGTGTTAAGCAATGGGTTATATTGTAGATATTTCGAAATGGAACGGTAACATTAACTGGGATGTAGCAGCTCCACAACTAGATTTCGTAATCACTAGGGTACAAGATGGATCAAATTATGTAGATCCTTTATATAAAAACTATGTCCAAGCAATGAAAACTAGAAATATTCCATTTGGTAACTATGGATTCTGTCGCTTTATTTCAATTGCTGATGCGAAGAAGGAAGCGCAAGATTTTTGGAATCGCGGTGATAAGAGTGCTACAGTTTGGGCTGCTGACGTAGAAGTGAAAACAATGGATGATATGAGAGCTGGTACACAAGCTTTTATCGACGAGTTACGCCGATTAGGTGCTAAAAAAGTTGGTTTATATGTTGGCCATCATGTATATGAGCCTTTCGGAATGGCGAACGTAAAAAGTGATTTTGTATGGATTCCTCGATATGGCGGCAATAAACCAGCATATCCTTGTGATATTTGGCAATACACCGAGACAGGTAATGTACCAGGTATCGGCAAATGTGATTTAAATCAATTAATAGGAAATAAACCACTTTCCTGGTTTACTGAATCAGTAACAAAACAAGAGAATGTACAAGCACAAGTTTCTAAACAAAACATCATTCAATCAGGTGCTTTTTCACCATATGAGGCCCCTGAAGCTATGAAAGCTTTAACATCAGTTAAAATGACTGCTACCTTCATTTTACAATCGGATGGCTTAACGTATTTTATTTCGGATCCAACTAGTGATGCGCAATTAAACGGTATGAAAGGTTGGCTTGATCGAAAAGGTTGGTGGTATGAAGTTAAGTGAAGATAAAAGCCGTCCTATTGGGCGGCTTTTATCATTAGTCAACTTAAAATATTATGTGCTATTTTTAATATAGAAGAAATAGGAAAGGATGAGAGAGGGACTGTTTATATTGCAATTGTAAAATCGGTATTATAAATTAATTTTATAAAGGTTTTTTATAACAGGTTGGATTCTATAGTTTTATATTGAAGTAAGGCAAGACAAAATAAATATAATGAGCAATTTGATAAGGGAAAGAAAATGTACACGTATAAATTGCAACATGAACAACCAATCTACGTAGAAAAAATAAGAAAACTTTATGACTCTGTCGGTTGGTGGCCAGAAAGAAAAGAAATCGATATTCAAAAAATGTTAAAGAATAGCATAGCGATTGGGGTATGGGAAGAAAATGAATTAATCGGATTTGCCAGGGTTGTTTCTGATGGTGTTTTTCGAGCGTACATAGAAGATGTTGTTGTACATGAAAGTGTAAGAAATAAAGGCATTGGAGAGAAATTAATAAAGTTTTATGGTGAACATCAATTTCAAGCGACGAAACAAATTGTAATGCATCGTAATCAAATAGTGAAAGAATAAGAGGTGCCAATGAAAATGAATGTAACAAGAACATATTGTTTATCAAAAAGAAAAGCGACTGAAGATTCTCCTGATGGTTGGAATGCAACATGTATGAGGCTTAATAATAAAATATTTGCGATAATAAACCATGAAGAAGGAGAAAAAGCTGCGATTACTTTAAAATGTGATCCAGAACTTGTATTAAGATTAAGAGAAGAGTATCCAGAAGCAATCATTCCGGGGTATCATATGAATAAAAAGCATTGGAATACAGTGTATATACATAAAGATGTAGAGCAAGAGCAAACTAATAAGATGATTGATTGGTCATATGATTTAGTTCTACAATCATTTTCAAAGAAAAAGCAGCAAGAGTTATTAGATTAATATGTATAAGGGGTGGAAGTAATGAAAGACACGATCAAAGATACATATGATAAATTAGCGAGTACATATAAAGAAAATCTAGACTTGGCAAATCCATATAACAGTTATTATGAAAGACCAGCGATGATGGAGATGATTCCAAAGAATTTAGAAGGGAAGAGTATATTAGATGCTGGATGTGCAGCTGGGTGGTATACTACTCAATTTGTAGAAGGGGGAGCAAATGTTACTGCAATTGACGTAAGTTCTGAAATGGTAAAAGCTGCAAAGGAAAGTACGGGTAATAAAGCAACGTTTCTTTGTCATGATTTGCAAGAAGTATTACCATTTGAAGATAATACTTTTGATGTTATTGTAAGTTCGTTAACGCTTCATTACTTAGAAAATTGGAATAAAGTATTTCAGGAGTTTCATCGAGTATTGAAGCCAGGTGGCGAATTTATATACTCCATTCATCATCCTTTTATGGATTTTACAAAGTTTACTAGTGAAAATTATTTCGAAAAACAATTATTAGTAGATACTTGGGTTAAACCAAATATTACAATAGAAGTTAGCTTTTTTAGAAGATCACTCCAAGACATAATTAATGAAACAACAAATTATTTTGTGTTAGATAAAATGGTGGAACCGAGGCCGGTTGAAAAAATGAGAGAAGTAAATGAAACATCATATCATTATCTAAATACAAATCCACATTTTCTTATTATGAAAGCCATTAAAAAATAGGTAGTAAAATAATTATATTTTACTACCTATTTACAGTTTTTAATTACATATTAGGAGATTTTGAGATGAATAAGAAACGAAATAGATTATTATATGCGCTATTTACTATAGTTATAATTATTTTAGGTCTTAGCTCAAGAAAGTTAGCTTTTGCATTACCTCATCTATTAAACGCGTACTTAGGTGATGCTTTATGGGCATTGATGATTTTTACTGGATTCGGATTTTTATTTCCTAAAATAGACACGAAGAAAGTGGCTTTTATTAGTTTGTTATTTTGCTACGGGATTGAAGTGAGCCAATTGTATCATGCTGAATGGATAGATAGCATTCGTGCAACGACTTTAGGTGGACTCGTATTAGGTTACGGATTTTTGTGGAGTGATATAGTGGCTTATACAATTGGTGTTGGGATTGGAATGTTTTGTGAGTTTATGTTAAGGAAGAAATAAAAGATGTAAAAAGGGGTATGTATGAAAAAAATAATATTAATAGGTTCTGGTGGTTCAGGAAAATCTACATTAGCAAGGCAGTTAGGGAATAAATTAAATATTAAAGTACATCATCTTGATGCGTTATTTTGGAAACCGAATTGGGAAGGTGTACCGAAAGAGGAGCAAAGAAAGGTTCAAAATGAATTAGTTAAAGAAGATGAGTGGATTATTGATGGGAATTATGGCGGGACAATGGACATAAGAATTAACGTTGCTGATACAATTATCTTTCTTGATATTCATAGAACAATATGTGTTTATCGTGCTTTTAAAAGGGTTGTACAATATCGGAATAAAACAAGACCGGATATGGGTGCTGGATGTGAAGAAAGGTTTGATTTGCAATTTTTTAAATGGATATGGCAATATCCTAAAACGAAACGACCTTCAATTTTAAAGAGGCTAAATCAATTGAGTAAAGATAAAGATGTTATTATTTTAAAGTCTTCAAATGAAGTAAGACTATTTTTAGAGAAGTACGATACTATAAATAGTTAGATTATAAAAAGAAATAACATGGGGGGATAGAATTGAATAGATTCATTGGCCCGGTTGATTCTAATATGGTGAAAATTCCAGCAGGAAAAGTAAAATTAAGAGATGATCGAATAAAAAAACAATGGCAAGTTCAAGTTAAACCGTTTCTTCTTGCAAAGTATGTTGTAACAGCGGAATTATATTATGCTATTATGAATCTTGTACTAAATGGTAATGAAAATAGTAATAAACCAGTTGTAAATATTTCATGGAATGATGCTATTATATTTTGTAATTTACTTTCCAAAAAAGCGGGATTAAAAGAATATTATTCTATTAGTGAAGATGGTCTAAATGTTAGTTGTAATTTAGATTCAAATGGCTACCGATTACCTTTTGAAGCAGAGTGGCAATATGCGTGTAAGGCAGGAACTACGGGATACATATATGGAGAACTGAAAGAGATTGCTTGGTACAATGAAAATTCAAGTGGACATATTCATGAGGTCGGAAAAAAAGAACCGAATGCATGGGGACTTTACGATATGTTAGGAAACGTTTGGGAATGGTGCTATGATTTATATGATGAACAAGTATACGGATCATACCGAATTTTCCGCGGCGGTAGCTGGGCTGAAGCAGCTAGAGGTTGCGGTGCGACTTGTCGTCGCCGTAGTCATCCTACATTTCATATAGATGACCTTGGGTTTAGGCTTGCTAGGTCCATTTAGAAGAATAAGACAAAATACCTATAATACTAATGGCAACATAGACAAGATTTAAATTAAGGAGTGTTTAAAGTGGCACGTGTTTTATTCATTAATACTGGATCAGAAGGACATATAAATCCAACATTGCAAGTTGTAGAAGAATTAGTTTCACGTGGGGAAGAGGTAGTTTATTTTTCAATTGAATCTTTTAGAGATTGTATTGAGAGAACGGGTGCTACTGTACGAACAATTGACGAGCAAAAGTTTTTAAAAGCTTTTCTTTCTGGTGGTCGAAATTATTTATCAGAGAGAATAAATGGTCTTTTACATACGGCAGATGTTATTATACCAAATGTTCTTGAACAAATTGAAGGGGAACATTTTGATTACATCATTCATGATTCAATGTTTGGTTGTGGACATATAATTGCTCAAATTCTAAAGCTTCCAGCAATAAATTCTTGTACATCGTTTGCACAGGATGAAAAATCATTTGAAAAAATGTTAGACCACTTGTCTAAAAATATCCCCGTGGAAGTTCAGGATAAGATACATAATGATTTTGAAAGCTTAACGAAGGGAATTGCAGAAAAATATGGTGTTGAAATAAACTCACAGTATGAAGTTTTCTGTAATCCAGCGCCCCTTACTATTGTGTATACAATAAAGGAATTCCAACCTTTTGGAGATATGTTTGATGAAACATTTAAATTTGTAGGTCCATCCATCTCTACACAAGTAAAAAATAAAGAGTTTGATATTACTACACTTGAAGAAAAAAGCCCAATTTACATTTCATTAGGTACTGTTTTCAATGAAGCGCTTGATTTTTATAAACTTTGTATGGAAGCGTTCGAGAATAGTGATCATACTATTGTTATGTCTATCGGTAATAAAACAAAAATAAGTGATTTAGATAATATTCCTAAAAACTTCATTGTGAAAAACTATGTACCACAAACGAAACTACTCGCATATGCAAAGCTATTTATTACACATGGCGGAATGAACAGTACACATGAAGGATTAAATAACGGGATTCCACTCATTGTAATTCCGCAAAGTGCAGATCAACCAGTAATCGCAAAGCAAGTAGAGAATCTAGGAGCGGGGATTAAGTTATCTATAAATGAATTAACTGTGGAACAACTACGTGAAAGTGTAGAATTTGTATTAAATAATCCATCATATAAAGAAGCTGCATTGAATTTTAAGGAGTCTTTCCGAAAATCTGGTGGCTATAAGGAAGCTGCTGATGAGATTTTTACATTTATAGGTCAGTAATAAATGGAAGATTATACATGAGAAAAGTGTCTATATGAAATAGTATAGACACTCTTCTTTTATATGAAGCGGAGAATTCGTTGTTTTGAAAGGTTAAATATTCTGTTTTATAAATTCGGACCATAGTTTTACGTGTTACTAATGCTTTCATCATTTCTGCACAACTTCTGCACATACTTTGATGATTTCTATGTCATGATATATTCATCAAGTGAAATATTTCACAAGAAATGAAATATATTTTCACTGCGGTGTATGCATAATTAACACATACATCGATACAAGATTGTCTCTTGTTATTCTTTTACATCGAAGCCCACATTACACTACAAAGTATAACAAGAAGGGGACAGGAACATGAATAATCGATTATTAAAACAACTACAAAACATGAAAATGAACAAAAAAAGTCTAGGAGCTGTTGCATTAACAGCTGGGATTATTGGCACGACACTTATTCCTCAAAACGCATATGCGCACGGTTTTGTTGAAAAGCCTAGCAGCCGATCTGCTTTATGTAGTCCAACCTATGGTGCACTAAATGCAAACTGTGGAAGTGTTATGTATGAACCACAAAGTTTGGAAGCTCCAAAAGGGTTCCCGCAAGCTGGCCCAGTTGATGGCCAAATCGCTTCTGCAGGTGGTAAATTTGGTGGTGTTTTAGATCAACAAACAGCTGATCGTTGGTTTAAAAATACAATCACAGGCGGGGAAAATACTTTTACTTGGAAATATACAGCGCCTCACTTAACGAGCAAATGGCATTACTATATTACAAAAAAAGGATGGAATCCAAACAAAGCGCTCACAAGAGCAGATTTTGAACCAATTGGAACTGTACTACATGATGGTTCTGCAGCCTCAAATCATTTAACTCACAAAATCAATGTACCTACTGATCGAAGTGGATATCATGTGATTTTAGCAGTATGGGATGTAGCTGATACAGCAAATGCATTCTATAATGTAATTGATGTTAATCTTATCAATGATGTGAAACCAGATATAGAAGCTCCAAGTACTCCAAATGGAATTCAGACACAAAAAGTAACAGCGAATAGTATAGAACTAACGTGGAACGCTTCTACGGATAATGTAGGGGTAAAAGGGTATCAAATCTTCCGTAACGGAGAGATGATTGATACAGTACCAGGAACTCATTTTATTGATAAAAAATTACAACCAAGTACAAAATACTCTTATACTGTAAAAGCTATTGACGCAGCTGGAAATGTATCGAAAGAAAGTGCAATGCTTACAGTAAAAACAACAGATGAGGCTCCTGATACAGAAGCACCAACACAACCAAAAGGATTACATAGTATGGGAACGACAGCGTCAAGTGTAGATTTAATGTGGAGTCCATCTGACGATAATATTGGTGTAGACCATTACGATATTTATAGAGAAACAGAAGGATTAATGAAAAAGATTGCAACATCCAATACGACTTCTTATATGGATAAAAATTTACTTCCTAATACTACTTATAAATATGTAGTGAAAGCTGTTGATGTAGCTGGAAATGAATCTGTACAGAGTGATATATTCACAATTACTACAAAAACTGAAAGCGCTTCATATGAAGAGTGGAATGCAAAGAAAGCATATGAAAAGGGAGATAGAGTTCTACACGAGGGAAAAGTATATGAATCTGTCCAGAGTTATCAAGGAAATGGGGATCCAAACTGGATTTATGCCTTATCATTATGGAAAACAGTGTAAGCTTTACCTAGATATGAACTAAGAGATGATGGGCTTTGATGTAAAAAGAAATCTTGAGAATTCACCTTTCTGTTTATAAAAAAGACGACGTTGAATACGTCGTCTTTTTTAACCAATTTCCCTTTCCTTTCCTACGAATTTTCTCCGCTGTAAGTAGAAAAAATAATGGATTTATTCGCTATACGATTCATGTCATTACGGCAGCTACTGTATACTTGCTGTGTAGAAGTACGAAATGCAGTAGTATTTATAAAGAGGGAGGAGTACATGTGCTTTTTTAAGGATAGTCCTGATATGGTTTCCTACAATTGTAAGTCTTCCTGCTAAAACGGACTCTAGCAGTTAAAAGCTTCCTGTTCGTAGTATTATTAAAGACACAAAGGAATATATAAAAGAAAATGCTCCGCTCTACCAGAGATCCTTTATCGCTGGTTACGGTCAGAAAGTCTATCGATTCGCCAAAGTCAATATTTCATCTGCAACGAGGTCAGGACGAAATTGATGAATATAATGATCGGTATCCTTAATCACCAATTGTTTTGCTTGCAAGGACCAGGAAGTAAATTCCTTTTCGTATTTGTTCCAGACTTCATCCGTAGCCCCTAAGTAATCGGCGGTAAGCACAGTAAGGGGAAAAGGGAAAGGTTGTTTGTCATCCAATACGATCTTCGCATTAGTTTTTGACTGACGTAGTTCATCATCTATATTGTCATTTTTAAGCTTAAGCAATGAGGCTGTCAGGTCAATTTCCTTCAATTTATCGGGAACAAATTTCAAGCCGTTTCGATTTTTACGTGATTTTTCGATAACGCTATCCGAGTGAAAAAGCATCCGAAACACACCTGTGTTAATGAGCAGCTGATTAGTAAAACCATCACTTATTGGTGTCTCAACATCATCGTAGTAATATTCTGGACTTCCGCTATCGAGCAAAACGATACCCTGAATCTCATCTGGGTATTTTTGTGCAAATCGGATTGTTTCAAGGGATCCTAGCGAATGTCCTACAAATAAGTAAGGTGGTTTTTGTCCAGACGCCTGCAATATTTCATGTATTTCGTTCGTTATTATATCGATATCACGCTTCTTATCTGTCGTATCACTATAACCATAGCCAAACCGATCATAAACTGCGAATTTAACATGTGGCGCGAGCTTCTCATATAGTGGATAAAAATCAACATATGGATTAGGTGTCCCCCACCCAGAAGCAAATACAACGGTCACATTTCCTTGACCACCGGCATATAAATGCATATTTTTCCCATTAATATTGTACAGCTTGCCACTAGGGGTATAAGATTTCAAATCTTGCTGAACTCTTATCTTTTCATATATCACGCCTGATCCCAGAAGAATAAGAATAGCCAGAAACCCAAAAGTAACCGTTTTACATAATCTTTTACGCCATTTTTTCATCTATCACATTCTCCTTTTATGGTAAGAAATGTATACCTTGGATCTCTTTCAGTATATATGCTTATTAGAAAATGGTATCTTAATTTTGGCTTAATTCTCAAAAGTAGCTGTTATGGGGGGATTTGGAGCAAATGTTTTTTAAAATGATAGTTATTTAATAAATAAAGATAATGAAGTGTTTGATATCATTTCATTTAACGAAGATTTGATAGGTCAATTAAAAATTAAATATAGTACAGAATATGATAATTATTATGAAATAAGTAGATAACTTGCTAACGATTAAGAGGCTATTCTATAAATCAATGGAGTTGATTTGTAGAATAGCCTCTTTTTAAAAGGAGAATAAAAAGATGTACAAAAAGAAAATCATATAAAAGATTTTTCTAATTGTTATGTATTACTATTGAGATAAATCCTTCGTCATAAGTATATGTGGAATGCCATCTTCCATAAATACATTGGAAGAAGTTTGATAATCTAATTTTTTATAAAATCCTTCAGCTTGTGTTTGACCGTGTAGTTTTACTTTTGTAGCTTCTTTGTCACGAGCAATTTCTTCTAGCGCTTTGATTATTACTTTTCCTAATCCGTATTTACGATAGTCTTTTAAAATACAGATGCGTTCTAATTTTCCTGCACC
Source organism: Bacillus sp. BB081 (assembly GCF_008368895.1). Classification (NCBI taxonomy): domain Bacteria; kingdom Bacillati; phylum Bacillota; class Bacilli; order Caryophanales; family Bacillaceae; genus Bacillus; species Bacillus sp. BB081. The sequence goes on from NZ_QOZX01000063.1 coordinate 21,485, forward strand.
GTCAACAAATCGTATACGACCTGTACCTACAGGAAGATCGTTATAATAAACTAAAATATGTTTGCATTTCTCACCGATTTTATCGAATGTATCGAATTCATCTTCAAGAGGGACACTTTGTTCTTTTACAAATACTTCTTTTCGAATATGAAAGGCGGTTTCTAAATCTGTAAGTTCTGTTATGACTTTGGAGTGCAAATTGTTCAGTCCTTTCTAGTGTGATGTGCTTTTGTTTTCATAGTATATCATAATGATACGCAATACAGAGAAAATATAAAAAGCTGACTGTAAGAGTCAGCTTTCATTATAGTTCCTTTATCCCGTTTTTTGTTCCAATAATCGCCTTACTAGTCATATTAACAAACAACCCTGTTTCAACTACACCTGTAATCATTTTTAATTGAGTGTGTAAATTGGTAGGATTAGTTATGTTATGAGGGAATATACAATCAATAATCATGTTATTGTTATCGGTAATAAACGTTTCATTATTTTTTAAACGTAACGTTGTTTGACAACCTAAAGATTGAATTTTCCTTTCGGTTTGTTTCCAGGAAAAAGGTATTATTTCAATAGGTAATGGGAAAGTACCTAAATGTGTTACAAGTTTCGATTCGTCAGCAATAATAATTAGTTCTTTGGAGGAAATGGCAACAATTTTCTCGCGAAGTAATGCGCCACCACCACCTTTTATAAGTTGTAAATTAGCATCAATCTCATCCGCTCCATCAATTGTAAGATCAAGGCTTTGTACGTCGTTTAACGAAATTAGAGAGATATTTAGTTGTTTAGCTAATACTTCCGTTTCTTTTGACGTTGGTACAGCTTGAAATGATAAGCCTTCTTTTACACGCTCACCTAATTTTTGTATCGTCCAATATACAGTAGAACCTGTGCCAAGTCCAACTTTCATCCCATCTTTTACAAAGTTTGCAGCATATTCACCAGCGAGCTGTTTTAAATTCAGCATATTATTCTGCTGGGCGTGGGCCTGCATCAAGACCTGAATTTTCTACTGTAAGTATAGGACGAACGACTATATCTTTATGTACGTGCATTTGGCATGATAAACGTAAGTGATCTTCAATTCCTTTTTCTGTAATCGCATTTTTTTCATTTGTGCTCGCTTCACAGAAATCACCCGCTATAATTTCAACTCTACAAGTAGTGCAACGTGCTTTACCACCGCAACGATGGAGAATATGTACACCGTTATCTTCAATCGCTAATACTAACTTTGTTCCTTCTTTCACATCAAAAGTTCCCGCACCTTCAATTGTTAATTTTGGCAAATTTGTTCCTCCTCACGTAAAATTGTACATAACATATTTATGACCGCGAATTATTGAACATAAACATAATTTTTTTATATGCCCGTAACTTTTTTATTTGTTGAATCGTTAATTAAGTAAGCGCTGAAAAGGAGTGGTTATTTTGTGCACAAAAGTAATCCAGATTTTACAGAACCATATTGATACGAATCATTCAAATATAAACTGTTTAATTGAGCAATATGGAGAGTTAAAAAGGTACTGTACTTTTTTAACGAAAAACAAATGGGACGGAGAAGATCTCGCTCAAGAAACAGTATGTAAAGTTCTTCAAAAATATAGTAATAAAAATATTTGTATGACACTCGTCTATAAAATAGCTAGAAATCGTTGGTTAGATCAAATGAAGTCAAAATCAGTACATGAAAAAATAAGGGACCAAATTACTTTTGAAGAACCGCATGAAAAAATCGCAGATTTGCATGAAATGGTAGGGAAAGTATTATCTTTATTAAATGTACAGCAATCCGCAATTTTATTATTAAAGGATGTTTTTCAATATAGTATCGCTGATATCGCTAAAGTATGTTCCGTATCGGAAGGGGCAGTGAAAGCTTCTTTATTTCGGAGTAGAAATAGGCTGAAAACTGTAAGTGAAGAAGGGATTGAGATAGTCGAGTTCACAGATGATATTGAAGTTGTAGTAACGTCTATTCGTGAGGAGAGACCAGAATTATTAACGAAACTCCTTCCGACAATAGATTTTACTAAGTTACCATCTATACAGCCAGTCTTACTATTTGGTGTGAAAAGACCTTCTTCCTACAGTTGTATGCTTTGCGCGGCATAACAATTATTGGAGGGATTTAAAATGAATACAATTCCATATGTTGTAGAACAAACGAAATTAGGAGAACGTTCCTATGATATATATTCAAGGTTATTAAAAGACCGAATTATTATTATCGGTTCAGAAATTAACGACCAAGTAGCGAGTAGTGTCGTAGCTCAATTATTATTTTTAGAAGCGGAAGATGCAGAGAAAGATATATTTTTATACATTAATAGCCCAGGCGGATCAACGACAGCTGGTTTTGCCATATTAGATACGATGAATCTCATTAAACCAGATGTACAAACGCTATGCATGGGATTTGCAGCATCATTTGGTGCATTGTTATTATTATCAGGTGCAAAAGGAAAACGGTTTGCGCTCCCTAACAGTGAAATTATGATTCATCAGCCACTTGGTGGTGCGCAAGGCCAGGCAACAGAAATTGAAATAACAGCGAAAAGAATACTAAAGTTAAAGCGTGATATTAATAAAATGATTGCAGAAAAAACGGGGCAATCGATTGAAAGAGTAGCACATGATACAGAAAGAGACTATTTTATGACTGCTGAAGAAGCGAAAGAATATGGGATTGTAGATGATGTTGTTACGAAAAAATAAGATAAAACAGGCTAGAGGAATAGCATATCCTCTAGCCTGTTTTATTAATCTTTTACCCATTCATCAACTAGCGCTTGATTCTTTTCAATCCATTTGCGCGCCGCTTCTTCAGGATCTTTCGTTTTATTTAACATGACCATTAATGTACCAAGTTGTTCATCGTTCATTTTCCATTTGTCAAAGTATTTCACGATATCTGGATAATCTTTTTCGAAACCTTTACGAACAGAGTAATAAATGTCATCTTTTTCACCATATACTTTTTTAGGGTCTTTTAAATATTTTAAGTCAAATTCTGAAAAGCCCCAATGCGGATTCCAAAGCGTAACAGCGATTGGTTTCTTTTTCGTATATGCTTTCTTTAATTCACTCATCATCGCAGCTTCAGAAGATTGGACAAGTTTTAGTTTAATATCATATTCCTTCATCGCTTTATTTGTTAAATTCATAAGACTACTACCGGGTTCGATACCGACAATTTTGTTATCTAGTTCATCTTTATGAGCATTTAAATCCTCAATACTGTTAATGTTTTTCATATAAGAAGGGACGACAAGGCCAAGTCCAGTACCTTCATACCATTTTGATTTTAAGACTATATCATCTTTATAACGAGCATTTAGCGGTTTATCCGTAACGGGTAGCCATACTTCTAAATTAGCATCAACATCACCGCGAGCAACGCCAGTCCAAATTGCAGCTTTTTCTAAGTACATGAGCTCAACTTTGTAACCTTTTTGTTCTAATAAAACTTTCCACATGTTTGCCGTTGCAATGTTTTCTTTCCAACTTGTTACACCAAGTTTAATTTTCCCTTTCGAATTTGCATTTGTTGCATTACATGAAGAGAAAATCATAGTAATAAATAATGCAAGGCATATAAGCCATATTTTCTTTTTCATCGAAACCCTCCTAAGAAACGTTTGCCTTTTTAAATAAATGTATAAGTAAGCATTCTTATTATGAACGGAAACGCGAATTTTAAAGAAATCTTATGAATGTCATTTTTATGTAATATTTCTTTGCAAAATCGCAACACTATATGAATAGATGGGTAGAAAAGGAGTAGTGACATGGATAATACAAAGGTGCGTGTTGAAAACGTAACAAAAGTATTTGGGAAACACCCGCAAAGAGCGCTGTCTTTATTAAAAGAAGGAAAAAGCAAATCGGAAATTTTGAAAGAGACAGGAATGAACGTGGGTGTAAAAAAGGCAACCTTTGAAGTATATACTGGAGAGATTTTCGTTATTATGGGTTTGTCTGGTAGCGGGAAATCTACGTTAGTTCGGATGTTAAACCAATTAATTAAACCAACAGCGGGGCATATATACATAGATGGTGAAGATATCGCAACGATGGGAAAAGAAGAGTTGCGAAGAGTGAGAAGAACGAAGATGAGTATGGTGTTTCAAAAGTTCGCTTTATTTCCACATCGTACAGTGATACAAAATGTTGCGTACGGGTTAGAAATTCAAGGAGTTCCAGTAGAGGAAAGAGAGAATAAAGCGTTAGAATCGCTACAGTTAGTAGGACTCGATCATCATAAAGATAATTATCCAAGTCAACTTAGTGGCGGTATGCAGCAGCGTGTTGGAATCGCAAGGGCATTAACAAATAATCCAGATGTATTGTTAATGGATGAGTCATTTAGTGCATTAGACCCACTGATTCGAAAAGAAATGCAAGATGAGCTGTTAGAATTACAAGATAAAATGGAGAAAACAATTATTTTTATTACACATGATTTAGATGAAGCTCTTCGAATTGGAGATCGTATCGCATTAATGAAAGATGGAGAGATTGTCCAAATTGGAACACCGGAAGAAATTATGATGAGTCCTGCCAATGAATTTGTAGAGAAATTCGTAGCGGATGTAAATTTAGGAAAAGTAATTACGGCGGAATCTATATTAAAACGACCGGAGACTTTATTAATTGATCGTGGACCGCGTGTAGCACTTCAAATTATGAGGAACGCTGGCGTTTCTACTGTGTATGTTGTTAACAAAAAGTATGAATTTTTAGGTATATTAACTGCGGATGATGCAAGTAAAGCAGTGCAAAAACAGTGGCCAATCGCTGATTTATTACTTAACGATATTCCGCATGTATATTTAGATACTTTACTTGAAGAGACGTATGCAAAAATGGCGGAGATGAAATATCCGTTACCCGTAATCGATGAGAAGAAAAGGTTAAGAGGAATTATTAAACGTGAAAGTGTCATTCAAGCTCTTGCAGGTAACATTGAGGAAGAGGTGAAGGACGATGAATAGTATACCGCGCATTCCATTAGGGGAATGGGTCGATTCATTTGTTGCAAGTTTATATGAGCACTTTGAAGGCTTATTCCGAGGGTTCTCTTATATTATTGGAGGATTCGTTGATTTACTCACTAATTTTTTAATAATAATACCAGCCATATTGATGATTATTATCCTTTGTTTCCTCATTTGGTACACAACGAGAAAATTATCTTTAGTTATTTTTACGCTTATTGGATTATTATTTATTTTAAATATTAACTACTGGGCACAAACGATGCAAACATTGGCACTCGTATTAACATCCGTTATTATCTCAATTATTGTTGGAATTCCAATTGGGATATTAGCATCTCAAAATGAACGCTTCTCAAAATTTTTAAAACCGACATTAGACTTTATGCAAACAATGCCGGCTTTCGTATATCTTATTCCTGCAATTACATTTTTCGGAGTAGGTGTAGTGCCTGGGATTATCGCATCCGTAATCTTTGCAATGCCACCGACAATTCGTTTTACTGACTTAGGAATTAGACAAGTTCCAGAAGATTTAATTGAAGCAGCGAATGCATTTGGATCCACAGCATCACAAAAACTATTTAAAGTACAATTACCACTTGCAACCGGAACGATTATGGCTGGAGTGAACCAAAGTATTATGCTTTCGTTATCGATGGTTGTAACAGCATCACTTGTAGGAGCTCCTGGACTTGGAGTTGATGTATACCGCTCTGTAACACAAGTTAATATAGGAATGGGATTTGAAGCCGGACTAGCTATTGTTGTCATTGCGATTATATTAGACCGCATTACACAAGGATTTCATCAAAAAAGAAGATAAAAAAGAAAACACACTTTACTATACAAAGTGTGTTTTTTGTTTAAAAAAATTACATACGAACGATAACAGAACCTCCAGCTGGTGCACAAACTTGGTTTTGTTGTTGTTCCATGGATTTAATTAATTGATTATTTTCGTCGATTAATGAGATTAGTTTCGCTAATTGACTTTCAAGACTTGCAATACGCTGCATCATATATTGTGAATCATGATGTAATGTATTCCTTACGGTATGGGGGGAATAAACATATTGTTGATTCATATTTGGATTCCAATAAGGATGCATTTAAATCGTTCCTCCTTAAATAAATTACGGATCTTTCTTATAGTAAATGCCTATGTACAATTAATGGTTACTTGAAATTTTTTTATGATAAAAGGTGTATGTACATAAAATGGAAAATATTATATGTGAAGTTATAGTACATTTTTTGGAAATATTGAAACGAGATAGTGCATATATTAATACATTCAAGTAAATGTATGTTATTTAGGGAGAAATGATGGGAGGAAATGCAATTTTGGCTAAAAATAAAAAAAGAAATGATGCTTTGGCAATAGGTGTCGGTATAGGGGTTGTAATTGGTGTATTTCAAGGGCACTTTACAAATAATTTAGTAATCGGAATTGTGATTGGGATTATAATTGGGATTGCGTTTTTGAAGAAATAATGAGGTGTAAATTCATTTCAAAAATTGCTGTATCAAAAGAATGAAAATTCGGAATATCAAACCTGTTTTTCCTTTTTTTGTGATATTATATATAAAAAGGATGGTGATGGATATGTCAACAAACAATCAAGTAGAACAAAACTGCTTCATTTGCGAAAAACATAAAGGAAATATTATAGTTCCAGGTGGTGCTATTTACGAAGATGAACTCGTTTACGTTGGACATGTCCACTGGGATAGTGAAGAAACATACCTAGGTTATGTAATGATAGATATAAAAAGACATGTACCTGGCCTCGCTGAACTAACAGATGAAGAAGCGAAAGCGTTCGGACTTATAACAAGTAGAGTAAGTAAAGCATTAAAAGAAAGTGAAGGAGCAGAACATATTTACACTTTTGTTTCAGGAAATGGTGTACCACATATGCATATGCACATTATTCCGCGTTATCCGAATACACCAAAAGAGTTTTGGTCACCAACCGAAGTAGCGAAATGGACTGGTGCACCATATGGTGACGAAGAGAAAATAAAAAAACTATGCGAAAGAATACGAAAGTATATGGTAAATGAGTATGCATACAACAAATAATACACAATATTCGTGGGTTGGAAGTAGGGAAATGTGTTTAGGTGAAATCTTAGTTAAGCAATATGGTGATATTGTACTTGGTAAATATGGCGGGAATATAAGTGCTGGAGCGAAAAAGAATGAAGATGGTGCATTAGTTTGGTCAAATGGTGAATGGGAATTTGCAGCTATTTTAGATGGACATAATAGTGCAGACAGTGTTGATTTAGTAGTAAATACAATCGAAAAGGAATATGAAAATATAAAAGTAATGCTGAATGAATCGATTGATACAGTATTTCGATCTATTGAAAATCATATTCTTACTATCTTTCAATCCTCTACATTTAAGGAAAAGTGCCAAAGAATTAAAGGTGAAACAGCTTGCTTAATATGTGTAAGAAAAGAAAATTATATATGGTGGTTATCTATTGGCGATTGCCTCATTTATGTATTTCATGAAGAGTTACATAAGTTAGGACAATATGCATTAAATCAACGTCATTTTTACGAATGGATTGGAAATATAAACACATTTAATTTACCAGTCCCTTGCTATTCAACAGGAATTCGTGAATTACGTACTGGGAAGAATCGAATTGTCATGGTCACAGATGGGGTATTAGAATGCGGGGAACGTCATTATGAAACACCATTGAATCTGTATAATGATATGAATAGAAATAATATAGAACTTGAAGAAAGTGTTCATTATGTATTAGAGCACGTTCATCATCAATTCGGACGAGATAGTGCGACAATTATTAGTTGGGACGTTGAAAACAAAGAGAATGCTACATATCCGAGTGATCAGCCAGATAAAAGGTAAAGGAGGAGACATCACTGTTTTTAGTTAAAGTAATTTTATTAGTATTATGGATCATATTTGTAGTTATTTTGGAAAAAGGAGTGAGAAAAAATTTAAATATACCGAAACAAACTGAATGGAATAGTAAATATGTAAACAACTCTCATAAATGGGGTACTAGGGCTCTTATCATTTCTTATATAATTGTTACAATGATATGTGCCACTTTAAATCCTATTTATATTAGTAATTTACCCATATTATTTTTAATAACTTTATACTGCTTTCAATCATATATGGAGTGGAAATATGATAAAGAATCAAGGGAATATGTCAGTTCTTTAGGAACAGTTCCTTTATTAATAATAACAGGAATTATGTTTAATCTCTTCTTTTATAGTTATTGGATTTAATCATATGTGGAATGAACGGAGTGACAAAATGAAAATACCTAAATTACGTGCTGAAGTAATGATTTTAAATGAAGATCATTCTGAAGTACTTGTACAATGTGATTTAAGTGAAACATTTTATCGTTTTCCAGGCGGTTCTATTGAATTTGGTGAAACAGCAAAAGAAGCAATAATACGAGAATTAATAGAAGAATACGATTTGAAGATTGATGTTCAAGAGTTAGCCGTTGTAAATGAGGATATTTTCAAGTGGAATAACGAAAAAGGACATCATTGCACATTGATGCATCGGGGAACTGTTAAAGAGAGAATAACAAATGAAATAAGACATAAAGAATATGAGGATATTATATTAACTTGGAAAAGTATAAATGAATTAAAGGAGAAGCCCACATATCCTGAAGGGATTGTAAGTTATTTAGAAGAGAATAACCGAAATATAGTCCACCTTATTTCTAAAAATAAATAAAGTAATAGGAGGGATAACAATGGGTACCTCTACAATTTTGATTATTATTATTGGACTAGGTATTGGTGGATATTTCTTAGAACAGTTTTTAAGAAGAAAGTTGAATATGGAGAAAAGAGGATTCTTTGGATATAAGCATGTGAATAGTTTACATGTAAAATTGGAAATAGGGCTTATTATTATTTATATAATAGGTAGTTGTTATTATATGTTTAAATTTGAAAACTCTAAAATGGCTTATGTCATGTTCATTTATTTAGGGATATCATCGACTTTAAGAGCATGGATGGAATGGAAGTATGATAGAGAATCAAGAGAATATATACTCTCGATAACGGGAATGGTTGCATTTATATTGATGCTCTCAATACTAGTTTATTTCGTTCCACCTGCAACGTAAAACTTTAATAATGGAATGTAAGAGATATAAGGGGATGGATTAGTTTGGATTTAGACTTAATTTTAAAATGGATTGAAGAAAAATGGAAAGAACAATCACTTCTAATAATAGGTATTGATGGTTGTGGTGGTGCAGGAAAAAGTACGTTAGCTAATAAAATAAAAAGTAAGTTTTCAACTGTAACGATTGTTCATATGGATGATTTTTATTTACCATGCTCACAAATTATAAATGAACATCCTACGAATAAATCGATTGGTGCAGATTTTGATTGGAAACGCCTTTTACAAGAAGTTTTAGATCCGATTAGTAATGGCATTGAAGGATGTTATAAACGTTACGATTGGGAAACGGATTCTTTAGCAGAATCTCATACTGTTCTTGCAAATGGAATTGTTATTATAGAAGGTGTATATGCAACACGTCAGGAACTGGCGGAAATGTATGATTTGAAAATATGGGTGAATTGTCCTCGTGAAACACGTATAAAAAGAGGGGTTGCTAGAGATGGCGAAACAGCACGTGATATGTGGGAAAACAATTGGATGGTTGCTGAAGATATGTATGTAGAAAGTCATAAACCACATGAATTTGCAGATTTTATAATTGATGGTACAAATCAAGAGTTAACTAATAAATAAGAAACCATTGAGTAGTAAATGGTTTCTTATTTAAATTTATCATTTATTTTAGCTATAATAGATGTAACGAAATTTGTTTTATCCTCAGCATATTTATGTTTATCATTAGGGTTAGCTTGTGAAAGTTGAATCTTTAACTGTTCATACTGAATACGAGAAGTTTTATTGTCTATTAAGTAATCTCTGAATTGTAATTGTTCTATTAAATATGTATTCCTTTGTTCATACATATGAATTTGATGAGTTCGTGGTTCTCCTTTATTAAAATAATATCGTTCAGGCAATGCATCTTTTCTGTATTTATAGTTTAGTAGTTCTAACTTGTTTATACATTTTAAACCGTCCGTATAATTTTCTAATTCGATTGCAATATCAATAATTGGCTTTGCACTTAAATGTGGAATAGAAGTACTACCAATATGGTGTATTGCTAAAATATGTTCACCAATTTGTTCCTCAATGAATTGTTTCTCTTTCATAAATTCAATTTGCCATTCTTCAGTCCACGGAACTAAAAACACTTTTCCATACGGTAAACCTAACATTTAATTAGCACCTCTTTCAAAATGTTTATCAAAAAAGTTAACTACATTTTCTTAAAGGTTCTCAATACAAGGTATTCCCACAATCTCCAAGGAAGAATCCTCTTCGCAAAGATCATAAATTTTACACCTTTTCCAATTGGGTATCGTAAATTCGTACGCTTCGATTCAGCAATTTCTACAATTTTATTAGAAACATCTATCGGATTACCAAATGTATCACTGCCGCTATTAATATGTTTTTGTATTTTATCCATATATTCTTTGTAAGGAGAAGTAGTATCAGATTGGTTTGTAGCTAGTTGTTTACCCACTTCCCAAATATTTGTGTTATAAGAACCTGGTTCCACTAATACAACATCTATTCCGAACGGTTTTACTTCTAAACGAAGGGATTCACTCCAGCCTTCTAACGCATATTTTGAAGAAACGTAAGGGGATAGACCAGGGAATCCAACTTGACCACTAATGCTACTTATATTAATGATTTTCCCACCTTTTTGTACTCTCATATAAGGTAAAACAAGCTGAGTGATTGATATAGCCCCAAAAAGATTCGTTTCAAATTGTTTACGGTATTCCTCTACTGGAATTTCTTCTACAAAGCCCCCATGTGCATATCCTGCATTATTAATGAGAAGATCTACTCTAATTATTTCTTTTAAAAATAATTGAAAGTTATGTATAGAGTTTTGATTGGTTACATCTAATTGTTGAATTTTGATGTTTTGTTGTAAGTTCAGTTTAGTAGCTTGAGATATTAAATCTTCTTGTTTATTAAGGTTTCGCATTGTAGCTATGACTAAATAGTCTTTTTTCGCAAGCTCAAGTGTTGTTAAAAGACCGAAACCACTTGAAGCCCCGGTTATAACTGCGATTTTTTTATCCATTTTCCGCCAGCTTTCTTTTTCTTTTATCATAACGAGTTATGATAAGAAAATCTATTATTCTTACATTCGTTTTGAGAGCAATACCCGTTAATTCTATATTCTATGAGATTTTTAAAAGAGGGAATTATAAAGACTCAGCGTATATAGAAAAGTGAGTATTAATATGTTAATGAAATGAGGGGAAAAAATGGCCCATGTAAAAGATGTTTTAGCAGATCAATTATTAGCGAATGCAAACGATCCTAGTTGGTATATTCCATTTTCAGATGCAGTGAAAGATCTACCTGAGAGAGAAGCTTTCTGGAAACCGAATGAAGAGAGTAATAGTATAGCTGAAATTGTACAACATTTACTGTATTGGAATTCAACGTGGCAAACTAGGTACAAAGAATCGAATGTGGATGCCGTGCCCGCTATTGGTGATAATAACAAAAGTTTTATGCTTTCAGATAATCAAACCTTCGATGAGTTAAGAGAAAAACTACTAGAGAAACTGTTACAATGGCAAAAGCTTATAAATGAAGAGAAGGTTGAAAGTGATGTAGTTGGATTTCCTGTTTCTGCAAAGTGGTGGGAAATATTAGCAAATGTAACAACTCATAACGCTTATCATATTGGTCAAATTATTTACATCCGGAAGTTACAGAAGAGTTTTGAGAATGAATAAGATAATAATTCTCAAATTAGGTGAACAAAAGTGGACAAAACGAGACATATGTCTCATTTTGTCCACTTTTTATTATGAAAGAAATGAGAAAACCCATGAAATCAAGGATTAGAAATTGGCACAGTACTTGCAATATAAAAGATGAACAAGAAAATAGGAGGGCTGAACATGTTAAAAACAACTGAAAGTAAAGGGAATGAAATTACGAAAGAACAAGCTCGTTGGATGTATGAAAAAATGTTAGAGATTCGTAAGTTTGAAGATAAGGTGCATGAATTATTCGCCCAAGGCGTTCTGCCAGGTTTCGTTCATTTATACGCAGGTGAAGAAGCGGTAGCAGTTGGTGTATGTGCCCACTTAACGGATCGTGACAGTATTACAAGTACGCATAGAGGACATGGACATTGTATCGCAAAAGGCTGTGATTTAAACGGGATGATGGCTGAACTTTTCGGGAAAGTGACAGGGTTATGTAAAGGTAAAGGCGGTTCCATGCATATTGCCGATTTAAATAAAGGAATGCTTGGTGCAAATGGGATTGTAGGTGGAGGTTTTCCACTTGCTTGTGGCTCAGCATTAACAGCTAAATATAAAGGAACGAAAGATGTGAGTGTTTGCTTCTTCGGTGACGGAGCAAATAATGAAGGGACATTTCACGAAGGGGTTAATTTAGCAGCGATTTGGAAGTTACCAGTTATTTTTATCGCCGAAAATAACGGTTACGGTGAAGCAACGACATTTGAATATGCGTCAAGTTGTGATTCCATTGCAGATCGAGCAAAAGCCTACAATATTCCAGGTATTCAAGTGGATGGAAAAGATTTACTTGCAGTATATAAAGCCGCGGAAGAAGCAGTAGAACGTGCGCGTAATGGTGGTGGTCCAACAATAATTGAATGTATGACATATCGCAATTACGGTCATTTCGAAGGTGAAGCACAAACGTATAAAACTTCAGAAGAAAAAGAAGAACATTTAAATGAAAAAGATGCGATTGTGAATTTCCGTAAGCATTTAATTCATGAAGCGCTATTAACTGAATCTGAACTTGTCGATATGGAAAAGGCAGTAGATGAAGCAGTGCAAAGATCAATTGAATTTAGTGAAAATAGTCCATATCCAGAGGATGAAGAATTATTAAAAGATGTATACGTTTCTTACAAATAAGAGGAGGGTGAAAAATAATGACTAGAACAGTAAGTATGTCAACTGCAATTAATGAAGCGATGAAAATATCAATGCGTCGTGATGAAAATGTAATTTTAATCGGAGAAGATGTTGCAGGCGGTGCACAAGTTGATCACTTGCAAGAAGATGAAGCATGGGGCGGTGTACTCGGTGTTACGAAAGGCCTTGTACAAGAATTTGGCCGAAATCGTATTTTAGATACACCTATTTCAGAAGCGGGTTATATGGGGGCGGCGATGGCAGCTGCTGCAACAGGATTACGTCCGATTGCTGAATTAATGTTTAATGACTTTATAGGTAGTTGCCTTGATCAAGTATTAAACCAAGGCGCAAAGTTCCGCTACATGTTCGGTGGTAAAGCGAAAGTGCCAGTTACAGTACGTACGATGCATGGTGCTGGTTTTAGCGCAGCGGCACAGCATTCACAAAGTTTATATGCGTTATTTACGAGCATTCCAGGTATAAAAGTTGTCGTTCCTTCTACTCCGTATGACGCAAAAGGCTTATTATTAGCAGCAATTGAAGATGACGATCCAGTGATCTTCTTTGAAGATAAAACACTTTACAATATGAAAGGCGAAGTACCAGAAGAATACTATACAATTCCATTAGGGAAAGCAGATATTAAACGTGCAGGTTCTGATGTAACAATCGTCGCAATTGGAAAACAAGTTCATACAGCACTTGCAGCTGCAAAGCAATTATCGAAAAAGGGACTTGAAGTAGAAGTAATTGATCCACGTTCTTTATCACCACTGGATGAAGATACGATTTTAGCATCTGTTGAAAAAACGAATCGCCTAATTGTTATTGACGAAGCAAATCCAAGATGTAGTATCGCAACGGATATTGCAGCAATTGTAGCGGATAAAGGATTCGATTTGTTAGATGCACCTATTAAACGAATTACAGCACCACATACACCAGTTCCGTTCTCTCCACCACTTGAAAAGTTATATTTACCAACGCCGGAAAAAGTAATTGAAACTGTATCAGAAATGATCGGAGACCAATCTTTATTACATGTGTAATGAAACGATGAGAAGGGAGAGAGAAACATGGCTGTTGAAGTTGTAATGCCAAAGTTAGGTATGGCGATGAAAGAAGGTATTATTACGAGCTGGAATATTAAAGCAGGTGATAATGTAGAAAAAGGTGAACTAATTGCTAGCATTAACTCGGAAAAAATCGAAACTGAAATAGAAGCACCGGCTGATGGAACTGTTCTTGATATAACTGTAAGTGAAGATGAGGGAGTTCCACCGGGTACTGTAATTTGCTATATTGGTAAGCCGAACGAAAAAGTAGAAGTCTATGAAAATACAAATGTTGTAGAAGAAAAAACACCTAATGCGGAACCTAAAAATATACAACATCCAGAACCATATGCGAAAGAAGTAGCGAAGCAAAGAATCAAAATATCTCCGGTTGCGAAAAAGATTGCAAAAACTGAAAATCTTGATATTAGATCATTAATTGGTACAGGACCTGGTGGAAGAATTATAAAAGTAGATGTATTAAAGGCACTTGAAGAAAGAGTTGCAATTCCAGAAGTACTTGAACAAGAAGAAAGTAAAGTCATTCCTGTGACTGGTATGCGAAAAGCAATTGCGAACCGTTTGCATGCAAGCCTACAAAATAGTGCGCAATTAACATTAACGATGAAAGTAGATATTACAGATTTAGTAGCTTTACATAAAGAAATAGCGGAAGTTGTACAAAAACGCTATGATAACAAACTAACTATTACTGATTTTGTTTCTCGTGCTGTTGTATTAGCGCTTAGAGAGCATAAAGAAATGAACAGCGCGTATATAAATGATGCCATTCATCAATTTGAACATGTTCATTTAGGCATGGCAGTCGCTTTAGAAAAAGGATTAGTCGTTCCGTCTATTCGCTTTGCTAATAATTTATCTTTAGTAGAGTTATCTAAAGAGATTAAAAACGTTGCACATAAAGCAAGAGAAGGTAGTTTAAGTAGTGACGATATGCAAGGAACAACCTTTACAATTAGTAATTTAGGTAGCTTTGGGATTGAGTATTTCACACCAGTATTAAATACACCTGAGACTGGTATTTTAGGTGTTGGTGCAATTGAATATGTTCCAGTATATAAAGGGAAAAAATTAAAAAAAGGAAGCATATTACCTTTAAGTTTAACTTTCGATCATCGTGTACTAGACGGCGCACCAGCAGCTGCATTTTTACGCACAATTAAACGTTATTTAGAAGAACCTGTAACAATTCTTTTATAAAGAGAAGGTGAGAGAATGAGTAAATTAGTCGTTATTGGAGGCGGACCTGCTGGTTATGTAGCAGCAATTACTGCGGCTCAAAATGGGAAAGATGTCACTCTTATTGATGAAGCAGATCTTGGCGGGACTTGTTTAAATGTTGGTTGCATGCCTACAAAATCATTGTTAGAAAGTGCGGAAGTGCATGACATTGTGAGAAAAGCGAATAATTATGGAATTACACTTAACGATGGAAGTATATCAATTGATTGGAAGCAAATACAGGCGAGGAAATCACAGATCGTAACGCAGCTCGTCCAAGGAATTCAATATTTAATGAAGAAAAATAAAATAAAAGTTATACAAGGTAAAGCGAAATTTGAAACGGATCACCGTGTACGAGTTACACACGGTGATAAAGTAGATGTAGTAGATGGAGACCAGTTCATTATAGCAACAGGTTCAGAACCGACTGAATTACCTTTTGCTCCATTTGATGGGAAGTGGATTTTAAATAGTAGCCATGCAATGTCCCTAGAAAACATACCGAAATCATTATTAATCGTTGGCGGTGGTGTAATAGGTTGCGAGTTTGCAAGTATTTATAGTCGTCTTGGAACAAAAGTTACGATTGTTGAAATGGCACCGCAATTATTACCTGGTGAAGATGAAGATATCGCACATATTTTAAGAGATAAACTAGAAAATGATGGCGTAGAAATATTTACAGGAGCTGTTTTAAAAGGATTAAATAATTATAAGAAGCAAGCTTCATTTGAATATGAAGGAAGTATCCAAGAAGCCAATCCGGAATATGTTCTCGTTTCTGTCGGCCGAAAACCACGTGTACAAAAATTAGATTTAGAAAAAGCAGGTGTTCAATTTTCAAATAAAGGAATTTCTGTGAATGAACATATGCAAGCAAATGTATCACATATTTACGCAGCAGGTGATGTGATTGGTGGAATTCAACTTGCTCACGTTGCTTTCCATGAAGGAACGACAGCAGCGTTACATGCGAGTGGAGAAGATGTGAAAGGTAACTATCATGCAGTACCTCGATGTATATACACATCCCCAGAAATCGCAAGTGTTGGTTTAAACGAAAAAGATGCAAGAGAGCAATATGGTGATATTCTTATCGGAGAATTTCCTTTTACAGCGAACGGAAAAGCGCTTATTATTGGAGAACAAACAGGTAAAGTAAAAGTTATTGTTGAACCTAAATATCAAGAAATTATAGGGATTTCTATTATCGGTCCTCGTGCAACCGAACTAATCGGACAAGGAACTGTAATGATTCATACAGAAGTTACCGCTGATATTATGAGAGATTATATTGCAGCGCATCCAACTTTATCTGAAGCGATTCATGAAGCGTTATTACAAGCTGTAGGACATGCTGTACATGCCTAGATGAAAATATAATAAACCACTATTCTCTAAATCAATGAGAGAATAGTGGTTTGAAATTTTTTATTAGCAAATATACAATTACTATTTAATTTCAATAGCTGAAGTAATATCGTTCCAATCAGCAGCTAAATTGGCAGTCTTACCGTACCAATCAGCATGTTTAAATAAAACACCTTTTCCATATCCTTGTGTTGAAGTATGCTCCCAAAGTGTCGTTGAATAACTTGCGGAAGGTGAAGCTGTACTTACAGAAGAAATTCTATCATTCCAGCTAGAAGGTAAGTTTTTAAAACCGCTGCTCCAGTAAATATATTGGCCACCTTTATCTTTATGTTCATAAAAATCAGTACTACCAGCACCGCTACCTAAAGGGTTAATTTTATTTTTAAGTACTTTTTTATCCTTTTCAATATAAGAATCTAATGTTTCGCGACTAGTAAAACCATAAGCTAGCCAATCTCCATTTTCATTTTGCTCTGGTAATACCATAGTAATTTGGATGTCTTTCTTATCCTGATCACTTAATTTTGCAAATGAATTAACATTCTGTTCATCCACTTGTAAATAGTCAAATGAATTAATTGTGTTACTTTTTTCTTCTGCACTTACTGCACCTAATCCTCCAGTTAATGCAAATCCTGCTACTAATGTCCCTGCTACTAATTTCTTCAACATATAACCATCCCTTTTTGTTTAGATTTTGTACAGGTGAAACTTTGTACTAGTAAAATGTATTCTAATTATCAACTATTGTAAATATTCTGAAGTTTTAGAAATAAAAGGCGGAATATTTATAGTTTTGCATTTTTTCTTTAGAAAAAATAGTTATTGGAATGATATAATAAATAGATGTATTGCTTTTGTTGGATGTTAAAATGTTTTAGGGGGAAAGTCTTTGAAGTATTTTAATAAAGATTGGTATAAAGAAATGCAAGTGTCTGGATTTTTAATTTTCTCAGAAACAGTAGAAGAATGGGAAGAGATGTTGCGAGAGAGCGAAAAGATAGGAATGGATTATAAGCAAAGTTTAAGAGAAGACGTGGAAGAAAAGAAAGAAGATCTATTAAAGTTTCTACCTAAGTCATTACATCCATACATTCATGAAAATACAATTAATTCAGAATACCCATCGAAAAAATTAAAGAAACTTATGCTTGAGTGGACAGTAGATTATGAGAAAAGAATGAGTGATTTAGAACAAGCTTATATAGATAATTATAATACTATAAAAGAAAAGCTTGCGCAGAATGCCGTTCAACTACATGAATACGCACTACATGACAGTGTAGTCAAATCAGTAGATAGAAGGTCAGAAGATAAGCTAATAATAACTTTAGATTGCAGTGGTACTTTCAGTGAATTTGATAAACTGGAAGTAACTTTTACAGGCGTAACGAAATGTTCTATTCCGGAACATTTTGAAGGTGCTTGGTGGTTATGTCATGAAATAGATCGTATTAATCAGGGTTTCGAATTGGGTGTTTTATTTGATTGCCCCTTTGAAGAAGTGACGATTTGTGCAAAAGACGTATTGCTTGAGATAGGTAACTAGTAAAGTTTATAACTTTACTAATAAAAAACAGTCTTATAAGACTGTT
>NZ_QOZX01000064.1:0-5733 GCF_008368895.1 Bacillus sp. BB081
AAGATATATATTTACGTGGCCTTTCACATGTTTATTAACATGCATTTGTTTAGCTTTTTTGCAAAAGGAAATAAGTGCATATTTGTCAGATTTGCTACGCTTTTTAGGACCGATTGTACGAAGGATACAGTAAATAAAAGGGCTCATGAGTAGAGAATAAGGAGAAGCACATGAGAGATTAATAAGTAACCTTGACGAATAAAGAGACAATCATGTAGAATTTGTACGAAGTGTCTTTTGCAGTTAGTGAAGAAGTTAACATGTAAAAAACTTTAGTTTAATAAGAAAATTGATAGATATATAGTATAAAAGTTGTACTCATTTGGATAAGAATGTATCCCATAAATATGGTTTGATAAGGGAAAAATAATAAAAATAACTACTGCTTGGACAAATATGAATATATACCAAAGATGAGAGAAAGAGGTTATAAGCATGAAAAAAGTAAGAAAAGCTATTATTCCTGCAGCTGGTCTTGGGACACGTTTTTTACCAGCTACAAAGGCACAGCCTAAAGAAATGTTACCAATTGTTGATAAACCAACAATCCAATATATCGTAGAAGAAGCTGTAGCGGCTGGTATTGAAGATATCATTATCGTTACAGGAAAAGGAAAACGTGCGATTGAAGATCATTTCGACAATGCATTTGAATTAGAGCAAAACTTATTAGAGAAGAAAAAATATGATTTACTTGAAAAAGTACAAGCATCTTCGAAAATGGTAGATATTCACTATATTCGTCAAAAAGAACCACAAGGTTTAGGACATGCAGTATGGTGTGCTCGTAAGTTCATCGGCGATGAGCCATTTGCTGTTCTTCTTGGTGATGATATTGTACAAGCTGAAAAACCTTGTTTAAAACAGCTTATCGATGAGTATGAGCATACACTTTCATCTGTGATCGGTGTGCAAACTGTTCCAGAAAATGAAACGCATCGCTATGGTATTATTGACCCATTAGAAAAAGAGGGTCGCCGTTATCAAGTGAAGCAATTTGTTGAAAAACCGGCTCTAGGTGAGGCACCTTCAAACTTAGCAATTATGGGGCGCTATGTGTTAACACCAGAAATATTCCGTTTCTTAGAAGAGCAGCATATTGGTGCTGGCGGTGAAATTCAATTAACAGATGCAATCCAAAAGCTAAACGAAATCCAACGTGTGTTTGCATACGATTTTGAAGGAAAGCGTTATGATGTTGGAGAGAAGTTAGGCTTTATTCAAACAACAATCGAAATGGCGTTACAACATGAAGAGTTAAAAGATGATTTATTAGCAATCATGGAAGAAATTGTGAACGGACAAAAAAATACTGTGAAAAATTAACTTATTTATAAATATGTGAGGTTAGACATAGTGAATTGGAGAAAGAGGTATTCTAAGATAAACATCCAGTTTACTATGTCTAATCTGTGCTTATAAGATGTTCTTTATGAGCAGGCTTGAAAAAGAAAGGAGCACCTTTTTTGAAGACTATTACTATATTGGTACCGGCATATAATGAAGAAGAGGTATTAGATCAATTATATAGTCGTTTAACAGGGGTATTTCAAGGCATTCCAAATTATAACTTTGAAATTTTGTTTGTTAACGATGGAAGTAAAGATCGTACGTTAGATATTATTAAGGAATTTAGAGTGAATGATAAGCGTATTTCGTATGTAGACTTATCACGAAATTTTGGGAAAGAAACAGCAATGATTGCGGGTCTGGATCATGCAATTGGAGATGCAGTAATTATCATTGATGCTGATTTACAAGATCCACCAGAATTAATCCCTGAAATGATTAAGTACTGGGAACAAGGGTATGATGATATTTATGCAAAACGACGCTCTCGTTCAGGTGAATCATGGGCGAAGAAATGGACAGCTGGTAAATTTTACAGCTTGCTAAAGAAAACAACAAGAATTCCGATCCAAGAAAATACAGGGGATTTTCGTTTATTAGACCGTCGTTGTGTTGAGGCATTAAAGAAAATTCGTGAAACGCAGCGTTATACAAAAGGGATGTTTAGCTGGATTGGTTATAATAAGAAAGAAATTTTATTCGATCGTGACCCTCGTGCTGCAGGTGAAACAAAGTGGAACTATTTCAAATTAATGGATCTTGCTATTGAAGGAATTACATCCTTTACAACAGCGCCATTGCGCCTTGCATCGTTCATGGGATTTACTGTTTCATTCTTAGCTTTTATCTATATGATTTGGATTATTATTAAGACGCTAATGTATGGTGAGTCAGTAAGTGGATATCCATCTATGATGACAGCTATTCTATTTATCGGTGGTGTACAGTTAATTTCCATCGGTATTATTGGGGAATATTTAGGACGTATCTTCAATGAAACAAAACAACGTCCGCTA
Organism: Bacillus sp. BB081; assembly: GCF_008368895.1. NCBI lineage: Bacteria > Bacillati > Bacillota > Bacilli > Caryophanales > Bacillaceae > Bacillus > Bacillus sp. BB081. The sequence continues at coordinate 2,367 of NZ_QOZX01000064.1, forward strand.
TATTTTGTAGATGAATATAATGATGATAAAGTAACGAATATCGATGGCGATCAAAAAATGGCGAAATTATACAGCGTAGAAGATCGTAAAGTAAAATCAAATCACTAGGGGATTAGAAGTGTGAATAATAAAGCGAAAGAAATCTTTAACTATTTACTTTTCGGTGGTTTAACGACGTTAATCAACATTGTGACGTATTTTATTTGTGCAACGTTAATTGGAATGGATTACAAAATAGCAACAACAATTGCTTGGATTGTATCGGTACTGTTTGCGTATATTACAAATAAGAAGTATGTATTTAACAGTCAACAAACAAGTTTTGCTCACGTAGTAAAAGAGTTTGTCTACTTTATGGGATTCCGTATTGTATCGTATTTCATTGATATCGCATCCATGATTGTTTTAATTGAATGGCTAGGTATGAATGATTTAGTAGCAAAAATTATTGCAAACGTTATTGTTGTGGTTGTTAATTATTTTGCGAGTAAATATATTATTTTTAAAAAGAAGACCGATATAGAAAACGGTCAAAATATATAAAAAACAATGGCTTGGCTCTATGCCGGCTATTGTTTTTTATACATAGAATTTGGTAATAAATGATTAATGAAGAATGATATGGAGGAGTATAATGCAAGCTCTGTTAGATTTGTTTAAGAAAAAGAAGTTTTTATATACTTTTGCTTTTTTACTTCCTTTTTCTATTTATGGTGTAGTTTTTATTTTACTGGGTGTTGCACCGTTTGGAGCAAAATCAATCCTTGTAACTGACTTACACACACAATATGTGCAGTTTTACACGTATTTATATGATGTGTTTAAAAATGGGAAAAGTATATTTTATAGCTGGGAAGGTGGAATGGGATTAAACTTCATTGGAGTATTTGCTTATTATTTAGCTAGCCCTTTTTCACTACTCATTCTCCTGTTTGATCGTTCGCATATTCCAGAAGCGATTATGTTAATGACTTTATTAAAAACAGGATTAGCTGGTTTTACAATGACATATTATTTAAGCAATATGATGAAGCGTCGTGAAATTGCTATTACGCTATTCTCAACTTTTTATGCCTTAATGTCATTTGTAACAGTATATTCTTTCTGTGTAATGTGGTTAGATGCCATTTATTTACTACCCCTTATTATGTTAGGTATTGAAAAGCTAGTTACAGAAAAAAAATGGGTGTTATTCACATTTAGTTTAGCACTTACATTTATTACGAATTTTTATATTTCCTTTATGGTAGGGATTTTTACATTTATCTACTTTGTAGCACGTTATTGTGTGCTTTACGATATTCGAAATATAAAATTATTAATGCAAAGGTTCGTATGGTTCTGTCTTGGAACAGGATTGGCAGGTGGAATGTCTGCATTTATTACGCTACCAACATACATGGATTTAAAGAGCAACTTTGTTGAACGTACTAAGATTCCATTCTCTACAGCATTTAATTTTGATCCGTTTGATTTTTATGCACGATTCTTTAATGGCGTAATTGATACGACAGTAAATGGAATGCCAAACGTTTATGCAGGTGTTTTAACTGTATTACTCATTCCATTATTCTTTATTACAAAAAGAATTTCATTGAAAGAAAAGATTGTATATGGAAGCGTACTGTTATTCCTAATCCTTTCTTTTGAAATTCCGTTTTTAAATATCGCTTGGCATGGTTTTGAGCCACCAACGAATTTCCCGTATCGTTATTCATTTACATTCTCCTTTGTACTCATTTATGTAGCAGTTCGAACGTTTATGGTATTCGAAGAAGAATTAATACCAGCTTTAAAAAAGGTTGTATTGTTTAATATATTTATGCTGCTATTATTAGGAAAAGTTGCACCAAGTTATATGCAGTCAAATAAGATTGTAATTAATGCCTTTTTAATCATTATGTATGCATTATTGTTATTTGGAAAAGTTCGCTTGCGAAAAAATAAAGCGATTATCTCTTTGGCTTTATTCGCTATAGTGGGGCTAGATGTAGCAGCTAATACAGTATACATGGTTAAGTTAATGGGTTATGAATACGGATATATTAATCGTCAAGAATATGCTTCGCCGTATCCAAAATATGAAGAGACCATTCAGAAAGTAGCCGAACAGGACAAGGGGCTTTATCGCATGGAAACGACAAGAGGTGTTACATGGAATGATGCGCTACGCTTTGGATATAAGGGCGTAACACACTTCAATTCTGTGGCAAATGGTCACTTGAATTTATACATGCAAGATTTAGGTTATGGATATCTAGAGGCATTAATTTTACAAAATGGTAAAGGGATTCTCTCTACTGATGCCTTGTTTGGTGTAAAATATATGATTTCTGATCAACCTTTAAGTAAATACGGATGGTCTGAAATCGATCATGTTGGAAGCAATTATGTATATGAGAATAAAAATGCGCTTTCGTTCGGATACATGGTAAATAAAGATGAATTTGATGTTAAAGGAAAAGATAAGTTGAAAGTACAAAGAATCAACTATACAAATTCCTTTGAGAAGCAAAACGAATTGATTGGTAAATTAGATGGGCAACAAGTTAGTTATTACCAACCGTTAAATCCACTTTCTGTAGAATATAATAATTTAGCAGTTGTAGAAACGAGAGAGAAAACGAAAAAAGAGCTACAGGCTGAAACTGAAAAAATAGCTCAAACAAATCAAAAGCCAATCGAATTGGTTAAACAGCAGGATGGACAAAAAGCAAGTATTAAATATACATTTGCTGTAAAAGGTAAGCAACAATTGTATACAAAATTACGTGTGGAACCAACTGATATTACAAAAGTATATGTAAATGGAAAATCACTTGGTAAAAAATTCACTGAATATCCTCGTTACTATTGGAACAATGGTATTTTAGATTTAGGATATTTTGATAATGAAAAAGTCGAGGTTGAAGTTGAAGTCAAAGGAAGTAGTCATTACGTTGAGTTGGAACAACAACTATTTTATGGACTTGATGTAGAAGCATTTGATAAGCGAGTAAATGTACTGAAACAACAGTCATTTGATGTAAAGAATTACACAAGTCGTATGGTATCAGGAAAAATTGATGTGAAGGAAGATAACTATTTATTCCTATCTATTCCATATGATAAAGGATGGAAGGCAACAGTTGATGGTAAAGAAGCTAAGTTACTTAAATTAAATGATGCATTCCTTGGATTAGATTTAGAAAAAGGAACGCATACAATCGAATTAAAGTATACTTCCCCAGGATTTGTAATGGGAGCAGTTGTTTCGTTTATTACTTTTGTTATCACATTACTAGGCGCTTTTATTGTATCAAGGAAACAGAAAAAAATATAATAAAAAAGGACTACTGATTATTATTTGAACTGTACCCCGAATCAT
>NZ_QOZX01000065.1:0-1185 GCF_008368895.1 Bacillus sp. BB081
CCGCCAGAACCGTTGCCATGAGAACCACTATCGTCCTGAGAACCATTGTTTCCTGGTGGTTTATTATTATCTTTGGAGTTGCCTTCTGCTAAATGATCGTTATTTTGTACAATTGCGTTTGTTGCTGGAGAGAAGTTTTCTGTTGCTGCATTACCGATATTTAAACCGCTAAAAAAAGATAAAGAGAGTGTTGATGCTAAAATGAAGGTTTTCGTCATTGTTTTCCTCCTGAAAAATTAATATTCCATCTAAAATACATCCCTTTGTAATATTTCATAGGAGATATAGTTTTATGCAAAAAACTATATAGATAAGATGTTCACAAAATTTTATGGCTATATTTAGATATTCAAAATAAATATTTCGGAATGATATGTTAAGATTAATAGTAAGAAGAATAAAAAAGGGAGGGCTGAAGAATATAGGATTTCTTATATTCTTATAAAAAATTATGAAACAAACAACAAAACAAATAATAACAGGTACATTTCTAGCGACAGCAACATCTTTTATTTCGACGCATGCCTTTGCAGAAAGTGATAATTTAGCGACAGTAAATGCAACAAACTTAAATATACGTGAACAACCTACAACTCAAGGGAAAGTTATAGGAACAGTAAAAAAGGGAACAAATGTACAAGTTTTAAGTAAGGAAAAAGAATGGGCTAAAATTTCTCATGATGGAAAAGAGGGGTACGTCACATTACAATTTTTAGGATTTTCGAATGGAAATCCAAACGTTGAACAAAAACAACAATTAACGATTAATAATGGACAAAAAGAAGAGGGAATTGTTACGGCAACTCGTTTGAATGTACGTAATAGTCCAGCTCTAGGTAGTTCAATGATTGGCTATGTTCAAAAAAATGAAAAAGTAACGGTATTAGGAAAAGCGAACGGCTGGGCAAAGATTGAATATAAAGGAAAAGAGGGATATGTATCTTTAGAGTTTTTAAAATTTGGAGATGCAATTCAAACACCTGACACTTCTGGCCAAAAGCAACTGCAACCAACAATCAAAAATGGAGCACAAGAAGTAGGAACAATCAATGCAACAAGCTTACGAGTAAGAAGCGCAGCGAATACAAGTAGCTCGGTTTTAGGGAACCTAAAAAATGGTGAAAAAGTAACAGTACTAGGAAAAGCGAATGGTTGGGCGAAAATAAGCTATCAAGGAAAAGAAGG
>NZ_QOZX01000066.1:0-18083 GCF_008368895.1 Bacillus sp. BB081
TATTATTATCTATCTTTTTTAAAATATTAAAATTTCCTACTAAAATACTGCTAATCATGTTTAGTATGGAGGAGAAATTATGTTACAAGTAATGCCTTTAAATAGTGAAGACTATGATTTAATTACAGCTGCTGAGAAAGTAATTGAAAAAAACTATAAATATGGCCGTCATCATATCGGTTCAGCAGTACGCACTAAAACAGGTAATATTTATGCAGCAGTGCATGTTGAAGCGAATGTTGGAAGAATAACAGTATGTGGTGAAGCTATGGCGATCGGAAAATCTATTTCAGAAGGTGATCATGAATTTGATACCATTGTAGCAGTCGCTCACCCACACCCTCATGAAGATATAGAAAAATGTTGGGTTGTTGCTCCATGTGGTATGTGTCGAGAATTAATAAGTGATTATGGAAAAAATACGAATGTTATACTTTCTTATAATGGTGAACTTGTAAAATGTAACGTAATGGAATTATTACCTGAAAAGTATACAAGTGAAGCAGAATAATTATTCCAGTTTTCCATTCATCTTATAATATTATTCCAATAAAAAAACAACCCGTTTTTAAAACGGATTGTTTTTTTATTTCTGTTTTATGCAGTTTATTTTATTTTTCTATTTTTAAAAATGATTAAATTAGCATTAACAAAAATGAAATTAAAAATATTTGAGTTTATCTCATTTTTCATTTGAAAACAAAAATATATTTTCTCCTTACATTCGATAAATATTAATATGAATTCTCTAAAATTAGCAGTTTTATCATACCAATCTATAACAATTCTGTCTTCTTCCCTTACCTGTTTCCTTTAACACATATGATTTTAATACAAGCGCCGTTAATGAATCCGTTAATGTTTTATATGATAAATTAGATAATGCCAATAGATCGTTCGTATATAACATTCTATGCTTCTCTAATAATAATAGTACTAATCGTTCAGATGGTTTTAATGCCTCATCACTTTCTAGTATAAAGTCTATATTTTTCATTTCCCTAATTGTTACTCCTTATATAAAAAAATACTTACACAACTAATTTAATATAAAAATAATACACAACAAGATTTGAAGTATATTAAAATAACATCGTTTCGAAACACTATTATACTATAACATAGAAAAAGCATTTCCCGAAATAGGAAATGCTTTTTTATATTGCTTATATGTTTCTTCCAAACTTACATTATATTTCTAATTCTTATCCGTACAATTCCCTCCTAATTTTTGTTGGTCATACCGATGTATTTGTATTAAATTAACCTATTCTAAATTGATTTAAAGAAATAAAAACGGTTAGTCTATTATGCTCTAAACATGAATGACTAACCGTTTTCCAGCTTCTTCTCAATTATCATGTTCTACCTTAAATATTTCTTGCAATATGCGGCTTACTGTAATGACTAGTTCCACCGCCACCTACTACTACTTTACCGCCTTTTTCAAAAATCAGTAATTTACTTGAACCATCTGCAAGCAGTACTATTACTTCAGCATTATTACTTGTCGCTACATAAATTACATAACCACTTTTTGATATACATGTTTCCCAATTTGCATCAAATTCTGATCTTACTACACGATTTGAATACACTTGATTTTCAATTCTTCCTTGTTCTTTTTTTTCCAAATTTATCCGCCTACTTCTCTAAAATATTATTTATAGAAAAATAACAGTTCTATTGAAAATAGTGACTGTCTTTAATATAAATAGTATATGTAGTTAGTAGAAGAATGCTTGGACAATGAAAACGTAATAACATGTAAGTACTATACAATTGAAACAAGGCAGTCAATACTATATCGACTGCCTTGTTTTCATAGATCGCTCTTTATTTTTCGTTTCGCATAGCTTCAAAAGTAAACATTTGATTTGCATTTGACGGTTCTTTTTCATAAACATAGTCAGCCGAGCAAGTAATGTTAGAGAAACCTATACTTTCTAACAGAAGTTTAAACTCGTCTATTCCATACCAGCGCATCGCAAAGCGTTGCAGTTCTGATTGTACTAACTGTCCCTTACTCCATTTTTCATATTTTAAATATGATAGAGTAACTTGGTTCAACCAATCTATTTCAATTGATTTATTTTCTAATGTAATTCCGTCTCCGCTTGGCAAAGAAAAGGTCGATGTATGAATCTCTCCAGTCTTCCAGTCATGCGGAAACATAATATCTACGATTAAACGCCCGCCTGGATTAAGATGTTCATAAAAACATTTCAATGCGTTTATAGAATCCGCACGATTTTCAATTAAACAGAAGGATCCAGTAGGAATGATAATTGTCTCATATTTATGTGGCAGTGAAAATTGTTGTAAGCTTCCTTCATATAAATTAGGATGTAAGCCTCTCTCTTTACATCGTATACGGCACAATTCTAGCATTTCAGGTGAATAGTCAATCCCATCCACTTTAAAACCAGCTTCAAGAAGTGGGATGATAACACGCCCTGATCCTACTGCTGCTTCGAGAATTCTTCCTCTACAATTTTTCAAACGTTCTTCGTAATACTCAATATCACCATTTAAAGAATAACCGACTGGCTTTGTGTAATCATAAAGTTCCGTGCAAAGTGTACTATAAAAACTAAACATTTATTTTCTCCTCCGTTTTTTAAGTACGGAAGATTTCAATTCAGTTAATCTTCCTGTACCTTTACTTTTAATGAAAATTCGAAAGAGCTGACTGTCATAATATATCACTCGCTTTCCATAAAATATAATTATATTGTATAATATTCCACTTGAAATTAACATATGAAAATTCAGACTTTTACAGAAAGGATGATATGATGAATTCATTAATTGGATTTCTTTTACTTCTTATTTCTTTTAATGCCCTAATTTTCTTTATAGCAAAGAAGTATAGGCGAATATGGAAAATAGCCAGTGGGATTTTCATTCTTTCTTCCCCTATTGTTTTCTTCGCCACTTTGCACGTCATTGGTGAAAAAGTAGGAGATGGATTCGCTGGAGGTTTTGCTGGGCTTATCTTTAGTGGTCTATTGATCATAAATGCAATTTTTTTATTTGTTGTAAGCATGTTTGTGTCTACCAATAAAAAATCATAATAAACTCCCCTTTCAAAATGTAAAGAGCTTACTATGCAGTAAGCTCTTTATTCATAACTATTTATTTCACAATTGGCAATGTCACTTCACTTAATTTCAGTGTAAGCTTCGTTCCCGCTTTCGGTCTAATTGTATAATCATAGTCACTAGCGATTAAAACAACCCCAATTTGATGCCCCGCTTTAAATACATAATCGTCAGGCTGCATGTCCCATGTAAATGTATAATCTTTACCTGGTTGAAGTGCTGTTGAATCTTTTATACTATTTAAGTTTTGCGGGTCCATCCAACCTCTCGTAACAATTTCAGGCTTTGCTCCGCCGTAATCAACAAGTAAAGCAGTTAAATTTGATACAGATCGATCAATATTTCCTGTAATTGAAATCTTTGGTGAACCGCTTATACGCATATCTTTTTGAAGTACAGGCATTGTATACACTAATCGATTGGCTACTTCTAATTCTGGGTTTGCTACTAATTGATTTGATTTCATTTTTGCATCATCTACGAATGAGAAAACTTTATTTGCAGAACCCATACTTAATGGGGAATTAACTGCTTTGTTACTTAAATACATACGAACTTTTGACGGCACAGCTGATGGATCTGGCCAGTTTTTTATTTTATCCCAAGTTTTATTTTCACGTTGAACATCCACCATCGGTTCATTCATAATCCCATTTTCAATTCCATACAACCAGTAATCGAACCATTTATTTTGTGTTCTTTGCCAATCATTTGTTGATGTTCCACCGTGTCCACCTTGATGTAACCACATTTTACGAGGGACATCATTTTCTCCAAGTGCTTCCCACCACTGCGCAAACTGCTTCGTCTTTACATTCCAATCATTTAAACCATGAACAACAAATACACTCGCTTTTACGTTTTTAGCATCTTTTACATAATTACGTTTATCCCAAAAATCATTATAATTACCAGTTTTCCGGTCCTGTCCAGCTGTTAACTCTTTTATTACTTGTCCGCAAACTTCAGGATTTTCTCTTGTTAGAACTGCTTCTGCCATGTTATCTGTATCTTCTCCTTGGTATCCACCAGGCGCAATGACTGCACCGTTCGCACGATAATAATCATACCAACTACTAATCGCTGCGATTGGAATAATTGTTTTTAACCCTTCAACACCAGTCGTCGCAACAGCATTCGGTAACGTACCATTATAAGATACTCCTGTCATCCCTACATTTCCTGTTGACCAATCAGCCTTAACTTCCTCACCATTTTCTGTATATGCTTTCGCACGCCCATTTACCCAATCAATGACAGATTTCGTCCCTAATATTTCTTGCTCATCCCCAGTAGTCGGACATCCATCTGATTTACCAGTTCCAATACTTTCACCTAAAATGACTGCATAGCCTCTTGGCACATAATAATTTCCGTATGAACCAAGATTAACAGCCCCATACGGTTTCCCTTCATACGCATACAATTCTTCATCTACATTATATACAGGAACATCTTTTAAGCCAGATCGATATGGACTCATTTCATAAATAACAGGAACTTTCACATTCGAATCAGTTTTTGGACGCATAACTTTTACTGATACACGATCCTTTTTTCCATCTCGATCACTATCAACTTCTGTTTCCACAAATAAATTTTCAATAATTGCTTCATCAAGCGAATAAATCGGTTTTGTCATTCCATTTTCTAATTCTATCTTCGTGTTTGAACGTAACGCTTCTGAAACATTTCCATTTAACTTCACGTCATTCTCATTTATGTAGTTTTTTTCTTTATTGTCTGCATACGCAGTCATACTAGAAACTCCTGACGTAATTGATAAAGATAATATTGCTGATAGTGTTGCTATTTTCTTTTTCCCCATACCCTTCCCTCCCCATATATTTCTCCTTTTACTATACACTAAAATTATAGAAAATTCAGTTTATATTTTATGCAACAACTTGAAAAATTTGTAGAACACTCTTCAAACGAGCTTTTGAGGTTATATATTCTGATTTACTGCTCTCATATAATCTATAAAAAACATCGCCTAATAATAGACGATGCTTCTAAAAGTATTGAATTAATCATTCTCTATATTAATATAAAATCGTATCTCTCCATCTAAAGTAGAGACTCCATAGTCAAAACCATGTCTCTCTAAAATACTTTTCACTATCGCTAAGCCTAACCCTGTACCTGAATGGTCTTTACTACGAGAAGATTCTAAGACGTAAAAAGGTTCCCAAATTTTATCGATATCTTTCATCTGTTCCGCATTCATACCATTTTGAATTTGAAAATATATATTTTCATTTCGATTTTCTAAAGTAATTTTTATATTTTGATTTACTGTATATTTTATTGAATTAGATATTAAATTTTGAAACACCATTTTCATTTTATTTACATCAGCATAAACAACTGCATCGCCAACATTATAGTTCACTTGCAAATCGATTTCCTTCGACTCCAGTTCAATTTTATGCTTATCTAATATACTTTGGACTAGTGATTTAATATCGAATTCTTCTTTTTCTAAAACATCTCTTTCTAGTTTAGAAAATCGTAATAACTCTTCAATTAGGTTTGAAATGTGATCAGTTTGTTTAATGATTGTATCTATGTATGTACCATCATCTAAACCATCTTTTATTCCCATAGAATATGCTTTCACTAATGCGATTGGAGTTTTTAATTCATGCGTCACATCACCCATAAATCGTTTTAAATGTTCATTTCGATCTGTTAAATCTTCATGCGCTTCATTTAGTTTTTCACTCATGATATTAATACTATTAGCTAAGTCCCCTATTTCATCATTTGTTTTCACTTTCGCTCGTTCAAATTTCAAATTTGAAATATCTACTGCAACATTACTTAATTCTTTCAATGGTCTGGTGATTGTTGTTGAAAGTATCCATACAAGTACGATAATGAGAAAAATCGTAATGCCAAAAATGTAAAAATAAAATGAATTTAACGTTTTTATTACTTCATTAGAATGTGCGATCGAAACTCCTACTAAAATTAACATATCGTCTTTCGCAATGTATTTCACAAAAAAACTAGATTTAATCTTTTCTTGATCATATATTTTATTCGATTGCCCGAAGTTCTTCACTTTCATTACTTCTTCTTTTGTAATCCAAAGTTTATTAAGGGCAACTCTTTTCCTTGTAAGTTGCATACGTAACTCATCATTAATTCGATCTTCCGAATTGTTAATTGATGTATACGAAATCGTAACATTTCCTTTATTTTCAATGCTAGTAATTGCTTCATCCAGTTGTTCGCTCGGTATGGACTGTATTTGTGCTGTAATACCTTCTAAACTTTCTCGCGTTTTGTAAATATTATATTTCGGTAAAAGATAGTTAATTAATAATAAAGAGATTGTAAAAATAAGAATAACAGTTAAAGAAATGCTGAGAAATAGCTTTTTTCCAAGTTTATTCACTCTGCTCCTCCAAACTATATCCTAAACCACGATGCGTCTTTATAATATTTTCTCCTACTTTTTTACGTAATCTTCTTACATGTGTATCAACAGTTCGCTCTTCTCCAAAATAGTCAAATCCCCATACGATATCTAACAATTTTTTACGAGTTAAAATCATGCCTTTATGATTTAAAAAACACTTTATTAATTCTAGCTCTGTTTTTGTAATATCTAACTCTTTGTCATTTTTATAAACTTTATTTTTAGTGAAATCTATTTTCAAATCTTGAACTTGAATGACATCATCATGCTGTATAAGCTTTTTCGCTCTAGTTATTAATACGCCTGGATGAAATGGTTTTTTTACGTACTCATCTGCACCACTTTGAAGCGCCGCTAATTCGTCTTCGCTTTCACTTTTCGCTGTAAGCATTAATACTTTAACGCTTGAATTCTTTTTTATTTCCTGACAGACAGTAATACCACTATGTTTCGGCATCATCCAATCTAAAACAGCTAAATCAACTTTTTCATCATAAAATATTTGAAGTGCTTCTTCTCCATCTTTTGCTAATAAAACTTCGAAGCCTTCTTTCTCGAAATAAGCCTTTAAAATCCTTAACATATCTTGTTCATCATCTGCTATTAATACTCTCATACATTATCCTCCATTGCTATTAAACAAAAACCAATTGTATTATACAACTTCTTTGTTACATCAATGTGACAGAAAAATATTTGAACATTTTAAGGGTATAGTAAAAACGAGGTGTTGTATTATGATTAAAAAAATCGGGGTCATTACCCTTCTTTGTTTCTTATTATCAACAAATGTGTTCGCAAATACAAATCAACAAATTGAAGTGTTTGATTGTCAAAAAGAAATGGTCGTTCAAAAACAATCTTTAGATCCAGCTATTCAAAAGGAAGCTGTTCAATATGCTAAATCGATTACTGGCCCATTCAAAAACTTAAACGTCGTTCCAAAAGATGGTCACATGATAAAAATCCCTTTATCTAAACCAATTTCTATTACAAATCAATGGTTACATACAACAATTGATGAAGTACTTATTCTCCTCCCGCTTAATCAAAAACCTTATATTATGCTTTACGATGATGAAAATAATCCGCATTTTTATTATGTAAAAGGTGATCCGAAGGGATTATTGAAACGAATGAATGTTAAATAATAATGTAAGAAAGATCCCACAAATATCATTTGCGGGATCTTTCTTTATCGGTTAACAACTTGATTTTCATTTAAAAAATGCATTACCTGTCTTTTATGATGGTTATCATGATCTTCAAATTCTTTAATAATATATATAAGGGAATACGGCGTTCCAGTATGAGGACAATGTGATACTCCATTTGCAGTTAAAGGTTTCTTTAGATTTCCAGCAGACAGTAATCTAAGTTCATTTACGAGTAACTCTCTTTTAGCTTTTGCTTCTTCAAGAAGTTTCACCTTAGATATACCTGATTTAGCATAATTAGATGCTAGTTTATTATATGTATCAAAATCAGGGAACTCCATTCCCTGTCCATTTCTCACTGATGATAATGTCTCACATAAAAGATAGTCATCCCAGTTCATAATATGTGATATGATCTCGCTAATAGTCCATTTCCCCTCTGATATTGGAGCCACCCACAATTCCTCTTTCATACCTTTCAATGTATTTAACCAAATTGAATATTCATTAAAATCATTAATAATTTTATTCTCTCCCATTATCTAATTCCCCCCATCCTAATAATAGATTCTAATACATTATACCATCAATCTATACAAAAACGAACAAAAGTTCTGTTAGAGAGATAAATATTAATTCACTACATCCTTTTATGTAAGTTCAAATAATGGCTTGCTCCCACATATTTTGTCCCTTTCACAAATCCACTCGAAGTATAAAATTTGTCACCCTGTTCTGTATCTGTATGTAAGACAACAATATTAAAATATTTTTTCGCTTCGCTTAAAATTCGCACTAACAGTAACCTTCCTAATCCTTTCCTTCGGTCTTCTTTTGCAATATAAAATCTCCTTATCCTACCAATCCTATTGTTTACTGTATATGGGTCCTCATTTAGCCCTCCTATTCCAATTAGCCTTTCCACTTGAAAAATACCATATAAACATTCACCAGTTTTATTAAAGTTGTTTATTTTATTTTCATAATTACTTATTAGTTTTATTAGTTTTATTAGGACATTAAATCCTTCGTCTTTGCTTTCCTGAACAAGATAATCGTGTTCGTATATCATTAAATCTTCAATTTGTTAAATATGTCTTTCTTTCAAGTGATTTTCCCCTTAATTTGAAAATACATAAAAATGCTCAAGAATCATTTATTCTGAGCATTTTTATGGTTGTTATTTTATTTAATTCGTAGTGTGCGTATTCTGCACTTCAGATATTATCTCCTTCAACTCCATTAAACCATCTATCACTAAATCCGCCTGCGCAAGTTCATCTTCTTGTGCAAAATCAAAATTGCATCCAATCGCAATCAAGCCATTATCTTTAGCTGCGTTTATATCAGATAACCGGTCCCCAACTACAGCTGCTTCTTTTATATCATATTTGTTTAAAATATTTTTTACTAAGTCGCTTTTATTAAGTGAGTTTATTTGTTCAATACTAAATGTTTCAGTAACCCATTGGTCTAAATCATAATAAGATACGATTGCTCGTAAATATTCAGTTAAACCATTACTAGCAATATATATTGAACAATTATTTTCTTTTATGTATGTAAAAACTTCTTTTACGTTCGGGTATAAAGCACCTTTTCCGCTCTTAATGTTTTCAATTAATCTTTCTAAAAAATATGCATCTGTTTGTTCTCTTACTTCAATAGAATGATTCGGTAATAAAGCTTCCCAAACTTTCGGCAAAGGCACACCCATAATTTCACGGTATTTTTCAATAGGTGTTACCGAATCCCATAACTGTAATGATCTTAAGTGATCAAATGTATCATCTAACGATAATTCTAAAATTTTATCAGTTTGAAATAACGTTCCGTCCATATCAAAAATTAATGCATGTAACATTCCATTCTCTCCTTTTGAACTATAAGTATTACTCGATATATTTTTCAGCATCTCAACGATAATTTCTGAACAATAATTTGCGGCAGTTTTCGCGAAGTCGTCATAAGAAATTTGCGCTTCATCATCTGCACTGTCAGAAATACATCTTATAACGAGAAATGGTACTTCATTTATGTAAGCAACATGTCCAATTGCTGCACCTTCCATTTCAGTACAATGCGGCGCATATTCGTCTATTAATTTCGCTTTTAGTTTTGAATCTTCAACAAAACATTCACCGCTGACGATTCTTCCTTCATGAATCTCCATATGTAAACTACTACTATTGCATGCTGTACGTGCTAACTCTACTAATTCCTTACTTGCGATAAATTCTTCTTGGAACGGAAATAAGTTTTTCATTTGTATTTTACTTACGTCATGATGGGTAACATTCGTTGAAATAACGATATCGCCAACTTTTATATCTGGGTGTAACCCTCCAGCAACACCCGTATTGATGATAGCATCTACATCAAATTTATGAATTAACGTTTGCGTACATGCGGCTGCATTTACTTTCCCTACACCAGAACGTGTAATAATTACTTCTGTTCCCATGAATTCCCCAACGTAAAAAGGCATTCCCGCGATTGTTTGTTCTTCTTGTATAACTAATTTTTCCAAAAGTAAGTCTATTTCAATTTGCATTGCTCCGATAATGCCAATTTTGTTCATGAATGTAGTCTCCTTTATTAATTAATTTCTTTAATTCTTTCAGACATAACCGACAATAAAAATTTCGGAAGTACGAGTTGTCTCTTTAACCTTTTCGGCTGTGAGAGTAATCTATATAGCCATTCAGTTCCTGTATCCCTCATAATTTTGGGTGCTCTTTTTACAGTACCAGATATTATATCAATCATGCCTCCTATACCAATAGATAGCGGAACGTTTAATGTTTGTATGTTTTCATAGATGAATTCTTCTTGTTTTGGTGAACCTAGTCCCACTAGTAGCAAGTGCGGCTTGAATTGCTTAATTTTCATTTTTACTTCTTCTATTTCTTCGCCATTTACAAATCCATGCTGTCCTTTAAACTGTGCTCCTGGGAACTGCTCATTTAATTTTTTTAGTGCCTTTTTATTACTTTCTGGCGCAGCTCCAAAAAGAAAGACACGATATTCATTGTCATTACAATATTTTATTAAATCGTGAGTAATATCTGCCCCAGTAACACGTTTTTTCAAATTTCCTTTTAATATTTTCGAGCCAATTATAACGCCAATCCCATCCGCTGTTATTAAATCCGCAGATAGTAACATCTTTTTAAACTGTTTTGATTTATCCGTATTTTCCTTTGCAGACATTACAATTTCAGGATTTGCAGTTACTACAAACCTTGGTTTCTCTTGTTTTTCATGTAGCCAACCTTTTAGCAAACTTATAGCTTTTTCATATTCTAAAGTTGAAAAAGGTATTCCCTTTATAAGTTGGTGATCCACTATACTCTCTCCTTACATAAGCCTCAAATATTCATCAATATCTTTAGAAATTTGCCTAAAAGCTTTATCCCAGAACGCATAACTTGTTATATCTATTTCAAAATATTTTTTCATAAGCTCTTCCACTGGAGCCTTTCCTGTTTCTCTTAAAAACTCTTTATATTTCGAATGAAAAGTACTTTTACTTTCTTGAGCTATTTCTAATAAACTAAAACTAGTTAAATACCCAAATGTGTATGGATAATTATAAAATGGAACATCCGCTATATAAAACTGAACATATTTCATCCAAACAAACGGCTGATATTCTGATAATGCATTCCCGTATGCTTTTTCTTGCGCTACTATAGATAATCTCTCGATTTCATCAGCACTTAAAGGACCTTCTTTACACTTTTCATAAAAGTTCTTCTCAAATTCAAACGAAGCACGTATTGCCATTACATAATTAAAACAGTTTCTTATTTTCCAACTAAGCAATGACTTTTTCATATCTATACTATCTGTTGATTGAATTAAATAGTTTATGAGCATGGTTTCAAAGAAAATAGACGCTGATTCAGCCGTACTCATTGGCAAATTATCATCTAAAAAAGAAGCAGATTGTTCAAAACTCATATTATTAAAATGCCAAGCATGTCCTAGTTCGTGGGCAAGTATCCTTACACTATCAACACTTCCGTCATAACGCATAGAGATTCGTGATTCTTTTTCACTGAAAAAAGGAGCACAAAAGCCACCTGGTGGTTTATTATCTCTCGGTTCCGCATCTATCCATCCATTCTCTATTGCATTCCGTGCAAATTCTGCTAATTCTTCATCAATATCTTTTAATGCATCATATATGTTTTGAACGGCTACTGAAAAAGGAATACTAGCCTCATTATTTTCCTTTACTGTCATAAGTTCATGCCATGTAATCGAAGCTCTACCTTTCTTATACACATTTAAAGCACTAACTAACTTATCTAGATTTTCTTCTGTCGCATTCCACATTTGCAATATTACAGTTTCTGAAATACCATTCGCATGAAGCGATCCTGCTAAAATCTCTCTATCTTCTAATTCATTACTCTTTGTATTACGCAATCTTCCTATTTGATTTAATACAGTAGCAAAGATTTCTTTTTCCTTATGTAAGGCATTTGTTAATAACTCGAATACTTCTACTCTTTCCTTTTCATTATCACTATTCATTGCAATATTATTCACTTGGCCAAATGATAATTGCTTATTATTGTGTTCTATTTTTATCTTATTTCTTAATTGCATGTACATATTTTCCCATGCATCAAGTTCATCTTTTATTAACTTAGTATTAATATTATCGGAAGCTTCTAATTTACTTTGTTGTATTACTTGCTGTACTTCTTTTTTTAAATCTTTTACTGTCGTAGTCGATATAGCAAGGTCAGATGAAACACTTTCTTCAGCAGATCGGCAATACAAATAGTATTCTGTTTTTTCAATAGCTTGTATAAGTTTTGAAAGAATCTCTACATCTTTTGTCGTATAATATTGTTCTTTCAACTCCAATATTGGAGTTAGAATATCCTCAATTGGATACAATCGATCTAAATCCCACCTAGCAATTTCGTGCATTTTTATAGCCGCCTCCTATTTTTACAAATAGTTACAGATATTTCTCCCTACACAATTATATATGAAACGGAAAAATTTTAATATCTTTAAATATTTAGATTTCTACAAACACATTCTTATTTATATTCTTTTCTTCTGCTACTGAAACGTACATAGCATAAACAGATAAACGATACAGCTACTGGAATCAGTATTACTCCTCCAATAAAAGGATAAACTACTACGCAACATGTAAAAGCTACTATAGAAAAAATTTTACCTAACCTATTCTTTATTAATTTCATTCCAGCCGCAGTACCGACTATATATGTAACAATTCCTAACGAATTCGGTATTAAAACAATTTTATCTATGCTAATATGGAAAACGAAACTTATTAACAAACCTATTATTGCAATAAAACCTACAACTTTTACTGCATTTGTTGGTGTTTCTCTTTTTTTATTAATATGTGCTAGATAGCGTGGTGCAACTTCTTCTTTTCCTAGTGAATAACCTAAGCGCCCCATACTTGCAATAAATGCATTTGTCGTCCCTAAACAAATGATAAAAGCTACAAATCCAATTAACCATGCAAATTTGTCGCCTAATGTTTGCTTAATTACAAGCACGAGAGCTGTAGCATTATCAGCATTTATATGATAGGACTTCGTTCCAATTACTGATAATGCAATACCAATATATAAAACCCCAATAATAACAATCGCAAACCCCGTAGATAAAATAATATTTCTTTTTCTAGGTGTTTTAAATTCTGGAGCTAAACTTGCAATAGCTTCCCAACCGAAAAAAGACCAAAAAATTAATAAAGATGCATCTAAAATTGGATTTACTTCTTGCATAGAAATATGTACATTTATATTGTTCATTTCAATATAAGGTAGCGAACTGATAATTGTTACGATTAAGATAAATAAAGTTAATACACCAATACATACTTGAAATAATCCACTCATTTTTAACCCGTATAAATTGAAACCAATTGAAATACTTAAAATAATAAGCGCTATAACGTACGAAAAATGTGATGATAAAGCAAACACTTTCACTATATACATTCCACCAGTCATTGAGACAACGATTTGCCCAACGCTACCCGCAATAAAAAAACACCAGCCTATAATAGCACCTATATTTTTACCGAAAGCCTTTTCTGAAAAAGTCGCAATTCCACCTGCACTCGGATGTTCAATCGACAAAAAAGCAAATGTGAATGCAAGTGGAATACTAAGTAATATCATAACAAGCCAAGAAACAATCGCATTCCCTTCTGCTACACTTGCTGTCATACCAGGTAATATAAGAATTCCCGATCCTAAAACCGCTCCGACGTATAAGGCTGTTCCCTTTGTAATAGAAATTGTTTCATCAAAATGATTAGACATTACATGCACCTCCATTTATATTTTAATTATAGAAAGTTATCAGTCTATTCAATATACAAAAGTGTATGTAATTTAACATGAGATTTTATATTATGTATTTATTTCAGAAATTTACTTTCAATTTTGCAAAGGAGCATAATTCATGGATGAAATTGATAAGAAAATAACGCTATTACTACAAGAAGATGCCAGAATGACAATTACAGAAATGACCGAACACTTACACCTCAGTCGCCCTAGTGTTACCGAAAGACTAAAGAGATTACAAGATACTGGAATAATTGAGAAATATACCGCACGGATATCATTAGATGCAGTTGGGAAATCAATTCAAGCATTTTTAAGAATTGAAAATCTAAAGATTCCTTGTAAAAAATTTGAGGAGAAAATCTACGAAGAATATAGAATACTCGAATGTCATCGAGTAACAGGTGAAAGTAGTTATTACTTAAAAGTAGCGGTTCACTCTATGAAGGAATTAAAGGAATTAATTGATTTCGTTATACCATTTGGAACAGTCAAAACTTCGATGATTTTATCTTCACCGATACCATATCGACCAGTAATTATAGAATAGTAATAAAAAGAGGCTATCCAAAAGGTATAAAATACCCTACTCTTTTGGATAACCCTTTACAATTTATAAGAATTTTTTACTAAACTTCTTTATAAATCCATTTTATTTTCAACTGAGATTTTATAATACTTCGCAGATAATTTATAAGAGCGATTTTTATAATAAAAGTTACCTAATTCATAGGATAGTTCAGCAACTAAGCGATGTTGTTTTTTTTCTAATCCCACTTCAATTGCTTTTTGCATATTTTTCTCATATTCATAATAATCCCCACGTATTTTGAATACTTTAGCTTTCAAACCATATAGTTGGACAAATGCAATTGGCACATCATAAATTGATAAAAAATGAAATGCTTCATTCATAACCTTATTAACATTTTCCCAATCTTTAAGTTCTATGTATATCTCCAACATATTTCGTAACGCATATACTTTTTGGTCTTTCTGTGATAAAAATTCACTTAATTCCAAAGTTTTTTCGTAGTATTTAATGGCATTCGTATAGTCTTTCAAACCTTGATAAATTTTACCGTAATCATATGAAATTATAGGTAAATACTTTGAATCACCATTAGTAGCCAAACTATTTTCTACTTGCTGTAAAATTTCAAGTGCCTTTTCATATAACTCATCCATAATATACAATATTGCAAGCATTAAAAGTGTATTTATTACGTTTTTCTGCATACCATTTTTTCTGTATACGTTGTAAGCTTTTAAGGCATACAAACGACTAATACTTTTATCTTTATAAAGCTCCTTATATACATGACATAAATTATAGTATATATGACCATGTTGTTCAGTTTCTTCTGCACCAAGTAAACTCTCAGCCTGTACATAAATATCATGAGCAGCACTGTAGTCTTGTTTATTATAAAAATATAAACCTCGAGCTTTTAAATAATAAATATAATCGTCAAGGTTTTGCATTTCGACCTGACTTGGTATCATTTGCAAAGCTTGATCTATAAGCGACTTCACATGTAACACGTTTTTTTGTCGGGCATGATAGTATATAAGTACACCATATACCTTTAGTAATAAAGGGATTGAATCCACTTCGCGAACGTATAATTCTAACAAAGATAAGTCAGCTTCTGTAATACTTTTATCTTTTTTATATTTATTACATATTTCAAGAATAGTAAGCTTTATCTCCTCGTAATTTCCATTTATAAGATAATCGCTCTTAACTTCTAACTTTTTAGAAACCTTCTTTATAAAAGAAGATGATGGTTTGATTTTCCCACTCTCAATTCTACTTAAATAGGTTACTGAGCATATTTCTGATACGAGCTCCCCCTGTGTCAATCCTTTATGCATACGAACTTGCCGAATACGTTCCCCTATTTCCATCTTTTTCTCTCCCTAATTAACCTTTTCATGCTTTTTACTAATTAAGTCATTATGTATCTACATATTTTTCATACTAAATAAAATATACAATTTCACAAATGTAAAAAAATGTATCATACATTTTAATTTTACATTCATACTATGATTATTTCTAGATACTTTGTTAAATTTAATGGTTAAAATTTAGATTTTTCGTCCATTTTTTTCATGTGATTTTACTACTTGTTATTAACAAACACAGAATCATATACTTAAATTACGATAAACTTAATGAAAAGGATTTAACTACATGTAAGCTATCATTCTTCATTTAGATAGTTATAGTTCATTACATTTACCTAATACATAAAAAATATCTATTATAAACCAAATAAATTTAATAGATGAATTATTAATATCAAATCCTAGAAATTAGTTTGTCGAATTATTCAATAAAAACGAAAGGATGATAAACATGATTGTAAGATTTAAAGATGAATCCGCACGAAAAATAGTAAGATATGTTGGAGGCGCTGCTTTACTTTTAATAATCGCTTCTTTCCTTTATCAGTGGAAAAATGACTTAGTAATTGATCAAACTGAAAGAGTCAGCTTTGGACTAGTTATCATTACTTTCCTATCTACCTTCTTACCTATTAAAGAGAAAGTTAATAAATAGACTCAATAAATGAATTATAAATATCACATCCTGTAAGTTAGTTTATCGAATTATTTATTAAATATGAAAGGGCGATAAATATGATTGTAAAACCTAAAAACGATTCAACACGAAAAATAGTAAGATATGTAGGAGGAGCCGCTACTCTTTTAATACTAGCATCCTTCCTTTATCAGTGGAACAATGGTTTAGTAGTTGATGATACTGAAACATTTGGTTTCATGCTAGCCTTCACTGGTTTCCTATCTACCTTCATACCTACTAAAAAGAAAGTTACTAACTAATATAAAATTACATATTTTTCATCCTCATAAAACAATTATATTAGAATTAAAAAAGGATTGATCAAAAGATCAATCCTTTACTCTACCTCATTTAAGAAGAACAATGTTAACGCACCAGGTCCTGTATGCGCTCCGATTGCTGCTCCAATTGTATTTACGATAAATACTTCACAGCCAAATCTTTCCGTAATTAACGTTTTTAATGCTTCAGCTGTTTCTAAGTCATCACCGTGAGTCATACCGATTGTTTGGCCTTTAAGGTCTTTTCCACGCTCTTCCATAATATCAACAATTCGGCTTAATACTTTCTTTTTCCCTCTTACCTTTTCAAGTGGTACAAGTTTTCCTTCATCCACATTTAAGATCGGTTTAATGTTTAGTAAACCACCGATAAAACCAGCTACTTTACTTAAACGTCCACCTTTCACAAGGTACTGCAAGTCAGCTACAGTGAAGATATGCTCCATATGCTTCATTAGAAAAGCGATACGTTTTAAAATATCTTCTTTTGATGCGCCGTCTTTCGCCATTTTAGCAGCTTCTAATACGACAAGCCCTTGACCAAGCGAAGCACATTTCGTATCGATAATTTCTAAATCTAAATCAGCATATGTTTCTTTTACTTCTTCTTTAATAACAACTGACGATTGATATGTACCGGACAGTTCAGATGAAAAAGCTAAATATATACAAGGATTACCTTCTTTTGCATAAGAAACAAATTTTTCTTGGAAAGTTTCAAGTGAAGGCAATGACGTTCTATAAACAGCGCCTTCTCTCATGTTTTGCAATAATGTAACTGACTCTAATGTAACTCCATCTAAATACTCTGTTTCTGCTTCATCATAAACACGGAGTGGAATTAAATCAATATCATATGCTTGCAGCAATTCTACCGGTAAATCCGCCGCACTATCCGTAATGATTTTAACACCCATTTTTAAACCTCTATTCTGTTATAAATATAAAAAATATAAAATAAAAATAGTACTTTTAAATTATATACGTAAAACTTAAATGAAGAAAGGAAAAGACTTTATATTGTATGCACTATTCTTCAAAACTTGAACCTTTACTAAAAATCATTCTATTTTAACTATTTATTATTCTTTCTATAACACAAATGATTTTATGATTATTTTGCATTTATATATTTTATTTTTTAATTCAATATATT
>NZ_QOZX01000067.1:0-10485 GCF_008368895.1 Bacillus sp. BB081
CTTCAAGGTGTTTCATCACGTAATATTGGACCGAAAGTAGAAAAAGTAGCGGATATGCTAGGGATTACAGAAATTCTTCAAAAGTACCCATCTGAAGTATCTGGTGGACAAAAGCAGCGTTCAGCAGCAGCACGTGCGTTAGTGCATGAACCTGCTATTATTTTAGGGGACGAGCCAACTGGAGCTCTAGATTCCAAAAATGCAACGAGTTTACTTGATGCCATGACAAGCCTAAATAAAGAGCAAGGTGTATCCATAATGATGGTTACGCATGATCCTTACAGCGCAAGTTACTGCCAGCGTATTTTATTCATTCAAGATGGTGAGTTATATAAAGAACTTCATCGCGGTGGTACCCGTGAAGAATTCTATAAAGAAATTTTAGACGTGCTTGCAAACTTGGGCACACAAAAAGCGTAAGGAAGGAAGTTCAATCATGTTATTTAAGCTTTCTATGTCAGGCCTAAAAAGTAAGTTGCAAGATTACATTGTTTTACTTGTTGGTCTTATTGTCTCTATTTCAACTTTTTATATGTTTCAAACGCTAGCATCCAATAAAACGTTCCTTGAATCTAACTCTTCTATTAGGGATATTGTGTCTGTATTTAAAATTGGTTCCTTTTTGTTAGCGGTTATCACATTTTTCTATATTTTATATGCAAACTCTTTCTTATCAGCTCTTCGTCAAAAAGAATTTGGTATGTATATGATGTTAGGAGCAAAAAAGCATAAAGTTACCTTACTTATGTTTATCGAAACAATTATATTAGGTGCCACATCTCTTTTGATTGGAATTACAATTGGTGTTGGACTTGCAGAAGGTATCGGTCAGCTATTAATGAAACAACTCGAGTTTGCTGGCGAAGGTTATAAAGCACTTTATCTGCCATCTATAGCTATTACTTGCGTCTTCTTCTTTGCACTATTTATATTATCAGCAATTATGAATAGTATTAAATTATCTCGTATTTCTGTACTGCAACTTGTACATGCAGATGAACAAACAGAACGTGTTGCCATAAAAGGAAAAATGACCGTTGTAATTGCATTCCTTGGTATTCTTTTATTAGGTATTGGTTATGCATCACTGATTTATATGTCATATGCAAATTCGCTAATTGTTTTGGGATTAATGGCCGTTGGATTAATCTCAGCAACCGTTGGTACTTACCTAATATTTGGATCACTTCTCCCAGTTATGATTAACAAGCTAAAGAGTAATAAAAAACGTAGTGAAAAAGGCCTCAATGCTTTTACTTTTGCACAATTAAATTTCCGCATTAATGGTCTAACAAATGTGCTTGCAACAGTAGCAATCTTAGTGGCTCTGGGTGCTGGTGGAATTGCTTGTGGTATGGCATTTAAAAACAACATCCTAAACATGACAGATCAAATACGAATTTACGATTCAGTCATTCATAATCCAACAGCAGAAGAAAAGACAATTTTGGATAATATCTTATTTCAAGAAAAACTTGAATATCATTACAAAGTTGATGATAGGTATGTTTATTATCTTAAAGAAGATTTAGAAAAAAATCGCCCTTTCTTGCAAGGTATGAAAATAGAGAAAGTTTCAGAGGAAATACCCATTGGTGCATTTTCAATAAAGTGGGTTAAAGGAGAGATGAACACAAAACAATGGATCCAGGCTTTCAGAACGATCCAGTCAAATTATGTGTATCCTGATTATGAAATAAAAATTGTAAATCAAAACATCTACGATGGGCTGAAGGGTAAAGAAAGTACTGTGTTTATGGGGAAAACAGATGATTTTGGATCATACATAAAAGAATGGAAAAAACTTGATGAATTACAGATAGCAAAATATAAAAATGTGAAAGCGGAAGAATTGGATAGTAAGTATCAAGCGTATATTGTGAGTCATGATTTTGCCAGCGGACTAATGTTTATGGGTTTTTTCGTTGGTGTTGCATTTTTAGCAATGATGGCAAGCTGCTTAATGTTTAAAATTTTATCCGGTGCATCCAAAGATAGTACACGTTACCAAATGCTTCGTAAAATCGGTGTTCGCCGGGAGTTATTAATACAATCAATTTATAAGGAGTTATTCTTCGTATTTTTAGTCCCAGCAATTGTGGGTATTGTTCACATATTAGTTGGTATGAACATGTTCAGCGTTCTTTTGGCTGATCCGTACTTTCGTATTTGGCTACCAATTATTATTTTCGTAGTGATTTACTCGATTTACTATGTGATTACAGTTCAATTGTATAAAAGAATTGTACTTCCGAAAGAAGGTTAATGTAATAATATTATGTATACTAAATATTGACAGAATTGCCCTCCGTTATGCTGAAATGAAAAAATACCATGTAAGCAAAATAGAAAGTGAATTTGAGATATAAATATGCAGCAATGAGCGGCAGAAAGTGTTAGAAGAAAAGTAAATACAAGTAGGGGGCCATTTCATCTATAACTTACAAGAAGATATGTATAAGCAATTAAAAGAGAAAAATACTATTCTTTCTATATCTTAATCATGAAGGGGCCAGATAGCATCGTTCCTACATTGAGTACTAATTTATCCTCATTTGTAGGAACGATTGCACTATCCCTTACAATAAAATTGAATTATCATCCAATATAAATTGTTAACTACAATAACTACCTTGTATTCATGGTATCTATTGTAGTTATTATTTCAAATTAGGCCTGCACCAAAAAAGTGTTAATTAACATAAAACTTGTAAACCTTATTCATCATAAGGATTATCGTTTTAGAAAAGGAGTGTATGTTGAAAAAATTTTTAAAGGTAATTTTAATCTTATTAGTAATATTTATAGGAAGTATGTTGGGAAGCATAATTTTAAATAAAACATATCATACTGAGTTTAAGTCTTTAGATAACACAGATCAAAACATGTTAAAAGAATTATATACTATTTATAAGAGCTTCGAAGAATCGAGTGATAAACTTTGGAATGAAGATTATCGCTTCGAAAAAATGCCATTGGTTCTGATACGTAGTAATAAAGACGGGGGATTCTTTAGACAAGAAGCTTATGCAGTTAATGTAACGGGATTAGAAAATAGTATTTTTGCAAAAGAAATAAAAGTTCCCAATTCTCTGCATTTACCTAAAGTCTATCGCTTAACTCGTTTTGATTTTAGAACAATTTCTACCTGGATTCCTTGGAACTTTGGGACAATAAATATGAACGATATGGATGTATTTTATTTAAAATATTATCCTAAAATGTTTAGTAATCCAGATTTATATTTTGATTTTTCGTCTTTCTTATTACATGAAGCTTTTCATGCTTATAAACAAAAAGATTGGACATATGATGCAAATGGTAGAGAGTTTATTTACGAATATCCGATTAATAAAGAAAATTACGCGCTAATGGGATTAGAATTTAAGTTATTAGATAAAGCGATGATTGATATGAACCCAGAAAGTATTAATAAGGTATTATATGATTGGACAATTGTACGTAACTATCGCTTGAAAAAATGGCCTCAATTAATTGGAGAAACAAAAACGGAAGCGATAGAAGGTTCAGCACGATACTTAGAGTATCGATATAGTAATTTAACTGGTGGAAATCTTATGGTACTTGCAAAGAAACAGAAGCCATATCATGTTACTTTTATGGAGGCGTTCAACTTTATTGCTAATGGACAGGCAGAATCTCCAAAGTTTTTAGAACGGAATATGAAATATGAGACTGGTTCAGCGCTTGAATTAAGCATGGATAAAGCAAATATACCATGGAAAGAAGCTATTGAAGATAGTGCAATCAAACAAGGAAAGACACCATATGAAGTATTAAATACGTACTTTAATATAAATAATACACCCACAATTGAAAATAAAATTAAAGAAATTAAAGAGAATAATGACTATGAAACACTTTTAGAACAAGGAGAAAAACTGGTGAAAATAAGTAACAAGTAAAAAATGAGATTTGCAAAAGAATATCCTTTAAGATCGTATTGAAGAGGATATTTTTTCTTTTTATAAGTTTTATAAAATAATGGTGTAATAAAAAAATTAATTAAAATAAGGAGTCATAAAGCAATTATTTTTTATTAAAAGTTAAATTTTATGGAGAAAAAAATATTAATTGTAAATGGATCTCAAGAAAATTGTAAGACGTTATCTTTTATACTGATTATATTATTTTTGTTCTTTCAATTAGAGGTTTACAAAAAGGCGTATAAAAATGTACCACTTGCTTATGCCTTTAGTTGTTCAATACGAGAAAATTGTGGAGGAATCATATGGAGTCAAAAATTCTTATTGTTGATGATGATAAAGAGATTAGAAATCTTATCTCTGTATATTTGGAAAATGAAGGTCTGAAAACTCAAAAGGCTGAAGATGCTATTGAAGCGTTAGAACTGTTAGAAGAAAAGCGATTCGATCTTATTATTTTGGATGTTATGATGCCAAATATGGATGGTATTGAAGCGTGTATGAAGATTAGGGAAGAAAGAAATATGCCTATTATCATGCTTTCTGCAAAATCAGAGGATATAGACAAAATTCAGGGTTTAGCCTCTGGTGCCGATGATTATTTATCAAAACCGTTTAATCCGTTGGAGTTAATCGCTAGAGTAAAATCCCAATTAAGAAGGTTTAAAAAATATAATACAAATGCAGATAATGATAAAAGTATACTAGAAATTGGTGATTTGACTGTAAATACAGATACACGTCAAGTATGGATAAGAGGCACGGAAGTAAGGCTAACTCCAAAAGAGTTTGATATACTCGAACTACTTGCTCGTAACAAAGGAATTGTTCTGAGTGTTGCAAAAATATATGAAGCAGTTTGGAAAGAGGTTTTTTATAAATCGGATAATACCGTCATGGTACATATTACAAAAATAAGAGACAAAATTGAAGAAGATTCTAAACATCCAATTTATATTAAAACTGTTTGGGGGATTGGGTACAAAATATGAAGAAGGTTAGGTTTAGAAATAAGATAATTATAAAACTTCTTGGTGCTGTTGCAGTTAGTTTTTTTGTTTCGTTTGGTTTAACAATCCTCACTTTTATATATATCATAATTCCATTAACTCTAAATCACTATCTTGATAATCTTAGTGCATTTGAAAATAATATACTTACATTTCTTATATTCGCGTTAGCGATCTTTACTTTTATAATCATTTTTTTAATATTGGTTCGAAAGAAAATAGTATATTTGAAGCTCATTTCTGATAATGTGAATGATATTGCCAATGGAAAACTGGGTTTGACAATTGAGATCGAGGGAAAAGACGAATTGACTCAACTTGCTCAAAATATTAATTACATGTCCAAGGAATTGGAGAATACATTTGAACAGGAAAGACGATTGGAACGTACAAAAAATGAACTCATAACCAACGTATCTCATGACTTACGCACACCATTGACATCTATTATCGGTTATGTAGATTTATTAAAAAGAGGGCAATACGACAGTAAAGCACAATTACAGGAATATCTCGAAACCACTTATTTAAAATCACAGAGATTGAAATATCTAATTGATGAATTATTTGAGTATACCCGTTTATCAGACAACGATGCCAAGTTAAACTTTAATGAAGTTGATTTATCGGGTTTATTGGAGCAAATAGTTGGGGAATACACTCCTATATTTGAAAAGGAAAGTTTAATTGTTCAAAAATCAATAACGGAAGAATCAATACCTATTTTCATGGATGTAGAAAAAATGGTACGTGTTTATGAAAATCTGTTTATGAATGCGATAAATTACAGCATGAAGCCATCCGAATTATCAATATGTCTTGACGTAATTGATAATAAGGCAATTTTGAAAGTATCAAATAAAGCTGAGAAACCACCTGTTAGCGATCCAAATAAATTATTTGAGAGATTTTTCAGGGGTGATAAGGCAAGAAAAGATAATCAAGGAAATGGACTGGGACTCGCTATCTCAAAAAGAATTGTTGAACTTCATAATGGTAATATACATGCAGAATATAAAGAAGGTTGGATATCCTTTATTGTTGAACATCCGATCATATAGAATGGCTTATGGAATGAAAGGTTCCATAAGCTTTTTTTTAAACTTAAGAAACTTTTTAAGTTAATAATTCAAATAGGTCATTCATAGTAGGCATGATACTGATAAGTTAATTTTTTTATTTTTATAAAATAATTAATAGAATGAGGGAGAGTTCATTGATATGAATAATGGAAGAAACGATAGTAAGTTTAGCAACCAGTGTGCCTCAAAATTTAATCGGGACACACTGGTTTTATTTTTTATAAATGTGGAACAAATGTATTACTTATATTGTCTATTAAGTGTAATCCTAAAAAATATGAAAGTACGAATCATTTTGAAAAATACAAAGGTATTAAAAAGAGGGATATGTGTGGGAATACTAAGTGTCAGTGTGCCTAAAAGGGTGGGATGAGATGATTTATATGAAAGTCGTCCTAATGTCTTATATGTATATAGAATTTGATATCGCTGTCTATTTTTTGAAGGATTATGTTAGAATAACGCTTTTTTTGAGTACAAAGATATTGGAGGTAACAGAAGTGAAAGGTATGTTTTGCAAGAGATTTATTGCAATAGTAACAGTGCTTACACTATTTTGTAGCATAATTGTTACATCTGGAAGAGCATCAGCGGAAACAGTTCCTGTTTTAGACGTAGAAGCAGGATCAGCAATTTTAGTAGAAGCAAATTCCGGAAAAATTTTATATGAAAAAAATGCGGATGAATCACTAGCAATTGCTAGTATGACAAAAATGATGAGTGAATATTTAGTTCATGAAGCGGTGGATAAAGGAAAACTTAAATGGGATCAAAAAGTTAAAATCTCTGAATATGCATATAAGATTTCGCAAGATCGCTCATTATCAAACGTTCCATTAGAAAATGGTGGCTCTTATACAGTAAAAGAGTTATATGAGGCAATGGCAATTTACTCTGCGAACGGTGCGACAATTGCTTTAGTTGAAGAAATTGCTGGAAAAGAAGCCGATTTCGTGAAAATGATGAATGATAAGTCAAAAGAGTTTGGAATGAAAAATTATAAATTTGTAAACTCTACAGGCTTAACAAACTATGATTTAAAAGGATATCACCCAGAAGGGACAACTCCAGACGAGAAAAATAAAATGTCCGCAAGAGATTGTGCGATTTTAGCACAACGTCTTATTCAAGATTTTCCAAAAATGTTAGATACAGCAAAAATTCCAAAAAAAACATTCCAAAAGGGTGGCAAGTATCCAATTGATATGGTGAATTTTAACATGATGTTAAAAGGTTTAATTAAGCAATACGAAGGTGTAGATGGGTTGAAAACAGGAACTACTCCAGAAGCCGGTGATTGCTTCACTGGTACAGTAGAAAGAAACGGTATGCGTCTAATATCTGTAGTGATAAAAGCAAACTCCCATACAGCACGTTTTGATGAAACAAAGAAATTATATGATTATGGATTTGCGAATTTTGAAGTGAAGAATATCTACGGAAAAGATTCAGTAGTAAAAGGGCATGAAACTTTGCGAGTTGCAAATGCGAAAGACAAAGATGTAGTAGTTCAAACAAAGCAAGCTGTTTCACTTCCAATGCCAAAGGGCAATAAAGATGTTTATAAAAAAGAATTTAAAGTATCGAATAAAGAACAAGAAGCGCCTATTAAAAAAGGTGTAACAATAAGTAAAATGATTATCTCGCCTAAAGATAATACAGATCCTGGGTTCTTATCAGGTAAATCATTACAAATAGACCTTGTAACAAAATCTGATGTAGAACAAGCAAATTGGTTTACACGTTTTATGCGCCAAATTGGATCTTTCTTTAGCGGTATATGGGATAGTGCGGTTGATATAGTAAAAAGCTAACTTTATAAGATAAAACTAAAAATTAATCTGAAATACGGAGTTTCAAAGTATTATGGATTTTTATGTAGATAGCTTGGAATGGTAGATTGCATTAATTCTCAAATTTGGTTCTTCAGAACTATTTGTAGTGGTAGTGCTATCAAGCTAAATTAAATTTGTATCTATATAATCAAAAAACGCTATTCTTTTTGTAGAAATATACAGAAAGGATGGCGTTTATTATGAATCTTTCGATTTAAAGGGTTCAGGTGCAAGGTTAGTTTCATAAAGTTACATGATGAAAAACCACCCACTATTCCATCAAATGACAATAAAAAATTAATATCCGGTACGTATTTCTGTAATTAGATTTTATAAAAATTTAATAAAATCTTTTCTTTGTATTAAATATTTTGTTTTAAATTATGTATATAAAGAAATGGAGGTCAAATTAACTTTGTACTGCTTATATTAGGAATTTAAAGAAACAATATGTACAATCCTCCCACTACATTCGTATAGTGGACTTTACGAACAGCAAAATCTACAATTTACAAGGAGAACATTTTATGAGTAAGAGAATAAAAGAATTAGATTCCATACGAGGGTTAGCAGCACTTACCGTGGTATTTGGACATTTTTGTTTAATGCTACCATCGTTGCCTAATTCTATTAAATTTTCCCCGCTTAGGATTTTATGGGCGGGTGGAGAAGCTGTAATCGTTTTTTATGTACTCAGTGGTTTTGTGTTATCTATGGCACTTTACCATTCAAAAACAAATTATTGGGGATATTTAATTAAGAGATTTGTAAGAATCTATATCCCTTATTATTTTTGGATAATCATTACCTTTGCTTTATTTATTTTATTTTCACCGTATGAAGTGGTAGGACTACGGGATTGGTTCTATGATAGGTGGCAAGGTTCTATAACAAAATTAGATATTATAAACCATTTTGTGCTTCTTAATAACTTTTTTACGGAAAATTATAATCCAGTTATCTGGTCATTGGCTCAAGAAATGCGTATATCTATTGTGTTTCCTTTCTTATTCCTTCTTTTTTATAAACTGAGTTGGAAGAAAACGATACTATTTGCTTTGAGCTTTTCTTTAATTAATGTTTTTCTTAATATGTTGCATATTGGGAAAGCTGAGGGGTTTTATAATGGTTATGCTGATACACTGCATTTTACATCTATGTTTATGGTTGGGATGTTACTTTTTAAACATCAGGAAAAACTTATCTACTCATATAGGAATATGAAAAAAATTAATAAAGGATTTCTTATTGCACTAGGGGTTATTTTATATTTATATTCCATTTTAATTTATGGTATTTCCCGTAATGATACTACTTTCTTATTAAAAGATTGGGGTGTCGTAATGGGTGTTAGTATATTTATTATAATGGCCATGAGTAACATAAAAGTAAAAGCATTTTTAAATAAGAGTGTGTTTGTATATTTAGGAGAAATTTCATACAGTATCTATTTGTGTCATTTTCCAATCATGATGGTACTATTTAAACTTTTGTATACAAAGATATCTATCTTATTCCTTCTTACTTTGTGCATTACAATGACACTCCTTTTTTCTATAGTTTCGTATCATTTAATCGAAAAGAAATGTATCAACTGGGCAAAACAAAGAACAACAAATTTTTTGAAAAAAGTATAATGACTAGAGAGATTTTATCTCTTTAGTAAATATACGAATATGACCGATTCCTAAGTATATTGGGAATCGGTCAATTTTGGATTCTAAATGTAAATATAGTAAAGTGGAATATAATTGAAATCAAAAAACACTTAGAAATAACAATTACGTTGTGAGCTATTGTATAGTATAGATATGGTTAAAAATAAAGGGGGACTACATATGTGGAAGCGATTTGTAGCGATTGGTGATAGTTTTACAGAGGGAATAGGGGATGAAGTAGAGGGAATTGCATTAAAAAGCTGGGTAGATCATTTTGTTCAACTGTGTGAAAACGATATAGAATATGCCAATTTTGCAAAGCGTGGGTTAGTAACTAAAGAAATTCGCTCGCAGCAATTGGAAAAAGCATTAACTTTTAAACCAGATTTGGTTAGTCTAATTGCAGGTGCAAACGACGTTTTAAAAGGACGTTGGAATCATAATGCATATAAGAATGATATGGAATTTATGATAAATACATTAAGTAAAACAGGTGCTGATATTATGATAGCAAATCTTCCGGATTTTACAGTAAGGCTTCCTTTCGCTTCTGAAAAAAAACAAATAATAAAGGAACAATTATTAGAGGCAAATGATGTTATATGTTCACTGAGTAGAGAGTATAAGCTTCATCATGTTGACTTTTGGAGTCATCCTTTAGTTAATGACAATACGCTTTGGTCTAAGGATTTAATTCATCCAAACTCAAAAGGATATGTAAAAGTTGCTGAATTGATTTTTAGTAGTGTGCTTGTACAGAAGACAGAATAATAGTTTGCAATGTAACGAATACCATATTAATTGTATTAAGCTATATTTTTTAGTAAATGGAGAGGACTAAAAATTTAACAAACAAAGCGTATCTACACTATTTTTCTACAGAAGTGTACAAATGCAGAATCATAAAGAAAGATCACTTATGGAAATAGGTGGTCTTTATACGTTTTTATAAC